>PXPA01000066.1 GCA_003022255.1 Parcubacteria group bacterium SW_6_46_9 | reverse complement strand
TAGATGAGGGTGATGGTGTTGACCAAATTAGTAACTTCAAAGGTGCATCTTCAGAGTTCAACAGTGACGGGTCGTTTTTTGTACAAGTCGAGGATGGCTATGAAGGTGACACGGTAGACTACACGTATACCGTAACTGACGGCGAAGATTCTGACCGAGGCCAGATAACGGTTGATGTTCGCGATAGCGACTCTGACAATCAAGCGCCGAATGCCAGTTGTTCGGTTAACCCAACAAGTGGCGAAGGCGATTCCTGGATCGCTTTCCGTGGATCCGGCTCATCAGATCCGGACGGAAGCATCCAAAGTTACACCTGGGACTTTGACAACGGCAGCACCGACAGCACCGAAAGCACCGGCGAGTATTACACCAGTCCCGGCACGTACAATCCGACGCTGACAGTAACTGACGATGACGGCGCATCAGACACTACTCAGTGCTCAACCGTGACAATCACCGAATCAGGCCAATCGCCGCAAGCATCCGATGACTCATTCACCACCCAAGAAAACCAAAGTTTGACTATCAGTGCCGACGATTTGCTCAATAATGACTCCAATCCGGGCGGCGGCGATCTGATAGTTGACGGAATGTCTTTCCCTGGTGCAGCAAACGGTCGCTGGTCTGTTGTGGATTACGACGAGCTTGGTGATGGTCTTTACCGGATAAACTCAGTTGAGTACACACCAGAGCCGGGCTATACGGGAACTTGGACGTTCGACTATCAGGCACAGGACATAACAGACGAAGAAAGCGCAGACACCGCATCCGTTACAGTACAGGTTCAGGAGGAAGGCAGCCAGCCGCCGGAAGCTCGCTTATCTGTTGATCCGTCGCAAACGGTAGATATCGGCGAACAATTTACGGTATCTGCTGAAGGTTCCAGTGACCCGGACGGAGATGATCTGGAGTATAAGTGGGAGGTTGACACACCACGCAATTCCGGCGTCGGTGAATTTTCAGACCGCTTACGTCTTTCCACCTCCTTTGACACGCCGGGAACAGCAACTTTTGCGGTAACGGTGCGAGATAGTGACGGTAATACAGACACCGACACAATTGATCTGCAAATACAGCAACCCGAGCAGCAAACAGATCTTGACTTAATCGAACAGTTTATCTTGCAAGAGATAAACGATTTCCCCGCTGCGGAGATAACACTTGGTGATGTTAACGACGACGGATCAGTGAACGCTGAAGATGCACAAGTAATTCAGAGGTATGCAAATGGTCAGACTGATTTATCGTTTCGGCAAAAAGCCGCAGCTGATGTCGATGGTGACGGGCAAATTAGCGGAAATTAGATCCAGCGACAGAGCTCTCTTGGCTTCAATGGCAAGCTCGGCGTAACGGCCGAGCTTTGCTATTAGCTGATATCCGGAGAGTATTTTTGGATGTAGTACGCGCTCATTATATAGCCCATGTGTGAGAACGCCTGCGGGAAGTTACTGAGATAGACGCCATTGTTTGGGCTTATTTCTTCTGGGAACAGACCGGAATTGCTAAACTGGTTTTCGAGTTTCTCAAACAAGCTTAGTGCTTGTTTTGACTCGCCAATCTTCGCTAGGGCGGAAATAAGCCAGTACGAACATAAAATAAATGCCCCCTCATCGCCGTTAAGACCATCATCGTTGCGGTACCGATACACAAACACGTCATCAAAACACAACTCCTTGCGGGTGTTTTCGATTATTGTTTTCGTAATATCTTTGTCTTTATCAAGAAACTGTACAAGCGGAAACAGAAAATTTGTTGCATCTTGAGCATCGGTGTCCGGGTGCTGGGTGAGTTTACCCGTCTTGTGATCAAAACAGTTATCCCAAATCCAGTTGGCAATTTGTGAGCGTAGTTGTTTTAGGTCTTCAATTCTTTCATTATCAAAGGAGAGTTTGTTTTTCATCCGTAGTGCTCGATCAATCCCAACCCAGCACATGACCTTACTGTATGTGTAATGTTGACGTTGCCCTCGCACTTCCCAGATGCCGTTATCTTTTTTATGCCACCGGTCTTCTATGGCAGCAACCAGGCTACAAATGATTGATTGGTGTTTCTGTGTTAAATCAATCCCCTTCCGCTGAGCGAGATAAAACACATCAATCATCACTCCGTACGTATCCAGTTGGAACTGCTTTGAAGCGCTGTTGCCAACTCGTACCGGCTGAGACGTCTTGTATCCTTCAAGGTGTTCGAGGTTATATTCTGCCTGAACGTTGTCGCCGTGAATAGTATAAAAGTGTGTCAGATCTTTAATTCTTTGCTGGTGCTCTTGGGAGGTTAAAATGTTGCAGACGTAGGACAAGAACTTTTTTGTTTCTTTTTTTAGCCCTAGTGTCAAAAGAGAATACAGGGTAAATGTTGCATCGCGTACCCAAGCATACCGATAGTCCCAGTTGCGGCTGCCGCCGATAACTTCCGGTAGTGAGGTTGTCGGGGCGGCAACAAGCGCTCCGGTATCAAAATGCTGTAGTAGTTTCAAGGTAATAGCAGATCGCTTCATCTGCCCGCGACAAAAATCAAATGTATGCGCTTTCGTTACCCAGTTTCGCCAGAACTTTCTTGTGCTTTTCTCTAGTTGATCAGTAGATTTTGCCGCTACTTTGTGTGGTTCTGGTGTATACTCCAGTATAAATGTTTTTGTCTCATCAGCTTGCAAGGAAATTGTAAGAGTGTAGACACCCGTATCTGGGGATTCAACCGTTGTATTGTCCGGAAGGCCTAACGTAACGGTTCCGTTTTCAAGACGAAAAGACAACTGGTTTGAGGATGCATTGAACTTGCAATCAGGAGCGATCCGGCCGTACTCTGGTCGGGGTATATACGAAAGGGTCACACTGCCATCCTGTGATTTTCCGTGTATGTTGCGCACAAGCAGATTACCTTTAATTTCAGTAAGCGGCTGTGGAACCATAAAATCATGAACGGCAAATGCATGGTCGCTTTGTGTAAATTCTGTTTGAACGATAGCTGTGTCTTGTATGTATTGTGAACTGGAGTTGTAATTGTTAGCATCAACCGCAAAATGTCCGCCGTTTTTATCCAGCAACCGATTGAAAACTCCCGCTGAATCAAAATCCGGCACACACAACCAGTCAATTCGGGCATTATTGTTTACTAAAGCCGCAGTTTTTACATCGCCGATAAGTCGGTAATCTTCAAGTGGAGTATATGCAGACATATGTAATATTGTATCGTATTTGTGACTACAGTTCATATGCAGCCGTTGAATGTGCCGCCTAAAGTCGGTATAATGAAAAGGAATGAGTCGGGGTAGCCCCGAACCAGAGAACCTGGCTTCACCAGAACCACGTTCAGGGCGTAAATGCGAGTTTTGGAATTAAGTAAGGAGTTGTTGTCGTAGTTGTTAACATGAAATACACATAACTTGTCGGGGTAGCTCAGCGGTTAGAGCGAGCGTCTCATACGCGTTAGGTCGTGAGTTCGAATCTCACCCCCGACACAATTTGAGTGTAACGAAAATTGTGGCGGGGGAGCGAGCAAATTTCTTTGCTCGCGTTGGGATTTGAAAGTCGCAACTATATCTGAGTTTGTTAAGCTTTGCTTAACAAGGCGAAGATAGTGAGACTCGGCCTGTAGAAAATCTGCGTCAGCAGATTTATCGGAAGGGAATCTCACCCCCGACATACACCGAAAAAGCATCGATCTGGAAGCTGAAAGGCTGAAGACGAAATTGTTTTTTTATGTCCGTCCCGTTACAAATTCCACCCCACAAAAATTATCCGTCAGACATAAATAAAGGTGTGATTTGGTAGTACATCTAAAAAAACAATAGCAGTAGCGCGACACCTCTAACCACTTTCGGGTATCCGATGTTATTACATAAATTTTTATAGTATCCTTGTAGTTATAGAGTAAAGAGTAATCTTATTTCGTTTTGCAAAGACATAGTAAAAAAGTTAAATTAGTACAAAAACAAATAAACAAATTTCGGAAAGCAGACAAAAAAGCCGGAGTTGATCACGGAAGCTCAAATTCGACACGCTCGAATAAGGAGAAATTAGACTCAATTAACACCAAGGATTTAGACGAAGTTATTGAAGTTAACGAAAACAAAGAAGAGGTGACTGCAGAACCAAACGTCTCGATGCGTGAACTTGTCTCTGCAACGATTGATCACGGCCTCATTCCTTCAGTTGTTCCCGAATTTCCTGCCATTACTGTCGGCGGGGCTATACAAGGAGGAGCGGGAGAAAGCGGCTCGTTTTCACATGGCTTATTTCATGAGACCACAAAAGAAATAGAAATTATTACCGGAGACGGAGCGCGTATGAGCGCTTCGCGGCAGAAAAACCAAGATCTATTTTTCGGCAGTGCTTGCTCTTATGGCTCTTTGGGTATACTTACGCAGGCAAAAATTAAACTTATTCCCGCCAAACAGTTTGTCCACCTAACGTATCATCACGTTGACGGTTTTGCTCATGCAATAGAAAAATCCAAGCGGTTAAGCAAGAAAAATCCCGATTTTGTGGACGGCATCATGTATGAAGAAAGCGGAGTGATTATGGAAGCGAACCTGTCCAACGATAAAGATCTGCCACAAACAACGTTTCAAAACAAGGAAGACGAGTGGTTTTACCTTCACGTAAAGAATAATGCTCTAAATAACGACGGCTACGAAGAGTTAGTTCCAATCCAAGACTACTTCTTTCGCTATGATAGAGGGGCGTTCTGGACCGGCAAGCACGTGTTTGATTTACTACACTTACCATTTAGAAAATCACTTCGGTCCATCCTTGATCGTGGCTTTCGGACAGAAAACATGTATGAACTGCTTCATGTGACAGATTTATCGCAGAAGTATATTATCCAGGACATTTGTTTGCCGGAAGAGTCAGCTGTTGAGTTTATGCAGTATATCCAAAAGAAGCACAATATATCTCCACAGTGGGTTTTGCCGATTGAACCGGATACGGACGCAAACCCCACCGTCTTATATTGATACCAATACGGTATTCAATATCGGCGTGTGGGGAAAGATAAGCGATAACTTTGAAGACTATCTGGAGGCTAACCGGGATTTAGAAAAGAAAGTCAGACAGTTAGGCGGACGGAAGGTTCTGTATGCTCACCACTACTACCCGGAAGACACGTTTTGGGAGATCTACGATCAATCTGACTACCAAAAATTGCGAGAAAAATATCATGCTGAAGTGTTTCCAGATATTTACGAAAAGACAGTTGTAACCGAAGATTACAATCCTTCCATACTCGCCGGTTTTTCTCATGTATTTGACAAGCTACTGTTTGGTTAGTTGGGCCAGCGAAGCGACTAGGCTTTCGGGTATTTCATTTTAATGCTTTAACACCACACGAATTTGCCGCATTTTTCCGGAGACAAAATAAGCGCCAATCACTCAACGGCGATAGAGTTCGCGGTCCCGGTTTTGGAATTTTTGCAGGCGCAAAAAGCCGTGAAAAAGATCATGCCTGGCTATATTGATAACGACGCTTCTTCTGGTGCGGACCGACTAAAGATTATCAAGGAAGCTACGACCATTTTACTGTCTATAACCGGTGGTGGCGCCAACCAGGAAATCCGGGTGTATACCAAACCTGGTGTTGACATCGAGTACATTTGCGCCCAGATTGACCGTGCGCTTGCAGATACCTACAACATATCGACGCTCGACCACCGTTAGCTACGAGCTCGAAGGTGTATCGTGATATGCCCGCACAGTTTCGTGGATTTCTGATTGCGGATTTTTGTTTTGGTAGTTTTTGTAGTAATATGCGTACTGCTTGCGGGCGTGGTGTAGTGGTTAACATGCGTCCCTGTCACGGACGAGATCGCCGGTTCAAATCCGGTCGCCCGCGCAGCGAATAAAACGAGTGAGCAGGCGAAGCACGCAACTTTCTTTGCGTGCGCCGGACTTTGAAAAGCGTAGCTATATTTTTGTTTGCGAACCGCAAGGCAAAAATAGCGAGCTGGGGTCGAGAAAATTTTGCGTCAGCAAAATTATTCGTGACCAAATCCGGTCGCCCGCGCAAAAAAGTCGCCTTAAGGTGGCTTTTGTAGCTGAGCAGGAACCGGATTAAACCCTTCGCTCTCGTGTCGAAAAGTAATCAAAACCGAGCTCTCAAAAGTTGGTAGGTTGAGCTTGCTTGAATGATGATCATGTTTTCTGCTTTTTCGTCCTAGCGTCACTTGTTTTAATTGCTTTAAATATTTTTACATAATTATTTACAGTGATTGTTAATCCACTCACTGACATTTTCATTTTCTAGCCAATCGACAATCTTTTGTGTGGTAAGAAAATTTGCAAGCTCAATTGCATTGCTTGGGCTCACCCAGCGGTACTCAGAGATTTCATGCTCCCACTGTTCCGCGATGTGATGTTCTTCTTTAGGAGCAATCGCCGGGTAATATTGTACTGTCTTTTTAACACTGCGCGGTCCATCTTGAAACGTAAACTCATCAACAAAAGTATGATCAGTAAGTATACACGCGTTTCCAATACCGGTTTCCTCGGAAAGCTCACGAGATGCAGTTTCTAAGTCTGTTTCTTCATTTTCAGGATGACCTTTCGGAAAGCTCCAGAAACCTTCTTTTGCATGCACGAGACACATACGAATTTTCTGCTCGCTTTCATGAGAGCAGTCATCGAATCGTATCGGGACAACACCAACCGATCGATCAGATTCAAGTTTCTCAATATATTCCGCGAAAGTTTCACCGCCTCTATCGATACCCTTTATTACATTTTTTTGGAAACTGCGTTTGTTTTCTCGATACGTGTGACTGTCTGTTCCATGCTTCTTGCTCCACTTAGCTTTCTTACTATTGTACGACTCTAGTAATTCTGGATTACTTCGTAAGAGATCGCGGAACATGACAGCCTCTGCCGCTTCCCCACTTTCATTTACCTCTGCAATAGCAAGAGAAACCATGCCGTCATTACTTTGAAACAGCTGTGATGTGTTATCGAAAGAAAATCCCATTTCTACAAGCGTTTCGCGAACCGCTTCTTTTGATGTATTTTTTGTATCATAAACTAAAAGCAGGTCGATTACCGGCCGACTGCGAGATCCGGCAACAGCCGTACCGCCTACATGCTCAATGGAAACGGGATCTGTAAATGCATCGTGTAATGTGTTAATCTCATCGCTGGCACGGGAGATCCACGCATCATTATATGGCCTTAGCTTTCTCTGGTTGTTATCGTTTTTAGATGTTGCGGTCATATATTTATGATTGGGTATTCTGGCAATAAGTGCAGGAATGAAAGGACGCAAACGTATCACGTTCAATATATTGTGAGCGTATTTCTCGCTATTATCAAGTATGCCGAAGATGGCATCCTTTACTATTTCGTTTGAGACAGCTTGTCCGATACACTCAACACCAACTCGGTGAGGGCGACCAAGCGCATCACCATTACTAGCGGAAATGTATATGTGGCACGAAGTGTTGAAAGCAGTGAGTACGCGAGTGTTAAAAATCGCCGGTTTAGAAGCTGAAATAATAAAAACGAATTTTTTTATACCTGTCCCGCGATGAAAATGTAGTGAATTATACGGGGTGAAATTCCGGGCAGGTACCTGCTCAATTTTAATCCTGATACTAGTGATTTTAAAAAGGTTGGTTAGTGGAATTTGAACTAAAGTGTTGACAAAGTAATTCTGATGTTTTAATTTAAGGTTGGACTAAAGTTCAACCAAACTCACCGTCCTCTTCAACAAACTCAAACCTCAACGATGGACCAAACGATTTCGAAAGCAGAGCTGCAAAAAGCCGGAACTCTCATCGAGGATACCTACGCTGAGATGCGTCTCCTATTCGGAGATCGTCTGTTTGACGCGATGGACGAGCTGAGCGATCTCGAGATTGCGGCTTACATGCACATGTTCCAGCCGGAAAAAGGAAGCTACTGGACCACCGAAAAAATCATCGAAAGCCTTAACGAGAAGTACGATTCTTCGATCGAGGATAAAGATGATTGGTGGGAGATTTGCAACAGGGCTTCTAAAAAGCTGTCAGATGTTCTCGGTATCGAACCCGAGACGGTGAACAGGCTTACTGAAGCTCTTGATGAGCTTGAAGATGCAAAGATCAAAACTCCGTCAGCCTAGCCAACTACAGGCTGCATGAGTTTTCGCGGTGTATCCCCGTGCTCGGCTGCTCGCCGGGTACGGGTTTTTCTTTACTTGAATCGTTAAACTTACCTTTCTCTTATCTCAACTCCAACTACCCAAAACAAGTAATGTGGCAGACTTCGCCCCCTTTTTTTACGAGGCTATGGTAGGACGCAGCAAGCCTGCGCAGATTTTTCTAAGTTGAGAGTTTAACTTAAGGGGTAAGCACTCTAAGCACCTCAGTGAGTACTCCTTTGCTATGCTCAGAGCGCGGGATTTTAACTGAACGAGTTTACTCGGATTAATTGTTATAATAGGAATGATTTATGCCACTCAATAAACCGCGGCCAGAGCGGCCATCCCCAGAGGATGAACTAGAGCACTTCCCCACAAAAGATAGGCTTCACAGCGATGTTTTAGAAGAGAAGTACGGTCCAGTAGAAGCGAAAGTACTGCGCCATGATGATGTGAAAGAGGTTCCGGAAGATGAATATCCTGTGCGGGAATCGCACTTAGTTGATGAGCAAGATATTTCTCGCACGTACGCCCTAACGTTTCTTACATACGACGAGGACAGCCCCGAGTTGTATGAGATAGATACAAAAATTAGAAACGGTGGCATGATTGGTAAGACTTTCAGAAACTATAGTTATGAGATCAGAAAAAATGTAATCGATGTGTTTACTCTTCAGCTCAATGAAAGATTGAAAGAAGAATTTGATACAGATGAAGACTATGGGAAAGCACGAGTTTCTGAGTTTTATGCCAAGAAACAAGATGATGAGCCTACAATATATGGAAGAGTCTTGGAACTTTATACGCCTGATTTTAGAGGCCCGGTCATAAACCAAGTTGATCTTGAGCAAGTAAATCCGTCTACTGAGATACTGGAAAAGAACGGGATAAACCGAAACGCTATTTGGAAGAGGCTTGATAAATCTTCCGATGGGGGTGAGTGGAAAGATAAAGATGAGGCCTACGAACAAGCTAAAGAAGACAGCCTACCCGAAGTTTTTAAGTGGAGAGAAAGAATAGAGAATTTCATCAATAGTAAATAAAAGTATAATAGTTAGCTTTTGCGGAGCTAATCTATTTGTTCGAAAAGGAGGTTCTATAGGTTTCTTGTTCAGTAAGTAGGTTTAGGGTGTAAATTATTAACTAAAGCTTTCATAGCAGTTCCAGCTTCGCTCACGAGCTTGCGCAGAGAAAAGTCTCTTTGGGCACAGAATTTGAACTGATTATATTTGTGGATGAGTTTACGAAAACTTGATAAACTAATGAATGTTAAAGGCTGTAGTGGTTAATACACAAATACCGGTTGACTGCTTTGGGGCTAAAAGGAAGGACACGTTTGCTGACGTCCGCGAGAGTATGGTTTGGTTATTTGCGCATAATTTCAATATATGAAGCAGACAAAAGTAATTGTAATATCAATAACCGCTGTATTAATTGGGCTCTTTGTCGGACTGCAAGCGGCGGGCACAACACAACAAAACAGCGCAAACCAAACGCTTAAGCGTTATCCTGTTGAGTTATCACGAGCCGGCATGCACCGGCACGATACCCGTAATGTTCCGGCTCAAGACGCTCCTGATATTGAGGTTGATGTTACGGAAGATACTAAGATGCCTGGCCATTATCATTTGTTCATAGACACAACAAATTTCCAGTTTGCTCCCGAATCAGTTAGTGAAGATCACTTGCTTGGCGAAGGGCATGCGCACGTCTTTGTCGATGACATAAAAATAAGCCGCGCGTATGGTCCGTGGTATCATCTGCCGAAACTAAAACCGGGTACGTACGAAATCAAGGTAACTTTAAACACAAACGATCATCGGGAGTATGCTGTTGATGGTGAGTCTATTATGACCACAACCACAGTCACCGTTTCTGAAGATGCTGGTATGCAGATGAATTAACACTCGTTAACGTATGAACGAAATCAGACAGTACTGCCGCACGCTTGCGTTTACGGTTGCTGCTTTGGCAGTTGCTGGAAGTTTATTTACCTCAACACAGCTTGGGTGGGACACGTGCACGCTTTGTGTCTGGCAGCGGGTGTTTATGTATCCGCTGCCTGTAATTGTCGGTGGCGCGATACTTTGGGGTATCCACTGGGAGCGTTGGCTGGTGTATCCGCTGGCCGGTGTTGGCAGTCTGTTTTCGTTGGTTCACTTTCTTTTAGTCTGGCGTGATCCCACGCAGGCGTGTGGGTTTGCGCTGCCGTGCTCGTTTGCTCACCCGCTTTATATTGGACCCGTCGGCTTTCGTCCGGTATTTCTTCCCTTGCTGGCGTTGATAGCTTTTTTGCTAATTCTTGGCCTTTATTATTTTGGTACACCAAAGAATAAGCAGTAGCTTTTTATTGCAATTAATTTGCAATAAGCAGTGTAAGATGGTACGTTACGAGTTGTCATGCCTGAAAATCGCCGTCGGCAGACAACTCAAAAGCAGCAGATTTTACAGAAGCTCTCCCACGCCCATCTGCTTTCTGCCCAGGAACTGGCTTCAGCCCTACCAGAGATTGATGAATCAACTGTGTACCGAAACCTCAACCGGCTTGAGGAAGACGGACAGTTAGAAAGTGTATTTGTCGACGAGACAAAAAAGTATGAACTGGCCGACAAACACGAAAGCTCAAGCCATTTTGTTTGTGACGATTGCAACAAGACGGAAGCAGTTTTCCTTGACGAAAACAACCTAAAAGAGAAGGTGCCTACAGAGAACAATGTTTCTGTCATCGTTCGTGGGATCTGTAATACCTGCTTGCAATCATGATAATCAACTTTCTTGGTAAAGGAGGTAGTGGCAAAACGTCACTTGCGACCCAAGCAGCGTTTTATCTGCAGAAAAGCCGTCCGGTGCTTGCGGTTGATGCTGACCACAACATGGATTTTGCCTTCAATGTGGCCGAAGGTGATTTGCCTGACATGAACCACCTGGGGTCAGCCTTGCCTGACGTACTGGAGCATGTTGGGCTGTCCAGTGACGATACGTACACCAAAGCATTTCTGGAAGAAATTGACGCTCGGTTTTCTTTTGGTGAGGATTGTGATGATTTCACCGCAACGTATACGCACGAAGTTCAGGACAATCTCGGACAATCTTCATCTCATGAGTTCCGGTCCGCAGACTGAGAAAGTTTTGTATGGTGATGCTTGTAGTCATGTTCTGTCTACACCACTGAAGGTGTTTTTACCGTTGCTTGAGTTAGAGGGTGACGGTGCGGTTGTGATGGACGAGAAGGCCGGGGCTGATGGCGCATCGACAGGAATTGTAACGGGCGTTGATGTCGGGGTGATCGTGGTTGAGCCGTCTGTTCACAGCATTAAGACCGCAAACCAGATTGCCGAACTGATGGACTTTTTTGCAACCCCTTATGTGTTTGTTGGTAATAAAGTTACCGGTACCGATGATCAAAAATTCTTAGAGGATGAACTTACCGACAAGCCTGTTGTGCATATTCCCAACGAGCCGGATGTTAAGCGTAATCCCTTTGCATACCAAAGTGATTGGCACTCGACACTGGAAAAGCTGTTTTCTGAGTTCAAAAAGCGAAAAAACAATGATCGCCTGTCACGGACAATAGAAAAGTTTTCCCGCAACGCCTCTTTTTCTGGTTAAGTGGTTGCTGGCACAGAGGGTGTTCTCTGCCTTCTGTGGTGGCAATCACCACTGAGATCGTTCCTTTTTAATCAAATCCAAAACCACATTTATGTGCTACGAAGGAGGAGTAACCGCGATGGCTGGACTTAATGACCATCACAAAGCAGCAATCCAGGAGAAAAGTTCTCTGGAGAGTGCTTTTGTTGAAGCTCTTTACACCGCTTTCACTGAAAATCTTAACCCTCACCTGCCGGCCCTTACTGGCTTTGTCGGGTTGATTGAGGCGGCAGAAGATAAGGACTTCGGGGTCCTAAATGAGTACAATCTGGCGCGCCTGCCGCTTTCGATTGTCGGGGCAGACAAGGTTCGTTACCGAACTCGTATTGTGGATTTATTGCATGAGTCGATACTGTCTCAGCATATGTCTGATCTCACACAAGAAAAGATCAAAGACGTGCTCAAAGAGCGTGGTCTCGGCACCCTCTTCCAGTGTTCGTGTGGTGTTGTGGTCGGTTCGTGTGATGACGTGCAGGCCTACAATGGAAGCGAACACCATCGTGACATGGATCGCCTGCGTTCGGCGATTGATGCGGACGGAAACCCGGTAAAAATTGTCGGCTCAACTGAGCAAATACCGGTTCAGACAATGGACTTGCACCACAATGGCGCCGAAAAGAGGCTGTTTAATCGCATCGATTATCTCACAAGGAGTGCGGATTGCGGTAAAACTGATTACCCGTGGCTTGATAAAGAAGTTGGTGAGTTTGTGCAGGCAACACAGCCTACCGAAAGGGTGTTGGCATAAAGGTTTTGGTGACGATTTCACCTTCATGAACCGTGGGCGAGCTACGCTCACGGTTCTTTTTATTCTCACCCGAAGGGCAGAAAACTACTGGCTTTGCCCGTGGGTATCTACTTATAGCAGAAGTTAGTTTAATTGCTGACTATTTTAAATTTACACCTCTACTTAAATTAGTATAATTAAGTTGCACTTGTTCTTCCCAACATACGTGGTAGACCAATGAAAGACCTACCGGTTGAAAAGATTGTGTACCCGACGTCAGAAAAGAAATCCACTCCGGCCCCGAATGGTAGAACCCGGATGATTAGCTGCCAGACGTCGATGTTAGATACGAAAGGAAACCGAAGAGGTGTCTTGATTACTCTCTGGGGCAATAAGGTTAGTCTGGCAGACCGGATCGAACGCTACAGCCCGGTTCGAGTAAAAGGAAAACCGTCCAGAACACATCAAGGCAAGCTGGTCATTAACGTAACGGATCTCGAGCAGGCTGACTTGTCAAAGCAAGCTCTGTATAACTTACTACCCCAGAGCCGCTTTGAAACTGATACACTGACCGATTATCTGTCGTCTCAGTCCGAAAACCTGCACCCTCCAGAGTTGGCGGAATTTCAGACGAGCTTACTGAAGGATACGGAGCTCATGGACCGATTGAGTATAATTCCATCATCATTAGACGGGCCCCACTCATATCTTGGCGGTCACCTTCAGCATACCTTCTCACTGTTGCGACGACTTGCGGTGCTAGAAGATGCCCTGAGTGAACTACCTCGGTCGATTGACTTATCGGCAGTTAACACCGATATTCTCAAGGCGCATATCATTAACCATGATGTGGGCAAACTGACAGCATACTCTATTTCCGGACATTTTGACTTGAGTAAGTACGGTCGGGTGATGGACCACACGCTTTGGACGCTTTGTATCCTGGTTGAAAAGGGTGTCAGGGAGCTGCCGGACTGGCTCAAAAAACGCCTGCTTGAGGTTGTTAACCATCATTTTGGCAGTAGCCGTCAAAACAATCAGGCCTTTTATCCGGGAGTGCGACGCTTGCAGAAGACATACCGGCTTGTCGACAAGCTAGAGCAGATTGATGAGGCAGTGACACCGCTTTCAGCGTCGGAAAAACAAAAACTGATCGGTCAGCTGAAGCGCGAAATCAGGAACATATCTCGGAAGCCATTGCGTGATGTATGTCAGGATCTGCTTGCTGAAGACGGCCGAAATCTCGGTCCGAAACTCGCAGAGAGCCACTTTAATCACCGTGATCACCACGGGTTCCGTGGGGCTCCGCTGGTGCGGGTTGTGCAGGCTATTCGTATTGGCCGGAAGATGGTGGCTGATCTGGATGAAAAACAGTACGATACCGGCGGCCAGCTTTATAAGAAAGACCTCCTTACAGCCATGCCGCTTATCTGTGAAATTGGCACAGCCTTCAGTGGGCTGTATCCGGAAATTCTTGATCACCGCCAGCGTGGACTTTACGTGCTGCATGACATTACAGCCATGCCGCTTATCTGTGAAATTGGCACAGCCTTCAGTGGGCTGTATCCGGAAATT
>PXPA01000065.1 GCA_003022255.1 Parcubacteria group bacterium SW_6_46_9 | reverse complement strand
TGCCCGGCGGGGTGGGCGAGGTAACTTTTTCACTCGCAAACACTCCCTGGGGCTTGGAAGTAAGCATCATTCCCGTATGTTCTCGATGCTTACTATACTCCTTCCAGTCAACCTGTTCCCACTTCGTTTTTCTTGTGGTATCACCGTCAACAATGGAAAGAATTTCATACCGGTGTTCATACTTCTCGCTCCAGTCCTTCAGCCAAAACTGAGCCGTATCATGGCTGTTGGATGGCCAATCTTTCTTGGGGTCAATGTTGAGTTCATTCCACATACTCTTCTTGACCCTTACGTTCAGGCCACCCCAGGAACCATAATCGGCAATGATCGAGTTAGACGGTTGATTGGAGAAATAATCGTAAGTCTCCCACGAAACCTCACGTTGTGGGTAAACGTAATTTCGGTTCGTGCCGTTCCGGGAATTATCCCAGCTCGATCGGCCTGGAGTAATGAAGTACGTATCGCGCCTATCGATAAGGCGCTTATAGTAACTTCTATCCAGACTCTCAAGCGCATCAGCAACTGCATCTGAATTATCCGCCATCTCCTGGGCAAGTTGATTAACGCGCTCTACTTTGTTAACCAGCTTACCGTAATCAGTCTCTGAGGATGGTTTCTGCAGTTCAGATTTAGCGGCTTGCAGTTCCTGGCGTGCTGTCTGCTGCTTTTCCTGAACCGGAGCAACTTTTGCCTCAACTTTCTTGCTTTTGTCCGGAAACTCACTCTTTTTCAGTGAGGCAGTTTGCACAAGGCCCTGAACGTCATTGCTTGCGTCGGTTAAGTTTTCTTCCGCTCCAGCAACTAGTTTTGGGCCTTCCTCTCTAGCGCGCTCGAGTTGTTTCATTTCCTGCCGTGGCTTTTGGGCTAGTTTACGTGCCTCTGTAATAATTCGAGACACCCGCTTGACTTGGCGTTCAAGTCTATCAGCCTGTTTGGGGTCATCACGCTCAAGGATTGATTTCACCTCTTTTTCGTACAGATTCTGCGCTCTATCGAGCTTGCTTCCGGCAGCTGTGTAAAGACTGTCCCAGTTCTGCCGGGAAGCATAGGGACGGAAAAAGTCAAACTCATCCGTCTGCTTTGTCTCTTTGTAATCGCTTTGCTTTTCCGAAACAAACTCCTGAGCCCGCTCAATCTGCGGCTCAAGATTCTTCGCTGCCTTCCGATCTTGTTCCGGAATTCCCTTGCAACCAATAAGTCCGATGCACAGAAGAAGTACAATCCAGCGGTTCATTCGGTTCATGGTGTGTCAGTTTGTAGTTTTGTTTCGGTGATAACGATGGTGTTTTCGTTCGGATATGTATGTGCTGTCTCAACAAAGATGCTGTCCAGCTGAGACTGCAAACATACAATTGTCTTCGGATAGCGACCTCCACTTCCCTTGCTTGGAAAGCGATATTGCAATCCGATCGCAGATTCCGAGCTTGATCTCACTCGGTTCTCGAAGTCACCGAGATAGTCATCCGCTTCATCACCCCACTCAAGCACTGAAGGGGTAAAGGTGTAATGAGCCTCATCCAAATCCAGCGTTAACTCTGCGGGAATATCTCCGATCGGGCCGTAGAACATACGTCTGGCATTAGTGTCTATTCTCTTACAGGAAAATACCTCATGAAGCGAAATATCATTTCTGGGAATTTCAAATGAACAGAAATGACTCGCTCCAATAATACCAGCGCGAGCTCTTACAGAACCGATTTCCAACTCGGAGACCTCTAGGATGTTCAGCTTTTCCGTTGGTAAATAATCCTCAAGTAATGTGAGGTTTAAGTCCCGTGCTGACTGATCCACATACGCTTGATCATCCATTGGCATCACCTCCATCAGTAGAGATGATTTCAATTTTAGTGGATGGCACTTCACGAGTCGTGTAGACTCGGTTCTCTCTTCCGGCACCCAACTTCCAATCCTCAATTGTCAGATATCGGTTCTGGGACTCAAACTCCCAGAGGTGCACAGGTTCGGGATCGCCTTTCTGGCTGAGGCGGTGGTAATTGGCCGCCCACATCTCTTCGTACCAGAACTTCTTGCCGTTATACTCAATTTTGTCAGCACTTTTTACAGCGCTCATTGAGCTGATTGGATCGCCATCGGCTTGCAAGTCACGCAAAGAAAGCTCTTCGAGCGTAAGCAGGATCAGCAGCTCATCACCATCCTCCCACTCAATGAGCTCAGTATCTCCGGTAAGGAGATTACAGAGTTTTAGTTCGTAGGAGCAAAACTTCCAGTCTTTCGTGTGGTTCTCATCAGTTTCCTGGTAGCGAAAGCAGTCGACTACCTTAAAGGGAGTTTCATCAAGCAGGAGAAATCCTCCTGCTTCAAGATCTCTAATGTCAAACTCATGACGCTCGGACGGAGGGATCGGATTCTCAAGACTACGAATTTCACTTACCTTGCTGCGAAACGAGTTATCAGACATCAGATCGTACGGTTTATTTATGAGAATTACTACTCAAGGTATACAGCTTCTAACCGTGATGCTTCCTGTTGAAATTCGCCCTGCTTCCTTTTGCTCATCTTCTCTCGTGTCCGCTCAATCTCCTTTTCGAGCGCTTGCAGGGCATCTTCAAGCTCTTCCCGTCTTTCGTCTGTTCGGTACTCAGGATCAAATTCGATATACGTTTCAACCGGGTTGGGGAGATGCTCTCGCGCAATTCGGTACCAAACTTTCGTAATGTACTGATCACCAAATTGACCGTCTAGATCATTGAGAATTTTCCCAACCGAATCAATTGCTCCTTCGATCCGGTCTATTAGATCATCGGGAAGATCATGAGACCGCACGCTCATGTTCAGTTGCGCCAAGTCTTTTAAGGCAGCCTCAACGTCAATCGGCTCACCACCACTCTCTGGCTGCGCTTGTTGCTGATCCGATTGGGTATCGGTCTTCAGCATTGCCCAACCTATAACAGCAAGCACACCGACCACTGCCCCCAAAATAAAACTGAGCAGGGTTGAAAAAAAGAGGTTAAGGATCACTCCAGTTAGTCCGACCAGAAATATCAGGGCAGCAATTTTGGCAATTCGCTGACCTTCTTGGGTTAGCTTTAGGTTGGTATCACTCATCGGTTTAGGTGTGGTTTTTAAAAAGAAGATTAGATTTCGTCAATCCAGTGTTATCTTATAATAAATAAAGTATTGTGTCAATAAAAAAAGCGGACGGGCTTCCGTCCGCTTTTTTTTAGTGATACGTGTTCATCACTAAAAATATTTCTGGTGCAACTGTCTAAGTGTACCGTCTCGCTGCAACTCTAAAATTGCTCGACTAATCGCCTCTCTATAAGGGCTATCCGGCTGCAAAACAAACCCATAATACTCCTCTTTGAACTTACCGTCCACTAGCTCCACGCCATTATCTTTTGTTTTCGTCTTCGCATAGTGTACGAGCACCGGGTAATCAAAGACCGCAGCCTGTACTTCCCCAGCTTGCAAGGCCTGAAATGCTTCCTGGAACGTATTCTTCCGCACAATATCCGCACCAATTTGCGAAAGGGCTTCAATGCTTGTGGTGGCCTTTTCCGTCGCTACCTTCTTTCCGCGCAAGTCATTCGGGCCGGAAATCTGTGTCTGGGACTTGTATACCGTCAGTGCCGAAGAGGCTTCACTGACAAACCAACCGAAGAAACTTATTCCGACGAAGATGAGAATGACTGTGCATATCCGTCCAATCCAATTATTGGGAGTAATGTCACCAAAGCCGACCGTACTCATAACAATGATACAGAAATAGACTGAGTCGAAAATGCCCGGGATGTATCCGTCACGAATCTCCCCTTCCTCAAACTGCTCGTCCATTTCAGACCACCACAGCACGTGTGCAGCAAAAATCCAGAAGATTAGAAAGGTGGCAAGCAAAGATTTCAGATTGCCGAAAATAATAGCGATCCGTTGGGGGACCTCTCGGTACCAAGGCAGTTCACTGCGTGTCAGAATACCGAGACCGGATTCATAATGTGGTTGTGTAAAGTCAAGATACTCCTCTCGCTCAGAAGTGATTGTAATGCCTGAGCCGCCCATATCCGCCGCTTCATCACTTACAGCCCGCAACACAGCATCGGTATTCTCGTACTCGCGTATCTGAAAATTCAGGCTTGTTTTCAGCTTGATTTCATTCAAAAGATCCACAGTGTAGCCAGAATAGTCTCGGTCACTGTTAAGCGTATTTTCTCGCTCTTGAAGTAATGGGGGAAAATTACTAACGGCGACTGTTACAGTATCACCACGAGTCGGTTCACCTGGTTGTGCATTGACCGGGTTCACTACAGTCAAAAAAACAAGGGCACTCAAAAACAGACGATACTGCATAACACTAATGAATGTCTATGCCAAAGAATAGGAAGTCCAAAACAATGTTAGCATTTTTTATTAATTAGTCAATACCATAACTTGTCAATTTAGTATAAAGACCTGTAAACCCAGATCATTTAAATTACACGATTCAACCACAACTAGCTCTAGATAATTAAAACAAAGAAATTTGTACAAACTCAATCTCGCTCTTTTATTCTTCGGTTTAATATCCGCCTATCTGGTTCCTTCATGGCATAAAAGTGATCGTTTAGCTTCAGCAAGCCAAGCCCCTCTTAGTGACGAAGCGATTTTTGGGAAAACTCATAATAGATTCATTTTATAACCTGCTAATTACTATAATATTCATACTTCTTCAAAATTCAAATCATCGTTAAAAGCTTGAAGAATAGCTGGAAATTACTGGCGTGAGTCAGTTGACTTCCTGCGAGCCATGTTTGGTGATACTCAACTCTTTTTTGGGAAGAAGGTATAGTGCATACAAGACCTCCATTACCACACCTAATCTTATTGGGATCTTCACGATTTACAATCGGATCCAAATTAATGAGTGAGCTGGTGCATTAAGAGGAGTTTGTAGGGGGTTAAAAATTCAGTAAAGTATCGTTATATCGAATTATTCTTTTAATCGTAATAAAATAAAAAAGGGGGGCAGTCCGCGCAAGCGGTCTGCACCCGTTGTGGCCATTCTCGTGTGCCGAGAGGCCGTTTGTCTAGCCGTTCGTGCCACTCTCCTGTACGAACTCGAGTTCGTCTTGGCTCCCAAGGCGATGCTCTTCACCGCCTTCCGGTTCGTCACCGTTGACGAGCGCCTTCGCATCGGGGTCGATGTTCAGAGTGTCGCGGTACTGGCGCCGGACTTCCCCGACGGTCATTCCCGCCACTTCCAGCGTCTGCCGATTGACTCCGTTGATGACGGTCACAACGATGTCTTCTGCTCTTTCGGTTTCCGTCGGTGATGCGAGCGTCGTAGGCATAGCAAAAAAGTGGTCAATGAAAGAGAGTTAAGGTGATGCCCGATGATGAGGCTTAACTACGACTGACTGGTCGAGTCTTATTCGCTCTACAATCAGCGTAGACCTCATCATAAAGGCCATCACCTCCCTGTGACACAAATCGCTCAAAGGCATTGAGCATGAGTGAAGCGATAAAGTGGTTCATCATGAGCAATTGTGGCTCAGATTCGACAACTTCATCACAGCCCTGCTCGCCCGGATTTGCATCTTCGGGCTGCTGGATCTCCGGATGGAACTGATTTCCAATTGGTAATGTAACATTATCACCATTTCTTGTCAAGTGAATCTGCACATTACCAGACGTATAATCGTTTCCGCCAGAGATCAGGCAGATGTCATCGATTTGCTCGCATCTGTCCGAAACCAGTTTTCTGGTTGCGTGATTGTCGACACTGAGAAACACCACCCCAGTTCGTGGCTGAATGTGCCGAAACACGTTACTATCGGTAACGTACTCTGGCTGAGAACGAATTCTTAGCGACGAAAACTCTTGCCGGAATGCCTCAGCTTTCTCCTCTGCTTTATTCCTCAGAGAAGAAAAGTTTTGCCTGTCGGCGTTATCCGGCTCAAATTCGTCGCCATCGATCAGGGTTACCTCCGGTTGGTCGAATTCGTAGTTGAGATACCGCAAAAGCGGCCGAAGTAACCAACCACCGATTCCACCGATACCGATCACGACTATGCTCATTCGGTCTGTCATGATGATAGTGTTCTAGTTATGCACAATTGCGTGAATTATCGTCTCCTTAGCTGCCGGGATGATTTCAATACCCGGGCTTTACTTTTCGAGGACTTACGTGACTGTGAGCGGGAGTACCTGCTCACTTTATTCATCCAGTCCTGCGGAAAAGTTACAGAGGCCTTGTCCTCCTCCGGAAGCTCAATGTCCCAGAACTGATCGTTGTAACCCCTGTTTATCTTCCGCTTAGAGACCATCTGGCGTTTGGGATAACTGCCTCGCCTGACAAGCTTAGGGTTGTTCGTTCGGCCCGGATAGACCGAAGAATAACGCTTCTGCAGTTTCCTTGTGGGGGTCCAGTCAACCTCAGTAAGGCCCTGAATCACGTCTTCGTAATTCTTGAAGGTAAACCGGTTCCCGTTGACCACAAGCGAACAGCTAAGACTAAAGTAGTTCTCGCTAAGATGGCCCATAGTAATATGGAGGCCATCAAAGTGCTCCTCGTTGTCATCATCCACTCCTGAGTGGAAAGCGGAGAAACTTGAGTGTGAGTGAATCGTACCAACCAACTGATACGATTCGAACCGCTCACTCAAGTCATAATCGACCTTTCCGGCAGATACCCGCTGTTCCGGACAGTGAATGTAGTACTGCTCAGCTGCCTGCGAGTAGTGGAGGAGAACAACCGCCTCACTCTTATGCAGCGCCTGAATCCTGCGAAAGAAAAGCAGGACCTTATAGGCATCGAGGGCAGTAATCGGCGGCAGCTTCCAGGTAGCAGATTTCTCAACCTCCTCCAGGAAAGCCACGCCATCAACCTCAACGGTAGCCTCCAACAAGTCATTTTCTTTGTGGAGGTAGACGCCGTCTCGGCCTACAATGTAGTGGTTTTCGGTCTCTGCTGATTGTTCAGATCCGTACTTGAGGACTACGTCTATCATAAGTGTAGTCAAGTGTTTGATGAGAGGTTCAGTGTCAGTTAGACAGATACGCAGCATCGTCTTCTGGTATCACCCGTGCGCTGGTATCAAGTTTTTCAGTTATTTCTGCGGCTATCAGTCGCCGTAGCCTGCGCTCTGTTTCCCCATTGAGATTAAGGTCGAACTCAAATCGGGATAGTTCATTCGTAACTTCCTGAACTACTAAATCCACAATCGACTGCAATCCATCTTTAAGCTCCATCTCCAGAGAAAACGGAACCTCATTACTACCAGGGGATTCGATCCGATTAAAGCGACTTCTGAATTCGTTCTTAATCTCGGACCGAATGCTGTCAATGAAGCTTCCCACTGCCGACTCTACGGGATCACTGGTGTGGCTAGACCAACCCTCTTTACCATTAATTACATCCTGGATACTCTTATGATGGTCTAGACTCCACCACTCCAGGTTCAGCATGAACTCTGGACCATTTTCGCTAGCCTCTTCCCAGTCCTCAAAACTGCGTAATGCCGAGTTACGATAACCAGCGTTTTCCAGCTGAGCAGTCAAGTCGCTGTTGAACCGCGAATTCCAGAAACCACTGATAAGCTGGTGAGCTTTGTCCTGCAGCGAGCTATCCGGATCGTAATCATCTGTCCACCCCC
>PXPA01000064.1 GCA_003022255.1 Parcubacteria group bacterium SW_6_46_9 | reverse complement strand
GGAGATTATTGAACGTACCAGCCAGTCGTATAGTATTATTATCTCCTCACTGCCGTATCAGGTGAACAAATCACGACTGATTGAAAAAATCGCTGATATGGTCAATGACGACACGCTGGAAGGAATCAAAGACATCCGTGATGAATCAACGTCGGATATCCGCATTGTCATCGAGCTAAAGCGCAATGCCTACCCCCAAAAGGTTCTCAATTCGTTGTATAAACACTCACGCTTAGAAAAGAAGTTCCACTTTAATATGGTTGCGCTTGTGGACGGCGTGCCCCAGACCCTGTCTCTCAAAGGTATTTTAGAAGAGTACATTGCCCACCGTATTGAAGTAGTCCGTCGACGCAGCGAGCATGAGCTGGGTAAAGCCAAAGACCGTGAGCATATTCTTCTTGGCTTGCAGAAGGCGCTTGATCACATTGACCGCATTATCACCTTGATTCGTGAGTCCAAAGACAAAGAGGCAGCACACGCAGAACTCAAAGACGAGTTTGATTTTTCCGACGATCAGGCGACGGCAATTTTGCGCATGCGTCTTCAGCGTTTGGCCGGGATGCAGCGGCAGGAAATTGAGGATGAGTTAGAAGAAGTACAAGCAACTATTGCTGAGCTGGAAGAACTACTGTCTTCTGAGGAAAATATTATGGAGCAGGTGAAAGAAGAGATTCAGGAGGTTGCTGAAGAACACGGCGACACACGTCGTACGCGAGTGAAAAAGCAGAAAGTTGATGATATTGACGTTGAGGACCTGATCGCTGATGAGGACTCTGTGTTAGTGTTTACCAAGGACGGTTACGTCAAGCGCACTGACCCCAAAAGTTACAAACGCCAGAAGCGGGGCGGTGTTGGTGTGGTTGATATTGATACGAAAGACGATGATTACGTAACGACCGTACTTTCTACCTCCACCCACAGTGATCTACTATTTTTCACTAATCAAGGGCGAGTATTTAAGTCCAAAATGTATGAGATGCCTGAATCCGGCCGGTCAACACGCGGTAAATCAATTGTCAACTTCTTAGAGCTTGAGTCAGACGAGTCGGTCACTTCAATCCTGCCGGTGGAAAAAGATACTGATACAGAAAACCTTACGTTAGCGATGACAACCAAGTACGGGCGAACAAAACGCGTTGACGCAACCGAGTTTGATTCTGTCCGCTCCAGCGGCCTGATAGCTATTTCACTAGAAGACGATGACAGACTTGTGTCCGCTCGGTTTGCCCGGGACGATGATGAGATGATGATCGTCACCGATGCTGGCCGGGCAATTCGGTTTGCGGCCGAAGAGGTCCGTACGATGGGGCGGACCGCCAAAGGAGTTCGGGGCGTCAAATTAGACGAGGATGACAATGTCGTATCCAGTCTGATAATTAATGAAGATAACCACAACGGTTCGGTGTTTGTGGTTACCGAAAGCGGCTTCGGTAAGCGTACTGATTTGTATGCGTACTCAACGCAAGGACGAGGTGGTAAGGGGGTCAAAACCGCTGATCTTTCCGAACAAACCGGTGAGCTTGTTGATGCCGTTTTGCTTACTGAAGACGATGACGAAGCGGTTGCCATGAGCCGCAAAGCGCAAGTAATCCGTATTGACAC
>PXPA01000063.1:582-14255 GCA_003022255.1 Parcubacteria group bacterium SW_6_46_9 | reverse complement strand
TTCCGGCCGCATAATCAGCAAAGCTGTCCTCGTTTGATGCCAGTGCTGGTGATGTTGTCGCCCGTACCGTCAGTTCATACCCGCCGGGGCTGTCGGTAATAACAGTCACATCCGCAGTCGTCTCCGACGTGCCACCAACAACACCGCCAAGCGACGGTAAAGTTACCGATGTCAGTGCGGACACAGCGATGCTGGATTCGGCTATCTGTCGGTAGCCGGCCCGGACGGTGTAATTAGTGCTTGTCGATCGGCCGGTTGCCTGTTCGCCAACGGTATCTTTTAGCGCATAACTGCTTGAGGTGCTAATATCAACGCCGCCGCTGTTTATGGAATCACGCTGGATCTGATAATTGCTTGATTCCATCACGACCTGGCCGCTTTCTTCCTCTTGATTACCCCAACTACCGTGTGTCGGTTCGGTGGTTGCATGCTTCCGCACCCTAATGTTGTCTACATATACTGGTCCGTAATTATCATGTGCAACAACACCAACCTTGTAAGGTGAACTCATCGAGTATGAGTCTAGGCAACTATCCGCTTCAAACCGCAAGTTTCCGTTTATCCAGTGTTTTAGATACGTATCTTTAACTAAGTATTTGTGTTCGTTGTAAACACCCGTTGTTTGACTCGAGCCACCCCCACAAGGAATTATCTCGCTGTCGTTATATTGACCACGAATTTTTGCAACATTATAGTGTTCTGTACCAAGCCAGTTATTGTCATCCTGAAATCTATACACAGCACCGTCAGCACTTTTTTCGGTCTTGTAATCCATTTCAAGAATGTACTCAGCAAGTGATGTATCACCAAACACTAAGTAATGCTGCCAGTTTGTTGATGATCCAGGAGTAAACTTTGCTACCTTACTCCCGTTATCTGTTATAACTTCGGTTGTTCCGTCTTTTTTCATCCAGCCTTCATTACTCATATCAGAAAAATCAGAATAGCTTTCGAAGTTATCAAACAGCTCAAATACTGCTTCACCATCTGATTGATCGCTGGCGTTGGCATTACCATAGTAAAGATAGATGTCTTGGTCTGAATTGAGACTGTCTTTCACTTTTATCCAAACCGTCGCAGTATCATCATCAGTTTTTTCTTGTATCCAGTAGTCTAGTTCTGTAGTGCCGTCATCACTCGTAAAGCGTAAGTCAGAGAAGTCGTTGTTCGCATTACCATTCAGATAAACTGTGTTTCCACTGTCTGTTCCACTTCCGTACTTTACGATTACTTTCTTTTGATAGCCAGTACCTGCACCACTACCGCCTTGGATAGTATGAGATTTTCTATACTGCCAGCTGCTGTCGTACCAACTCACTTGCGCGTGCGTGTCCAGAACTGCCCAACCGCCAACAAAAGCAATTACAAGCAATAATCCGATTGTGGAGAGGACAGTTTTCATTTACTAACGCAAAACTTAAAACTCAAAAGTTAAAAGTTTGTTTTGGTTTTGCGTTTTGCTTTTTGAATTTTGGCTTTGTTTTGCCTTTTGCATTTTGATTTTTGATTTATTGTTTTTATCTCTTTGCTCTTACCTCTTTCGTGCTCGAGATACGAATCACGATTTGCGAGTTACGTGTTCATCCAGTTAAACAAAATCTTCGATTTTATTCCGCTGAAGCGGAATGTTTAACACGGGTGAATTTTGCTCCTTCTTACCTCTCGTCTTTAAGGTGTGCAACACTAAGTGTTGCACAGTGTATGGCAGAAGGTATTCCTGATGGCCGAGACAGCGTGTATAAAATGAGTGTAGCTTTGAGCATACCCGCAACACAAAGCCCGCCACCAGGAGGAGCCGAAGCTCCTTACAAGGATTTCTCCTTGTAACTCAGCGAGCGAGCCCTGAATGACGGGTTCTTTATGCTCGCTGAGATTTGTGACCATACTGACAACGCAGGTTAGGTCGTCGCGTATTCAGTTGTGTTGGGTATTGTAACAAGCCCACTTAGTCTGTCTACACGCCTGCGACATTACCGCTGTGTAAGATTGCTGGATCTTACCTAACAGAAGTTATTTTTATCAAAAAAGACACGCCACGTCTTTGCTTTTGTTAGCAGTCGGACCTGCGGAAGCTTACACATTACTTACGTATCCTGCTTACACAAAAAAGAACATATTTTTGCTACAATAAGTTTGTAATCTGGCACATAATCTTCATTGTTATGAAAGAGTCCATCATCATCGGCGCGGGCATTAGCGGAATTTCTGCCGGTATTTATGCCGCTCGAAAAAATATGGATCATTTAGTTGTTGGCGAAGAGGTCGGTGGGCAGGCGTACCAAAGCTCGGAAATACTCAACTACCCCGGCATTGTTGAGACAACCGGATCTGAATTTGCTGAAACATTAAAAAAGCAAGTTGAGAAAAATGATATCAACCTCAAAAGAGATACTGTTGTGGATGTTGTCGATAAAAACGACTATTGGGCAGTCAGCACTGAAGACAAAACGCACAAAAGCAAAGCCATCATCTTTGCTACTGGCTCTCACCCGCGAAAACTTGATGTACCCGGCGAAAAAGAGTTTGCGAAAAAAGGCGTCACCTACTGTGCGATCTGTGATGGTCCGGTATTCGCCGGTCAGGATGTGGCTATTATTGGTGGTGGAAACTCAGCACTTGAGGCAGTTGATTTCATGGCTGATATCGCCAACGAAATTTATCTTGTAAATATTGAAGAGTCACTTAGTGGTCACGAGTATCTACAGGAGCGGGTTACAAATATGGATAAGGTCAATATCATTCCGGAAGCTAACACCACAGAAATCAGGGGTGATGAGATGGTTGAAGGAATCACCTATAGGCAGAACGAAGAAACCAAAAAGCTTGACGTCAGTGGAGTGATCATTGAAATCGGCCGTATTCCCAACACCGAGTTAGCTGACGGCTTGTTTGATACCGACGATCACGGCCACATCGAGGTTGATCGCTGGTCGCGGTGTCTGGTTGACGGCAAGCCGACTGATCAAGCATATGCTGCCGGCGACTGTACGGATGTCCACGAGTATCAGTACGCAATCAGTGCCGGCATGGCGGTGACCGCTTTGTTAAAGTCGGTCCGTTGGCTGGCGAGACAAGAATAGTAGCCAGCCTACACTATCCTTCTTTATGTCATCGTTTGTACGTGTTGATGTAGTCACGCGCTTTCTAACGACGAAAACGCGATCTGTGTTACAGCCATCAACCTGTTGATAATTTCAATTGACATATACAAATGAGTTAATTATTTTAAAGATAGGTTAATAGTTTTAATTTTACTGATAATGATTTCGTTGTACGGGCTTATAGTATTAGGGCTTTCGCTGTGGTACATGGAGCACGTAAAGGGCATTCCCGGAAAGCCGAAAGATGAACCGCTGGTAGGTAAGGAAAAGTATGTTGTTCCTCTCCTATCAGTGCTGAATCCAGTTTTTGCCGGACTATCATTTTACTACGGATGGCGAAACGCTTTCCCGCAAAAAGCACAAACCGCTAACCACTGGTCGCTTGGAGCATTTGCTGTTGAACTGGCGCTGTATGCCGGATATAAGTACTTCATTGCTTAATCATTTATTAATCTCAATTTCGAAGCTATGCAAAACAACCAGCAACAAAACTCACAGCAAACACGCGCTCAGAAAGAAGGGACATCATGGTTAAAAATTATTGGTATTTTCTTCGGTGTTATTGTTGGCATCATAATTCTCATCGGTATCCTCTCAGGCGTAGTTTTAAATAGTCTTTCCGGCGACAGAGAAGCTGCACGCGACGCTCGCCGAGCAACTGATCTTAATCAGATCCAAACATCCGTCAGTATGTATGAGGACGAAAACGGACAGTATCCAGATAGTCTGTCTGCCGTCGAAGAAAGTGGTAGTATGACGAGCATTCCTACTGACCCCGAAACCAATCAGCCATATGAATATGCTAAAACGAACAAGGACACCAATTTTTGTCTTGGTACATGTATGGAAGCGAAAGAGGAATCCGATTTGCCGAACAATCACAGTCAACAGTGTGTTCAACAACTTGATCTTACCTGCGAAAATGGCACCCCCTTTGCGCTTGACGGGACTAGCAGATATTAATGCCTCTATACCAAGCCCTGAAAACGGGAACCACGTTCATTCACTACCACTTTATCTTTGAATCACTGGTTATGTTTCCGTTTTCATCCCTTGTGAATTCAGCTTGTTGAAGGGCATACCCCAAGCCTACAAGACCCCACCAAAATACCGTGAAAATTACTGCTGATAATAAGTCTGACGTGAAAAGCTGTGCCGCTGCGTTGTCTCGAGCAAATATCTTATACAAAGGATATGCCCACACCGTAATAGCAAACATGACTGCCACCCACTGTCTTGCTTTTCTCAGCGGACTCTGTAAATTATTATCTGTATTTGGTAAGTCGGTCATGAATTACGTATACTCAATGTCCAAAGCGGTTGTCCTTTCGGTCTTGCATTTTTGCTGATGGTGGTTGCGGTGGCCTCTGGTTGTTTACTAAATCACTATGCTCATCGAGCAGTGACGGTTGATTCACATCATTCATCTGTGGTGGTTGTTGGCCAGCGTCTTTTGCTATACTCACCTTATCTTCCCAATGTTTGTACCACAAAAATAGCTCGGCAGTGAACATTTGTTCAAGATACATTGAATAACTCCACGCAAATGCAGTGTACAAAATAACTAACAACCACCCCCAAGAAGGAATATGCACGCCCATCTCAGCCGATCCATACGAAATCAACGCCACCGGCAAAAAGACAAGCCAGGCGATAAGGCCGGTCATCACATAACCGGTTATAAACGCTGACTTGTTGTGCTTAAGTATTGATAGTCCGCGCTTGGTTGCTGTCCACGTGTTTTTATCCTCCCAAGCCACAGCCGGAAGAACCAGAAAAACAATCATGCGAACGCCCTTTCGCAACGCATCAAAAGACAGGCTCAAGAATGAGGTGCTGTCGCTGGCTCCCGATAGAGCATTGGCGGCATTTTCAGCGCTTAGATCTTTATCAGCAGAATCCGAATCATCTTTTGAGGAAAAAAGCGACTCTAACAATGTTAACAGAAACCAGATAATGCTCCAGACAACGACAATCGGTAGCAATTTATAACTATTTTTCCGTAGCGTATCACCAAAAGCTCGACCCAGGCTCATTGCCTTGCCTTTCTCGTGTTGTTGAATTAGCTCTAACAATACCGAAGCGGAAAATACCAACAAAAACGCGAAAACAAATATAACCCCAAAAGCCAAAAGCAGGCCTTCGCCATTTGAGTAATTACTTACATCAAGACCAAAATGCAGCCATAAAATAACTGGCGCAAATACAACCCAGACAACTAAAAGCGGCATCACCAAAACCGGGTGGTTTTCAAAGGTCGTGATTGATAATTTTAGCAACTGCCAACCGTTTTTTATCCCGTTAAACATAGACTGAATGCTACCTATCAATCATGTTCACAATAGCAACCTCAAGCGGTAAGTGCCCGAGTGTGTCCGCGGAAAGTTTATTGCGATAGCGCAGTAGCGTATGTAAGGTTTTAGCGGTAATACCAGAATCAGCTCCCGCATCAGCTGCTTTAGTAATTTTCTCGTACAATTCTGCGCTTACTTCCCGCTGGATTCCCTCAGCAAGCTCCGGTGCCAGCCGGATTTGCAGCACTGCCCGAACCACGGCAATCACGCGAGCAAATAATGTGTCCGGATCAAGATTCTTCTCCTCGGCCTGATTAATCGCTTCTAGAGCCGACTCGGCATCACCGGCGGCAATCCCGGCAAACACGATTTGGGATACCAGTTCATGCGGCGGCACGCCGGTTACTGTCTCTGCTAAGTCAGCAGTTATGCTATCTCCGTCGGCAGCCCGCAGGCATTTCTCCAAAAGACCAAAGGCATCACGGAAAGAACCGTCCGCCGCCCGCGCGATAACTGCCGCCGCGGCCGGCTCAATTTCTTTATCTTCTTTCTCGGCTACATCCTGGACCGCATCGGTTAGCTGGTCGGCCGATGGCTGGCGGAACTCATGGGTCTCACAGCGGCTGGTGATTGTCTCTGGCAGCTCATCTGGCTCGGTCGTTGCCAGCACAAAGATCACAAACTCCGGGGGTTCCTCAAGCGTTTTCAGCAGAGCATTAAACGCCGGGGTGGTCAGCATGTGCACCTCATCGATGATATACACCTTATACTCGGATTCATACGGCAGACTGGTAACTGCCTCTTTTAGCTCGCGCACATCATCAATTCCCCGATGGCTCGCCGCATCAATCTCATAAATATCCCGATCGGCTGTGCCGAGCTCTTTTGCTAAAATGCGGGCGATGCTGGTTTTTCCGGTCCCTCGCCGGCCGGAAAAAAGGTACGCATGAGAAACATCATCTTTTTTGATAGCACCAGAAAGGACGGCTGTAATATGATCCTGCCCACGGACGTTCGCAAATGACTGTGGCCGGTATCGTCTGTATAACGCTTGTTGGCCCATATCTTGATTATATCATTGCCCGCCTTGTCAGTGATACAATGTAAGGTAATGAATAAATCAACAGACCCCACACTTATTTTTGTGTATAATACTCGCGGAGATACTATCTCTGAGTTGAAATACATCGCCAAAGACATTACCGGCACTCACGATGAAAATAGCAAATGCGGTCTGTGTGCGTTAACGCACGGTACATTTTCAATGCGGAAAGACTGGCAGTCGTTTTTGCAAAATGTATCGGTTGCAACTGAGTTTCTGCACCGCGATGAGTTTGCTGACACATACGACATGGATATAGGCTTTCCGGCAGTATTAGAAAAAACCGATGAGAGCTTAGAGGTTATCGTCTCCGCCGACCAAATAAGCAATGCCGAATCACTTACTGATCTTAAGCGAGTAATTAATGCCAAAATATGACGTCAAAAATGATGCCAGGTCACTTTACTTTAAGCCGTGAAGGTAATTCATCACTACCTCTTTTACTTCAGCAGAGTCCGCTGTTTGCATGAGGTTATTACGCAAATCATTAGCGTGCGGCAAGCCTTTTGTGTATGCCTTAAAGTGTTTGCGCATGATCGCAAAATGCTGATCCGGAAGTAACTCATCAAAGGTTTTGGCATGCTCGACCATTACTGATAAGCGCTTTTTTTTCGGAAGCTTAGCTCGTGTTATGTCCAGATTAAAAAACCAGGGATTTCCAAATGCCCCCCGGCCAACCATTATTCCCTCGACACCGGTTTCGCCTGCTCGATTTTTTGCCTCCGTTAGTGATTCCACATCGCCGTTACCAATAATAAGTGTATCTTTGTTCATCTGATCCCGGATCTCGCGGGTCTGCTCAACCGTGCTCCAGTCTGCCGGCACCTTCGACATCTGCTTTCGAGTCCGAGCGTGCAAGCTCAACGCCGCAATATGAGTTTCTAAAAGTGTTGATATCCATGTTTTAATCCGATGCTCATCAAACCCGGTGCGGGTCTTGACCGATACCGGCAGGCCGCCAGCTCCTTCTCGGGCCGCCTTGATGAGCTTTTGTGCAAGCTTCGGAGTCTTGATTAAAGCTGATCCACAGTCATTACCAACTACTGTCTCGGACGGACAGCACATATTGATATCAACACCATCAAACCCAAGCTGATAACAGATTGCAGCCGCCTGCCGCATCCGGCCCGGGTGTGCAGAGAATAACTGCGCGACAATCGGCCGTTCGTTCTCTTGGTATTTGAGCTGATGCTTGAGTCGCTTCCACCCGCCTTTTACAAGCCCGTCCGCCGAAGTAAACTCAGTCCACATCACATCCGGTCCACGCATCTGATCACCCTCCTCATACCGTCCATAGCGAGCAAACATCTGTCGGAAGGCAACGTCGGTAACATCCTCCATCGGCGCCAGCCCATAGAACGGGTCGGGTAAGTTGTCCCAAAATCCGTTATCCATGGTATTTAGATTAAAGAGAAAAGATTAATGATTCAAGATAAGTTAGTCGAAAGCCCAAAGCCTAAAGTCAAAAGTTGAGCGAGCAGAGTGAGCGAAATCCAGCTCGGTTGCTAAACCAGCTGGGTCGAAGGAAAAATGTTACGAATTATAGAAATACCCTCCTTCGCACTCTCCTCCGCCAAAGCTCCGGCGAGCAAGCAAGGCTACGGTGAGCAAAGAAAAAGCCGTCGGACGGAGCACGTCACGACGGCCGGGCTTTATTTGTATAGCGAGAATCAGAAACTCGCTTAAATTAGATCACTCCATATTCTGCATATGATTCGATTGGTTCCATTTCCCTGACGAATATGGAATTACCCCCTTATCGGACAAGTAATCAGTTTCCAAATCACCCATCAAAAATAAGGGGCCACGTAATATCGCATAATCGAACATCCAATCACCTTCCTTTAGATACGGACCCTTGGTTACTCGAATAACTATATCAGCAGATTTTTTTTGGATCATTTCGTACTTCCTTCCAGGCACAATTTCTTCTTTTGACCGAATTCCGAAATTCGGCTGATTATATGCAGAACTATCAGCACCGAGAGGACCGAAATCTTCCATTTTTTGATCAGGTTCACTGTACCTAACCTTGAATTTAATGTTTACCTCGTTTTCAGGGTTTTTCTTGATACCAGTAAACTGGGAGCCTTTGGGTAGCATGGACATTTGTTTCCAGCTACTATCAGCACCACCTACTCTGTAAAAACCAGCAGGTTTCGGCTTCTCTTTCCTGTAAGGGTACGGCATCGACTTCGGCCATCCGTTACGGGCCATGACGTAATCACCGTCGGGCAAGTCCTGAACGGTGACGTGATACTTTTCGGTGCATCCTTGAACCAAAACTTCGTCAGCCCCAGAAGTTCCGCCACCCTGCTTTGAGCAACCTGAAAAAGCGAGAAAAGCGAGAGCAATGACCAAGAAAAATCGCATGGTAAGAGGTTTGCTATGAGGTTACGGTGAGCACTATAAGCACAAAATTTCTACTCATAATGCTCACCACAACCTATACCTCTCGGCTTTGAAAAGAACTATTTCCTATCCAGTTAAAACTTAACAAAGTATTATTGTTTTGTCAAGTATATATCTATCTCGCTTTTGACTTTTACCTTTTGCCTTTTGATTTACTTGTAAAAAACTTTATTTCCAAACCGCAGATCAATATACTCAAGCGCAAACGGAGAAACCTTGTTCTCCTGGGTGCCAGCCTTATCGCTTGAAGTTGCCACAAACGCATCCTTTTCAATGACGGTTTTCAGGTCCGTGTATGCCTGATTTAAGCTATCACTAAGATCAAGACGGATTTCCACTGTTGAAGTGGCGGTGGTTGTTGCCGTACCAGCTTCTTTAACGGTTAGGCTAATATCCCGCTGGTCTTGTAAGCTCACGAGTTGAGCGGATAATCCCAGTTCCGACAAATTATTAATAAATGATTGTAGTATGGTAAACGTCTCTTCGGGCAAAAGTTGACTACCGGTTTTGGGGGTATCTGCTTTTGTATACACAAGCAAATCACTGGAGGTGCTTGTATCAGCTTGTGCATACATAAACCCTTCCTTGTCCACATAACGGCAGCCATTTTGAGCAAGCCGATTTTGCTCACTATGACCGCAAGCCGGTAAGATCAACATCAGCCGAGCGAATTCGCGGTGAGACACGTTCAACACTGCTGGTAATCGCTGAGCGTGGTAGCAACGCAATATTGTCTCGCCCAATAATCCCCCACAAATGCTTGTCGATAAGGCTGTCGACCATCTTTTCCATATCCTTTTGGGGCAGCTCACTGTTGGACGGTACAGAGACTGAAAAGGAGTTAATCTGGACTTTTGACCAGTGGGTTAACCCAATCAACCCAAAGGCAACCAAAAGTAGTGCAATAATCACACCGCCAATATACCGAAAAACTCGACGCCACTTTTTACGCACATGCTCACGAGAGCGTATCTTTCGGCTGTTCATACTACGCGCCGATCTTATCGGTACCACAATACGACCGCAGAGCTTCGGGGACAGTTATCGACCCGTCGGCATTCTGGTAATTCTCAACAATTGCCACCAGCGCACGTGGCGTTGGGATCGCCGTACCATTGAGTGAGTGCACGTACCGCTTCTTACCTTCACTATCTTGATACTTGATATTAAACCGCCGCGTTTGGTAATCATGGTAGTACGATGAGCTGGCAATTTCCCGGTACCGTTTTTCGGACGGTATCCACAACTTGAGATCGTAACTTTTAACTTTGCTTTTCATCAAGTCACCACCACAGATTATTTCCTGCTCGTACGGTAGTTCTAGTGATTGCAAGAATTTTTCTGTGTTCTCGGTTATCTCTTCGTGCAACTCAACACTACGCTCATGGCTGGCCTCACAAAGCATTAATTGCTCCAGCTTATAAAACTCATGCACCCGAAATACACCTTTCGTATCTTTACCATGACTGCCTGCCTCCCGCCGGTAACACGGACTGAAAGCTAAGTACCGTTTGGGTAAATCACTTTGCTCAAGCACCTCATCAGCGTGATAGGCCATCATCGGGATCTCTGCCGTACCGGAAAGTAGCTCATCATCCTGGGTCTTATACAAATCCTCAGCCTCGCTTGGTAAGTGGCCCGTACCAAAAAAATACTGCTTGCGGACAACTGCCGGCGGCAGAAATGGCTGAAAATCAAACTCGCTAAAAAAGTCACGCGCATAATTCCAGATTGCCCAGCTTAGCTGTGCCCCCGCTCCTTTAAGATAGTACCCCCGAAAACCGTGCACCTTCTGCCCGCGCTTGAAGTCGGCTAAATTATTAGTTTTCATCAGATCGACATGATCTTTGGCGTCAAAGTCAAAGTGAGGTTTCTGCCCCCAGGTTTTCAACTGCTTGTTGTCGCTTTCGTCTTCGCCTGCCGGAACAGACATATCGGGAATATTCGGAACGTCCATCATTAAACGCTGCCAGTCTTCTTTGGTTGACTTTAACTTATCCTCTTTTTCTTGCAGTTCTTCTTTCAAGTCCTGGGCTTTGTCAATCAATTCGTTGCGTTTGATTTGATCGTTAACTTGGCTGATCTTATCAGGGATTTCGTTCTGGCGTTGGCGCATGTTGTCAACTTCAGTCTTTAGCTTGCGCCGTTTGTCATCAACCTCCATCAGCTGGTTGATATCAAAGTCAACACCCTTTTTGTCTGCAGCTCGCTTTACAAGTTCCTGGTTGTCGCGAATAAACTCTATGTCTAACATGGTCTAGCCTTTAGCCAATAGCTTTTAGCAGTTAGCAAAATTATAAAAACATTAATGGTATTATTTATGGTAGCATACAAAAATATTTCATGGACACTGACATGCGGACAATTCAACCCGATAATTTTCCTGCTCGCTTACGAGAAATTGAAGATGTTCCCGACAAACTGTACATGCGCGGACCGGGCTTTCCCGACGCTTCTAGATACCTTTGTGTTGTCGGCTCGCGTAAGCACACGACCTACGGCAAAGACATGTGCAAAAAGATTATTACTGGTTTAGCCGGAAGTAGCATCTGCATTGTCTCTGGGTTGGCACTTGGTATGGACGCGATCGCTCACAAAGCCGCACTTGCCGCTAACCTCCCATGTGTGGCTGTTCCCGGTTCCGGTCTTAATGAAGACGTGCTCTATCCGCGCACCAATCTACCGTTGGCAAAGAAAATTCTTGCAGCCGGCGGAACGTTAGTGAGTGAATTCGAGCCGGACCAAGGCGGTGCCAGCTGGACATTTCCTCAACGCAACCGCATCATGGCTGGCCTAGCTCACGCAGTCTTGGTTGTGGAAGCAACCGAAGATTCCGGCACCTTAATTACCGCCGGACTGGCCGCCGACTTTAACCGTGATCTCTTTACGGTTCCCGGATCCATCAAGTCCGACAACACTACCGGCCCGCATCAACTGATCCGTGATGGCGCGGCACTAATTCGGTCCGGTGAGGATATCCGAAAAGAATTTGGCTTAGAAGACCTAGCCAATAACGCCAAATCCCAAGCAGCTGACCTATCGGCCGAAGAGCAAAAAATTATTGATGAGCTAACCGAGCCAAGGAAAAAAGACGAGCTTGTTGCGTCAGTGGATTTGCCCGCTAATCGTATAAACGTGCTTATTAGTCAACTTGAATTAAAAGGAGTGATACAAGAATCGAGTGGTAAGGTCGAACGAGTATAGAATTTGAAGATGCAAGATTCATGACTTATGATTCAAGACACTTTAGTCCAAAGTCTAAAGTCGAAGGATAAAAGCAGAGAGTGCTGATTAAAAATTTGGGGTATTGAAACGAAAAAGGCCGCCATGAGGCTCTGCCCATGACGGCCACGTAATGAAAGTGAACGTACCGACTTACCCAAAAAAGCCCTCTCTCCTCAGCATCAGTGCTGCCTCGTAGGCTGTATCGAACTTTATGCCGATGTCCTGGTCAATTTTTGTCACGGAGCGTTGAACCGTCACCGGACTATAATTGCCGTTTCGATACTGCGAAGACAGATGAATAAGGCTTGAAACCGACCGTGTCCATGCCAGAGAAAACTCGTCCCTTCGATAGGTTAGCAGCGGGTGAACATGTTCGCGAGCATAAACGCAGTATGGCTCCTCTCGTGTTTGTTCAATGAGCCCAACCGACGGACCGAGCTTCCTATACACGCTTTGTAATTTTTGAGAATATGGGCCACCGTCAGTCCAGGAAAACGGATACCGAAAGTGGCCACATCCACAATCGCTTCGCTTTCTGCAAAGGGCTTGATATGTCAGCACAACCCCCTGAACTAAGTCCGCCCTGTAGTTCGTTACCTGACGCCAGTTCATGTTCTCATCGAATGCGTTCAGAAAAGTTGCTAACCGGTGAACTCTTTGCTGAGCCATGAGTTTGTGTTTGGGTGGTCAAACAGAAACGAGCTTCTAATTTTAATGATAGGTGGTTGTATATCGTTTGGCAACAGAATTTTTTGACTCTTCCTTAGCAAATTCGCATACGCAACAAAACTAAAATGATCTTATCAACTGAACACCCCCGCCTCTGAAGTGACTCCGCCCCCAGGGGCATTCGGTCGTCCCGCTTTAGCGGAACTCCCGGCACAACGAAAAACGCATGGACTATAAATGATTATTTTAATTTTGGCACTTCCTTAGCTTAATCTGTGGCATACACTTTATTTCCGGAAATGCTGTGTTAGTTAAGCATCCCGCTTCTCATGTGCCTCTCGGAATGCGATTTGCATGGTCCCGCTTAGCGGGAAATCGCATGAGACTGGAGAGTAGCCGTCCGCTGGACGGTTAATTCGTGTCGCACAGAAGCGGGGGGTGAAAAAGTTTGCGATTTTTATCAATCTCCGATACTCTCTATTAACGATTATGAAATTAGCAATTGTCGAGTCACCAGACAAAGCGGAAACAATTGAGAAGTATCTCGGTGAGGATTTTGAGGTCAAAGCGAGCCTGGGTCATGTGCGCGACCTGCCGAAATCTGACAAAAACGCAATTGATATCGAAGCCGGGTTTGTGCCCAATTACGAAATTTCTGAAGGCAAGCACGAGGTAGTCGAAGAGCTTGAAAACCAAGCAAACGATGCTGATGAGATTATTCTCGCTACCGACCCAGACCGTGAAGGTGAGGCTATCGCCTGGCATATTGGTGAAGTGCTTGATCTTGATTACGATGCGGAAACAACCAAACGCATTACCTTCAACGAGATTACTAAAGAGGCTGTCCAAAAAGCCTTGGACAACCCACGC
>PXPA01000063.1:0-576 GCA_003022255.1 Parcubacteria group bacterium SW_6_46_9 | reverse complement strand
GACCTTCGCCGTGCTCAGGAAGCTCGCCGTATACTGGACCGAATTTTTGGCTACAGGCTTTCTGAGCTCATCTGGAAAAAAGTTCGTTACGGGTTATCGGCCGGCCGGGTGCAGTCTCCCACCTTGCGAATCATCATGGAACGGGAGCGGAAAATTCGGGCGTTTGACCCCGAAGACTACTGGGTGATTACCGCCGACGTTTCTGCTGATGATATGGAGTTTACCGTCGAGTGTGAGGACGAGCCTCGTGATGAAGATGTCGTTGAAGAAATTATTACCGCCGGAAAAAATAATCCATGGGAGGTTGCTGATATCAAAGAAAAAGATCGTACCCGCAATCCCTACCCGCCCTTTAAAACTTCTCCCCTGCAGCGAGCCGGCTCAACTCGGCTAAGCTTCTCGCCGTCCCGAACCATGCGAGCGGCCCAGAAATTGTATGAAGCCGGTGACATCACCTACATGCGCACAGACAGCACCACTTTAAGTTCTAATGCCCAAAAGCAGATTATTGCCCATATTACTGATGAATATGATAAAGACAAGGAAGAAGCCATTGAAAAGATCCTGGATGCCTTG
>PXPA01000062.1:975-8883 GCA_003022255.1 Parcubacteria group bacterium SW_6_46_9 | reverse complement strand
TCTTCTTCAAGCTCAAAGTCATACCCTAAAGCCCGCAAAAACACGCCCAGCTCTCCGAGCCGGTCACGATCCGGCAGGCCGTGCACCCGATACATAAAGAAGTGCTTTTCGTCCTCGTCTTCGGTCATACGCTTAATTTCTCTAGCTATTTCTCGGTTGGCTAAAAGCATATACTCCTCGATCATTTTGTGCGTATCAACACGGTCTTTTTTGGTTATAGCTTTCGGTGTACCATCATCGGCAAGATCAAACTCAACCTCCTCACCGTGAAAGTCAATTGAGCCGTTATCAAAGCGCCGATCACGGAGTGTTTGAGCGATTCGATTAAGCACTTGCAGTTGCTTAGAAAAGTTATCCGTACCGCTGTCAATCTGGTCTTGTGCTTCGTGGTAATTGAATCGCTTGTCCGAGTGTATAACACTTTTGCCAAACCACTGATCGACAATCTCCGCATCCGGTGTAATCTCAAACACCGCCGAAAAAGCCAACCGGTCAACGTCCGGCTTTAGACTACATAAGTCATTAGAAAGAATCGGCGGCAGCATCGGAATCGTGCGGTCAACAAGGTAAACGCTGAAGGCACGTTTGCGCGCTTCCTGGTCAATGGCTGTATCCGGTTTTACAAAGTGTGAGACATCAGCGATGTGAATACCAACTTCGTAGTTATCATTATCAAGCTCACGGAAAGACAGACCATCATCAAAGTCTTTGGCCGTCTCCGGATCAATTGTCATTGTCGTCACCTCGCGGAAATCTCTACGGTCACTGACATCAACCTGGTCAATTGACCAGTCTTCCAGCTTGGCCGCTTCGTCCATAACCGGCTGAGGAAAGTCAACCTCAATATCTTTAGCTTTTATGATTGACTGCATCTCCACTTCATGGTCACCCTTCGGGCCAAGAACTTCCGAGACGGTCCCGGACGGGTTTTCTCCAGCTTCCGGTCGACCCCAGTCAGTAATCTCGACAACCGCTTTATGGCCATCAGGCAGATCTTTGTCGGTATGAATGAAAATATCTTCGTACATGTCTTTTTTATCGGGAAGCAGGAAGTAGGTATCGCCATTTTTTTGGACTGTGCCGACAAACGTGGTTTTTGCTCGCCGCACAACTGATACGACTTCGGCGATTGTCAAATCACCGTGGTCGTTTTCCAACTCTGGCCGCGGCCGAACGAGCACAACATCGCCATCAAAGGCTCCGTTAATGTGATCTTCAGGGATCACGTAATCGTCAAGATCATCAGCATCCATTTCCGCTTCTTTAGCCGGTGGGGCGACGAACCCGACACCGGTGCTGGTTGTTGAAATTGTTGCTTGAAATTGATCCGGGTTGTCTTTAGTCATTTTTTTGTATTGTAGCACAATAAAGCCACTCTGTAATTGCCGGCTATCGTAAGCTTCGTTTGTTATTGATGTGTGTGTCTGGTAACATTTGTTTTGTATGCTAAAAATTAGACTTGCACGCGTTGGTAGAAAACACGATCCATCGTACCGGATAATTGTGACTGAAAAAGGTCGCGGTCCACAGACAGGAGCGTACCACGAAAAGCTTGGTACCTATGATGCTCGCTCGGACGAGTACGAGCTGAAAGACGAGCGTATTGAGCACTGGCTTTCGGAGGGTGCGCAACCATCGGACACAGTTCACAACTTGCTCGTGAAAGCAGAAATTATTGATGATGATACGGTCAATCCGCTACCAAATAAATCACCAGTAACACCAGATGAAGAGGAAGAAGATGAGGTAGAGAAGAGCGGTTCAAAAAAAGAGCACGAGGGTGAGGGGGAACCTGAAAGTGGAGATGAAGAAACAGATCAAGAAGAAGGAGGCGAGGATAATTCCGAAACTGAAGATGACTCTAATGACGAAGTTGAGGCGAGCGTAAGTGAGCCGAAATCCCGCTCTAGCGGGGAAGAATCAGATACTGAGAACGACACTGACGAACAAGATAACGAAGTGAATGCTGAAGATGATGGCAGGTCAGAAGAAGATCAAGAAGAGGAAAGCTAGCTTCCGCACGGAAGTTTATCGGAATTTTAGCTTTAATATTAGAGTGAGCCACCATGCTAAAGAACTCGGCTCTTAAGTGTGCTAAAACTACGGTACGGGGTAGGTACTACTTCAAGGCAGGAATCCACAGCCGAGAATGAACGGCATCTGATTTCCTAGATTGTTACAAACTTGGTACTTCCTTAGCAAAGTCAGTTCTAACCACGGCTTTTGGACATGCTCTAACCGAGTGAGCACCCCTTGCTGGCGGGGCTCCGCAACGAAAATGCATGGACTGTGATTTTCGTGAGGACCGAGCAAGAATTCTCGCCGGGAATTCTTGCGTGTGCTTCAGAAGCGTGGGGTGCGAACGACCCTTGTGTGTTTTCAAATATGCAGTATAATTGTAGTTGCAGTTTGTCGACCTGCATTTGTTAGTAACGCTAAATCTGTACAAAATTATGGCTGAACAACACGAAGACAAAGAGTTTCTACAGTACGTTGTCGAACACATTGTTGATTATCCTGATGAAGTTCAGGTCACACGCTCAGTTGATGAAATGGGCGTGCTTATGACTTTAGACGTTCACGAAGATGACATGGGTAAAGTTATTGGCCGGAATGGTAATACCGCTAAAGCACTTCGAACGCTTTTGCGCACAGTTGGCATGAAAAATGACGCCCGTGTCAACCTGAAGATTCGTGAACCGGAAGAACGGGAAGACAATGGCGCACCGTCTCCGGAAAGTGGCGATGAGGGAAATGACGCTGATGACGCAATGGATGAACTTGGAGCATAGAAGCCTAAAAAATAGATTTCTTACCCACTTTAAAGTCGGCCTTTTGGGTCGGCTTTTGTGTATGTGAGATGAAAGATGAAAGCCTAAAGATAAAAGAAAACCCCACCCCTTGAGATTCAGGGATGGGGTTGTCCGGGTGGGGTATCGAGATAAAATATCTCTTTGGTGTTTTCATCAAAAGAAAACGCTTGCAACCCAGAATAGCACACCTGAAAGAAAAAACATTGCTAACCCGATACATAGGTCGCAAGCGGCTACTACTACTCTACACATATGCTCTGATTCGCTCATTCTTTCTCGTACTTTCGGTTTATTCACAAGGAAAAAGTACGCGAGCGAAAAGAAAATAGCCAAAAGGAAGATGGCTGACACCGCAATAATTTCAACAATAGACGCTATCTCCATATCTGGTGTAAAACCCAGTGCACCTGCAAGTCTTACTGCCAGAAAAACGACAAAAGAGCAGATGATGAACGGCCCTATCCAGAAAACCGAGCTTACTTGCTTATGATATTTCATGGCAACTATCTCAAGAAACTAAGAGCAAAAGAGCGAAGGTTCGTTTCCATCTTTATTCAACCACAAAAAAGCTGGTACAATCAAGTTGTTACTTCGTGATTCTTAAATTCTAAATTCGATACTCTAAACTCTAGCATTTATGAAATTTTCCGTTATTACAATTTTTCCCGACCTGATTACCAGCTACACAGATGAATCAATCGTCGGGCGGGCTCAAGAAGACGGCCAAATTTCTGTGGAAGTATATGATCCACGGAATTATACTGATGACAAACACGACAGCATTGACGGGCCGCCGTATGGCGGTGGGCCGGGTATGGTGATGGAGGCAAAGCCAATCTTGCGGGCTGTTGAAGCCGCGCAAGAAAATTCACAATTCACAATTCAAAATTCACAAGTTTTTCTGATGTCTGCTCGAGGGCAACAGTTTGATAGGGAGATGGCGCAAGATATAAAAAACGATTTGAAGCATGCAATTATTATCTGTGGGCGGTACGAAGGCATCGATCAGCGGGTAGTAAACGCGTTAGATCCGGAACTTGTATCGGCTGGCCCGTACGTCCTGTCCGGCGGGGAGCTACCAGCACTTGTCATGGTTGATGCAGTATCCCGAAATGTGGATGGTGTGCTGGGCAATGAAGCGTCTCTTGAATCAGATCGAGAGGCGGCTGGAGCACCGGTATACACACGGCCAAAAGAAATTGAACATGGAGACGAAACCTATGACGTGCCGAGTGTGTTACTTTCTGGTCACCACGAGAAAATTCGTCAATGGCGAATCAGAAATGCAAAATCCAAAAATCAAAACTCAAAAAACAGCCAGTAATATAAATGAAGTGGTGTTTTTATATAACTTAGGAATGATATTACATGGACCTACCCAATCATATTAAAAATATAGACAACAAATCAGAAAAGACGGTTTATGTGGCCATGTCCGGTGGTGTTGATTCATCAACCTCGGCGGCACTGCTGAAACAAGCAGGTTTCCATGTTGTTGGTTGCTTTATGTCTGTCTGGCAGCCACCGTTTTTGGACTGCTCAATGGAGGCCGAACGTCAGGATGCCATGGATGTTGCTGCTCAATTAGGAATTGATTTCCGTACAGTTGATCTGGTTGAAGAATACAAAAATCGGGTCGTTGATTATATGGTGTCTGCGTACAAGTCAGGCCGAACACCGAACCCGGACGTGATTTGTAATGGGCAGATTAAGTTCGGGGCTTTCTATGAGTGGGCAGGAAATCAGGGAGACATGGATTACATTGCGACCGGACACTACGCCCGCCTTCGGCGGGAAACTCAAAACTCAAAATTCAAAATTAAAAACTCTCATCTACTCCAAGGGGTAGATGAACATAAGGATCAGACATATTTTCTGTACAGAATTGGTCAAAAACAACTGCAGGATACGCTATTTCCAATCGGACATCTTCAAAAAGAGGAAGTTCGCACATTAGCAGATGAGCTTGACGTACTGGTTGCTGATAAACCAGACAGCCAGGGTTTATGTTTCCTTGGTGAGGTCGATATGAAAGATTTTTTGTCTCAGTTTATTGACCTTAAATCCGGTAATGTGTGTAATGAAGACGGTGAAGTTATCGGTACTCACGAAGGAGCCGAAGTATATACAATTGGCCAGCGTCGTGGTTTTGAAGTGACTAAAAAAGAACCAAGTAGTGGTCCGTGGTATGTGATTGATAAAAATATTCAAAATAACACGATCACTCTCACGGAAAATAACAGCCCAGATGGGCCTGTGTATAACGGTAAAGAAATAACGCTCACTGATACGAACTGGATAACTTCACAGCCAACTGCGGGTAGGTACAAAGCTCGAATTCGTTATAACCAACCACTGGAAAAATGTAAATTAAAAGTCAAAAGTCAAACTCCGAACCAGTTCGGTTCAGGGCATGAGGCAAGAGTAATATTTGATAAACCATTGCGAGCGGTAGCTTCTGGTCAGTCGTGTGTGGTGTATGACAGTGAGGTTTGTTTGGGGGGAGGGATAATTCAGGAATTGAATAGTGAGTAGTGGGTAGTGAGTGGTAAGTAAGGTAGTAAAAGTTGAAAGTCAAAAGTCGAAAGGATTACGGTAAATTGCCGCTTTCATTTTTACTATTTGTATGAGACCACAAAAACAAACTGCCTGATCACAACGGCATGTGTGACCAGGCAGGAAAACGTGGCTCCAATCCACTCGCGCCAAATATGTTTACTGAAATGCTTGACGCCGAGCCAGTCTCTTGGGCGGCTGACTCTTCTCGAGCTGAGGCACTCTTTCTTCATTTTTCGCCTTGAATAGAAGGCCTCGGTACTGAATCATGTATATCCAGCTTTCATCGATAATGTGCCCAGCTCGCTCTCGTCTTACAACAGCACCCAGCCTTTTTAACACCAGGGCTTCTAGGTAGGTGATACCGTATACCTCACCAGAGCATTTTCGGTGTCTTTTGATAAGTGATTGAGCAGCATCTTGCAACTCCTCAATATCGTGAGATTGCGTCCAAGACGTAAGCATTTCCGACTCTTTAAGCATAGTTATCTGGAGAACAAGTAGAAAGAGCAGCGAAATTGAACTCCAGTTCCAAAGTAATAAAAAATATTTAAATTGTCAAATAGAAAAACCCCGGCAGTGGCATGTGCCGGGGTGCGTGATGTGGCCTCCTACTTCCATAGGGTGTCCTCAGGCTCTATTTCCTCATCGGCTCCGCTGGTTGGTTCGTTTGGAGTTCTTGGGTTTTGGTGAACAGTAATAAGCTCAAAAGGTGTTTCCGGATCAAATTTTCGAAGAACCTCCTCCATTTGCTTTTGAATATCCATCGTAATACAGAGTGATTTTGCTAGAAGAAATTGGAGGATTTCCATTACTAATATTAATAGACATAAATAATATGTCAAATATAATATTTTCTTGAATCATAAATTTTACCCCTCGTAGCCTTGTGCGAAGAAGGGCTTACATCTTGAATCTTTTCAAAATTCGATATTCTAAATTCTGCATTCGCTTACCTGTGCTAAAATTAACCCATGCCTCAAGACCAAAAAACTCCGGAAGTTATCAAACAAGATGGGAAAGCAGTACCGTTTGACAAAGGTAAATTGCGCCAGTCACTAAAACAAGCACACGCACCTGATGATGTGGTTGCGGAAATTGTTACGGAGATACAGAAAGCTTCGGACGGGGAAATAACTACCAGTACAATTTATCAGCTTGCCTACAAGAAGCTGAAAGAACATCGCAAAGCGTATGCTGCTCAGTACTCACTACGTGAGTCGCTGGCCGATCTTGGGCCGACCGGCTACCCGTTTGAGTCGTTTGTTGCACGCATTTTTGCGGCGAAAGGTTTTGATACAGAAGTTGGGGTGATTGTGCAAGGATCATGTATTGACCATGAAGTTGATGTTGTCGCTATAAACGAAGACAGATTAGCGTTTGTTGAGGCAAAATTCCATAACGAACGCTCAATCAAATCATCAGTACAAACACCGCTTTATGTGCGTGCTCGGTTTGATGATATCGCCAAAAATAATCACGGTCGGTTTGCTGACGGCGAGCGTGATGTTGCGTACTGGGTTGTAACAAATACAAAATTTTCTGACCAGGCGAAAGATTACGGTGAGTGTACGGGCCTGGAGATGATCGGTTGGGATTATCCAGACGATCAAAGCCTGGAGGACTTGATAACCGAAACCAGCTTGCAGCCAGTGACAGCGCTGACGACCCTGAATAATTCGCACAAACAGGAATTAACCAAGCAAGATGTCGTGCTATGTAAAAATTTACGTAATCAGGAAGATAAACTGAAAGCATTAGGGTTTACCGACGAGCAAGTTACTGAAGTGATGGATGAGGTAAATCATCTCTGTCATGTATAAGTTGGATTAAAGATAAAAGAGAAAGGAGAAAAAACAAGTTTTCAGATTTGATATCTAATACAAGTTTTTATGTCGCAGTATTACAACGTTCCAAGAACCAAATACATATTTGATCCAAACAATCCAGAAGGATTTGAGGTTAGCCGATCGAAGATTAACCTCTTTGTAGAATGCCCACGGTGTTTTTATGTTGACCAACGGTTGGGCGTCAAGCGCGTGCCGGGATATCCGTTTTCGTTGAATAGTGCTGTAGACCAACTGCTGAAAAATGAGTTTGATCAGTACCGAAAAGAGGCAAAAACGCACCCGCTGATGGAAGAGCACGGAATTGATGCCGTACCGTTTCAGCACCGCAAGCTTGATGACTGGCGGCATCATTTTACCGGTGTGCGCACAAAACACGAACCAACCGGCTTTATCATTTACGGAGCAGTTGATGATATCTGGATAAACGACGACGACGTACTGGCTGTTGTGGATTACAAAGCAACATCCAAAAAAGATGAGGTTGATCTTCAAGCCGGGTGGCAGGATTCCTGGAAACGCCAGATGGAAGTCTATCAGTGGATTTTGCGGGCGAATGGGTTTGAAGTTTCTGATCGCGGATACTTTGTGTATGCCAATGCTGACAAGCAACGTGATCAATTTGCTGACCGTCTAGAATTTGAGACGAAAATACTTTCTTACGATGGCAATGATGCCATCATTGCCATCGT
>PXPA01000062.1:0-950 GCA_003022255.1 Parcubacteria group bacterium SW_6_46_9 | reverse complement strand
ATTGACGATACGTTAGAAGAGATCAAAGGAGCACTCATGACCAATACGGTGCCTGATCCCGGTGACGAATGTGATCACTGTCAGTACCGAAAAGTGGCACGTGAGGTGATTGCTGAGCAAATGAAGTCTGCCAGCGATGAAAAAAGTAGTGACGAAAAGAACGATGACACGGATCACAACAAGCAGCAATCATTACTGTAGCTTGTGTTAGTATAGCAAATAAACCAGTTATGACTGCTAATAAAACAGACATATTCGCTGATGATTGGCAGGGGCTTGATGATCTTATCGATCGGCTGAAAAACAAAACAAGCGTCTTACAATCAGACCGGATCGAACATGCTTTGCGGGCGGTTGACCGTAAGGATTTTGTACGCGAGGGCTACGGCGTTGAGGCGTATGAAGACTACGCGATTCCGATTGGTGAAGATCAGACAATCAGCCAACCAACCACAGTTGTGTACATGCTGGAAATGCTTGATATAAAACCCGAGCAGACAGTTTTTGATGTTGGTTGTGGCTCCGGCTGGACAACAGGTCTACTGGCGCATCTTGTTGGCAAAGACGGCCAGGTAGTTGGTGTAGAAATCAAAGATAAGCTTGCTCAATTCGGGCAGAATAACCTGGATCCGTATAACTTTCCGCACGCAGAAATCCGGCAGGGCAATGCTGTGGCTGACACACAGCCAGAAGAACCGTTTGACCGACTTCTTGCTTCTGCAGCCGCACCAAAGATTCCCGACATGCTAACTCGCCAATTGAGAAAAGGCGGGATACTGGTGATGCCTGTGGATAATAAAGTTGTGCGGCTTGTGCGAAATGCCGACGGCACGTATGACCGCACAGAGAAAGAAGGTTTTCGGTTTGTTCCGATGAAGGGAATCCAATAGCGTTCACACCCACGCTTCTGTGCGACACGAGTTAGCCGTCCAGCGGACGGCTACTCTCCA
>PXPA01000061.1 GCA_003022255.1 Parcubacteria group bacterium SW_6_46_9 | reverse complement strand
GTTGTTTAGCAGCCGATAACATAATCGGACACAACAAGCGGGCCACCTGGCCCGCTTTTTTGTTTTATAAGGAAAGCCGATCGTCTACATCAATAGCAGTTTTACGACCCGGCGTCACAACTTCGGTGTCATCGTCAGTGGCAGCGTACCAGCCAGCGATACCAATCATCACGGCGTTGTCGGTTGCCAAATCAAGTGGGCAAATATGTAAGTCACAACTGTTTTCTGAAGCTATTTTCTCAAGCTGTTCTCGTAAATGCGGATTGGCGACAACGCCACCACCGGCAAGAAGTGAGCGAGCTTCTGTTTGTTTCAGGGCTTTTTTTGTTTTTGCAATTAAGACATCAACGATGGTGGTTTCCAGTTCATAAGCGAAGGCCTGCTTTTGCTTATCGCTCATTGGTTCAGCAGCTTCGATCTGCTTGCGGGCAGCCGTCTTCAGACCGGCAAAGGAAAAATCTAAATTATCACTATTGATCATTGGGCGAGGCAGGTTGAACAAATTTCTAATTTCTAATTTTGAATTTCTAATTTGCTCGTGTGCTTGCTTGGCAAGCTTTGAGACGTGTGGGCCCGCAGGGTATGGTAAGCCAAGAAGCCGGCCAATCTTATCAAACGCCTCACCGGCGGCGTCATCTCTTGTTTGCCCAAGCTTTTGAAATGAGTGTGGCGTGGATTGTTTAATCAATTCGGTGTGGCCACCACTGACAAGTAGGGCTATGCGTGGGTAATCGGGATCAGCAAGCGTAAAGTGGTCATCTTCTGTGCTTGGGGCAAGAGCGCTGAGAAAATGTCCGGCCATGTGATTAACCGGCACGATTGGCACATCTGCAATCAAGGCGATACTGCGGGCAACGTTACACCCGACCCACAAAGCCGGCGCAAGCCCCGGACCGACAGTGACGGCAATTGCATCAACGTCGGGAGTGCCGTGTTCTGCAATTAAATCAATAAGTTTGTCGGCACACTCCGGATGGCGGCTGAGCCAACGTGTGATTTGTTTGCGGTCAGACTCGGCAATCTGTTTGCATGGCTTCATTTTAACGTTTTTAAAAACGTTATAACAAAGCGGTGGGAGATTGCGGGCGTGTAGTCGTTTGGCGAGAGTAGGGAAGACACCCCCGTGCTTTCGGTGATTTTTAGTCTGTGAAGCGAGCTTGTTGGCGATGATGCTGACATCAACTGAGCCGTCTTCCGTCCCATCTATTTCTAATATGCACACGCCTGTTTCGTCACACGATGTCTCGATGGCAAGAATTTTCATATCCATTATAATATCATTACAGTTTCTGGTTTACTGGACTAATACTTACTACACATTATGAATAACACATCAGTCGTTGTTTCGGTTTTACTTATAGTACTTGTAACTATTGGATTGGTTGTGTGGGGGACAGGAGATCAGGTCAAAGATGGCGAATCAATGCAGGCGACAACAACGGAAAAAGCCACTTCCTCAACAAGTGAACGAGATTCATGGATTGATAGTGAGTTTGCCGGGATCAAATTCTCACACCCACCGGAAGCGTCTGTTTCTACCGAGGCCGGCCGAGCTAAAGTGCAAATCCTTGGTCCAAACAACGAACCAAATACTGAGGTCACTGACGGGATCACCGGTTATCTGCAGGCAGTCGAAAAGGAAGCGAGTGGGTTAGCTGACACTGCTGAACGGGTTTTTGCTGATCGGTCGTCGACGCCGCAACAGGTAATTGCCAGTACGTCACCGGCGACGTTTGCCGGAAAAACCGGTTATTCGTTTCGTCTGCAAAATATGCTTGGGTCGGAAACAGTGTACTATGTGTTGCCAACCGAACAGTCCGGGCTGAGCCTGGTTGCAAACTTTACCGTATCCGGACCGAACTCCGCTGAGTTTATCGATCAATTTGAGACGATAACAAAAACTGCCCAGCTACAAAACGGTGCCGGTGCTGAGGCGGGGAATGAAAATGACAATCGCCAGCCGGACGACAATCAACAAGCCGACCAAAGCAGTAAAACCGCCGTGCAGGCCTGCCGCGACGCCGGTGGTGATTGGTTAAGCCAGTACAATGAGTGCGAGGGCGTTCGTAAGGTTTGGTGTGAAAGTCGGGGCGGAACCTACAATTCGTGTGCGTCTGCCTGCCGGCATGATCCGGACGCCGACTTTTGCACTGAGCAGTGTGTGCAGGTGTGTTCTTTTCAGTAGGTAAAAGGTTAGAGTGTAAAAGTCAAAAATGCACACCCCAAAAGGTAAGTGAGGTGAGTATAGATAATGGCTTGACAAAAGTTTTCATTATGATTAAATAAAAATAGATTTGTTCGCATGTTCGCAATGTTTCCATTGATGCTAACTCAGAGACATGAATCGACAACAGGTGGTAGGAATTGGCTCTCTCTCACTCATTGCAACGATCGGAATCATCGGAATGGGCTGGTTTGGCATCTTTTTGATGGCGTCGTTGGCTCTCGGGGCGATTGTGCTAACTTACAATGGCTTCCTTGGCCCACTGACTGGAGTACTTGCTGTATGGCTGGCAGGACTCATGACTGTGGTTAGCGGTGCTCCTATGTGGTGGCAGATAGCACCGCTACTTCTCGGGATCGCATTTGTTTTGGCCGGCAATCAGGCACCTTTTGATGTGCTGAGTTGGATGTCTTACATCATCGGTACGACGATACTGATTGCGTTGATAGGCCTTTTCATCGGTCAGAAGTACTCGGTTAATGTCAACCGGGTCCTCGAGTCGGTTAACGCTCCAGAGAGCTGGAAGTTTGCTGCACCAGCGATGGAGCTAAAAACGGGTAACTGGGAAATAGTTACCCCAAATTCGGGTAAGGCTGGGCTGTCCGTGTCGGTTAATGTGAAATCTAAGAAGACGGCTCGCATTACTTACGAATGGAGCTCGTCCGGCACAAGCGGGCGAACAGTTATGCGGGCTCGTGTCAGCAGTAGAAACCTGACCGGTGACTTCCGTACGAGTGCTGCCGGGAATGTTTCCGGCGGATCCGGTCAGTTTCAACTAAAGAAGAGTTCTCCGGGGTGCTTTCGGGGGATTTTTACAACCAACGGCCGGAAGGCGAACGTTGCCTTACGGCAAGCTGGCAAGACACACTGCCAGCGTTAGCACCCGGCGTTCACGCCCTATCCGCTCGTAACCTGGTTTCATTCGGGTTGCGGGCGGTTTTTTATTGGAAAACTGATACATTAGCCGCGTAAAATCCTTAGATACTTACTGTTGAAAGCGTTTTCCAATTGCATTTCCGGGAAGTGTGGCAGCAAACTCAGGATGCCGGTCGAGGATCCACTGAGCGTAGGTGTTGCTGTTGGGGCCAAGTAATTTGTACTGATCGCGGTACGGATAGCTGTCTGGCGACGTTTTGATTGTGGCTATTATATTCTTAGCCAACTCACCGCTTGCTTTACTGTGAATACGAGCTGGCCAGTGCCACCGGAGGCGGGAAGGGAAGTACTCTAATCCCCTGAAAGGACGGAAAGGCATCTTTGTGAATATGGTCCCAACTTGTATCTGTTTGGTCGGGCAGTGTCAGTACCTCCCACCGGCTGACATCTCCTTTTTTATTTACCACAAACCACGGATGACAAGCGATACTAAAAGGCATGATCGCCAGAGATGAGCAAAGAAATACTTGGCGCTTATTGCTATTTACTGATGAATCCATAGCGGTCAGAATAACAATGTAGCGCATCAACTTTACACATGCGAGGGAAAGTTATCTAAGTCGATATTTTTGTATTCGTACAAAAGCTTTTCTTTGAGATCATAGTAGTTTTCTTCAAAGCAATTTTGTGACCCTTTCAGTTCCAGCGGATCTTTTTGGAATATGTATGTCTCTGATTGTAATGGTGGACCGGGATAACACTGCAGTACCCATTGTGGGTGTTTTACAAAATTATTGGGCAGGCTTAGATTGGCAGTGTTGAGTAGATAACAGAACAAGGCTTCTTCAAGTATAAACTGTCTTTGGTTGATTGTGATCTGATTATCCTTTGCGTCCTGGCTTAAAAGTGTTTGCAGCTTTTTATCTTCTTTGTAACACTGCGTGATTTCATCAAGTTGGTGCATGAAGTCGGGGTTTTCGGTAACCATCTGACCCCATGTGAGAAAGGTCATTGCCTGTGGCACCATATGCGTTTTGTCTATCTCGTTGTGGACACCCTTCCGGTGAGCAGACATTTGGTTTAGATGGCGATCATGCAACGTGCTAGTATCTTCTTTTGGAGTAAGCAGATATAAGTAATCGCTGTAAACAAATACCACGCCAATTCCTTCAGTGCGACTTATCTTGTCATAAAAGTGCTTTAGGTAAGACACGCAATGTTTCGGGTCTTGTATGTTGGAAGTTTTACTTAGCGATATCGGCAGAACTAACAGACCCTCTTCTTGTGGTAACTGGTTGAAATCAAAGAATTTATCTGGTTTTGGCATCATCTACAGTGTAGCAAAACTGTATGGTGGTATGAACTAGTAGCACAGAGTGCATTAAAGAATGAACTCTAAGCTTGTACCACAGAGTGTCCTGCCGGAAGTAACATTTTTATACTCACGGGGTTAGTAAATTTTGTAACTTTGCGAAAGCCACGAGACTGGTTTACTGCGGAGGGGGTGGGATTTGAACCCACGGTCCCGAAGGGGACACGGCATTTCGAGTGCCGCGCAATAAACCAGACTCTGCCACCCCTCCACCGTTATTTCTCTACTAATGGTAGCATTACTTTGCTAGACGCTCAAAAATTGGTATAATATTACTCCCGCTGGAAAAAGCGGGTTTTTATATCGTTTGGCCTCGTCGTCTAATCTGGTTAGGACGCTAGGTTTTCATCCTAGAAATACGGGTTCAAATCCCGTCGAGGTCGCAAAGTAGTACGGGGAGGCGGGGAGTACATGCATTTATGTATGTACAACGGATTTGAAGCTCGGAGTGATTTCTGAATTCTGAGCGAAGCCCCACACATGGGCTGGTTACATAACTTTGATGAGAAATTTTACAGCTTGGTACCCATCAATGGTCCATGTGAGGGGCGAAGCGAGAAGGCGAAGACGGCGAGGGCCGGCTCTAAAGCAGCCGCCGTCAGGCGGCTGACTGGAGGGAATCCCACCCCCTCCACCTTCGCTCGCCGAAGCGAGCTACAGCGGACACAGTCCGCTAGAGCTTGCGAAGGCGTGATAATGTAAAATTACTTCCATTGATGCTTCAGTCGATGAAAGCCTGTCCAGATACTAATTGACAAAATTTGGTATTCAGATAAAATAACTTTGGCTCGGCTCCTCGGCGTTTTCTTCCCGTCCATGTAATTACGGGTTCCATGGGATTACGGGGTTGTTGGCATGCGTTGAGGGGTCGGGCCACTGGGTCCGTGCGCCGATCGTTCGGCAAAGACAGGCTCTGCTATCACCAGGGTCGAGGGTTCGAGCCCCTCCGGACCCACGCAGCCGCACGCAAGCGGTGTTGATCTCTCTTGAATATTCACATCTACCCCAGGCGTCACCCGCTCCCACCAGCACTTCTCCGGGTGGCGTCTTTTTTCTTGATATCAGAGCTGTATCCTGGCAAATGTCCTTGTATGTTAGGCTCTTAATTCTCCTTAAATTCACTAAGATCCTCAACAAGACTTTTTACTTTTATTAATTTCATCTCTTACTTGCCGAGTAAAATCAATAGACCTTCCTTTGACATCTTGAGTCTCCCAAACTGTTACATCGGAATGATCTGTAACAAACTCCGGAATAGGATCTTTTTTACTGTTCAGTACTAAAAATACCTTGTCAGCCCACGATATCATTTCTGGTGTGACCTCCTCTCGGGTCTTTTTCGAAATATCGACATCAATCTCCTGCATCGATTCAATAACGTTGTTAGTTTTCGGGCGAAGGGATTTGATTGATGCTTCGGGCTCAGAAAGTTTCGTGCCCGCAGACTTTACCGTATACTTATCACCATTATCACTAAATTCTTGAAATAATGATGCTGCCATCTGGCTGCGCGCTACATTACCACGACATAAGAATAATATGTTCATGATTTACAAATACTATTATACCCTAGTTTTCTGTGAAAAGCTTTGATGAAACTCAGACATGCTGTGCTCTGGACGAAGTCTTGTAATGTTATTTATCTACAAGATTGAGTGAGGAAATACTCTTAGGGTGCGCCTTTCAGTTCTACACGCACGCAAAGAAAGTTGTGTGCTACCACACTACAATTCATGCTATCCATTGTAGGTGGTATAGGACTCGGTCACGAATAATTTTACTGACGTAAAATTTTCGTCACCACAGCTCGCTATTTTTGCCTTGTCTGCCTGAGGCAGACAAACAAAAATATAGCTGCGCTTTTCTCGTCCTAACGAACAAGCAAAACTGCTTGTTCTTATCGTCCTCGCTCCAAAGTCGCTGTGGGTGATATAGGACTCGAACCTATGGCCTTCCGCGAGTCAAGCGGACGCTCTACCAGCTGAGCTAACCACCCAAATACACCATTTAATGTAGCAAATTTTTCTTGATGACAAAAGAAAAACTACGTTTTCAGCCACCTCGTAAAGTCGCTTTGCCCCACGGGCAAGGCGTGCTCAACTACCTTTGCTACTTATAGATTTGTGTAGTGAAGGCGCTATATTACGTTTTTAGCCAGAGGTAAATGTCTTCAATTGCTTTTACGGCATCACCGGCAGCGATATTATTCTGATGATACAAGCCGTTTGTCACGTCTCCGGCCGCCCAGACGCCGGCAACTGATGTGGTTTGGTCTTTTGGGTTAGTAATTATTTGATTGTGCTCGTTTGTTTTCAGGAGGTTGCTGGCAAAATTTGTGTTGGGAACAAGACCGATTTCCACAAATACACCGTCGGTTTCCAATTCATGCAGGTTATCGGTGTCAAGATCTTCGTAGATAATTTTTTCCACGAAATCACCACCGACAATTTCTTGTGGTTCAGCGTTTGTGTGGGCGGTAACGTTGTCGTTTTCCAACACTCGATCAACCGTTACCGGATCAGCGCTAAACTCTTCTGAGTGATGTAAGAGGGTAACGCTTTTTGTGTAGGAGGCTAGCTGAGCAGCTGCTTCAAATCCGGCGTCACCACCGCCAATAACGACGGTGTCTTTGTCAGCAAATAGCGGACCGTCACAGGACGCGCAGTAGACAACTCCTTTGTTTTCAAATTCTTCAGCACCGGGAATATCAAGCTTGCGTCGGTGAGCACCGCTGGCAACCAAAACCGCTTGGCTTGCTATCGGCTCTTTGCCACTGTCTGTGTTCACGATAAATTCCCCATGGTCGTTTTGCTGAAGGTCGGTGGCTTTTGTACCTTCGTTAATCTCCAGAAACTCACCCTGATAATCACGCACGTGCTCTTCTAAGTTGTCAGCCCACTGGCTGCCGGAAATTGATTTCGTGCCGATCCAGTTGTTAATCTCCGGAGATACCTCGCTTTGCCCACCAAAATTTTCTGTAATTAGTACCGTATCAAGCTGTTTGCGAGCAGCATACACACCACCGGCGACCCCGGCCGGACCGCCACCGATGATGGTAAGTTCGTATTGTGTACTTTTTTCAGGTTGGTTCACAAAAACGTTACGATTTTGTTAATCGTCTCAATTCGTAGCAGAGCAATGTAAGATCCACGGTTTTCTAAGATATTAAATCCCAGCACTTCCTTAGAAAAATCAGTGAAAATCACAGATCTCGGACATGTAGTAACCAATAGCCGTCCGCTGGACGGCTAACTCGTGTCGCACAGAAGTGCGGGTGCGAACGCCCTATTTATCGGTATCGTCTTTTTTCTGTGATCGCCGAAGGAAGGCGGGAACAGCACCCCAGTTGTCTTGATCCTCGTTGGCATCAACGTCTTCGCTGGGAAAGTTTTCTAACTCGTTATCGTTGTCAGAATCGTTACTGTTGTCAAGGTTGCCGGCGGTCGTTTGCTCCGTCTGGTTGCGAATTTCTTCCTCGCTAAAATCGAATACAGAATCAGAATCGTCTTCGATAACTTCATTTTCAGCAAAGCCGGTTGCAATTACGGTAACGCGAACACTGTTTTGATTGAGATCCTCATCCTGGAAGGCACCGAATATAACTTTGGCGTCCGGATCAATTGATTCGGTGATAATTTTGGCCGCCTCCTGCACCTCATTCATCTTGAGATCTTCACTGCCGGCAATCGCAAACAGTACACCTTCGGCCCCATCTACAGAGACATCCAATAGCGGAGAGTTGATTGCTGCTGTAGCCGCTTCTTTCGCACGATCCTCGCCAGACCCGTCGCCAACACCCATCAGCGCTGAGCCGGCGCTTTCCATGACAGATCTGATGTCAGCAAAGTCGACATTAACAATTCCCGGCGTGGTAATAAGGTCCGCGATTCCCTCAACCGCTTCCCGGAGTACCTCGTCACAGCGCGCGAAGGCTTCTTCGGCTGTCGCATCATCATCAACTGTCTGCAACAGACGGTCGTTGGGAATAACAATTAGCGCATCCACTTCTTTTTGTAACCGCTGGAGACCTTCTTCAGCAAGTTGTTTTCGCTGCGCACCCTCAAAGAAGAATGGTTTGGTAACAACACCTACAGTCAGTGCTCCGGATTCACGAGCTACCTGGGCAACAACGGGGGCTCCGCCAGTTCCGGTGCCGCCACCCATACCGCAGGTGATAAAGACCATGTCAGAGTTTTTTACTGCTCCTTGGATCTCTTCTTTGGTCTCTTCGGCGGCGCGTTTCCCAAGTTCCGGGTTCATGCCGGTTCCCAAGCCTTGCGTGAGGTTTTTACCGATATGGATTGTTTCCTCGAGGTTTGATTCGTGTAAATCTTGCGCATCGGTGTTGATAGCAACAAAATCTACACCGGAAACACCGGATTCAATCATATGATTGATTGCGTTTCCACCACCACCCCCAACACCAACAACCTTGATACGAGCAAATGTTTGAACGTCAGGATCTACTTCTTGAGACATAAATATATAAATTAAACGTGGCAACTAACACCTTCTCTGCTAGTTAAACATTACCATAAATACGCCGCTATGCTAACACTACAAATGTAAGATGTCCATCTGTCAATTATAGGCAGTTAGTGGGTAGCATGCAGAAAGTAGAGGGTGGAGGGTAGTAAGAATAAGTAGAGAGGTAAGAGGCATGACTCAAGAAAATGATGAGGATTTAAGAATATCGAATGTAAGAATCTCGTAAAAACCCGATTACGTTCAATCTCTAATTTTTTTTAAACAAAAAAATAAGTTCACCCTCTCTGATGAGCAGCTGCAATGTAATTGAAAAGTAGAAAGGTTAGACTCTCCCCACGAAAGTCATTTTTAATGCATCGTCAAACAAAATCACAGGTCGGACCTGTGAATGGATAAAACATTAAATAAAGCATGTCAACTTCCCAGAGAGTGGCTGATGAGTTTGTAAGCAGAAAATGGAATCAACGGCACTTCCTTAGCAAAACTATATACAGCACAAACTCTGGACATGTTATAACCAAGTGAGCACCCCGCTTCTGAAGTGACTCCGCAACGAAAAATGCACGGTTTTAATTTTTCGTGAGGACTGAGCAAGAATTCTCGCCGGGAATTCTTGCGTGCGCTTCAGAAGCGCGGGTGCGAACGCCCTAGGGGAGAAACTGCTGCAGCCAGGACAAGACGGTACTCCCGGAAGACCGGACTGAAGACAAAAGACCGGACGGTTGGTTGCGTAGTCCGTGTGTAGCCGTTCCGTATGACACTGACCAGGCGGGATTCTCAAGCTCATGGATTATCTTCGTTTTCGGTAGTTTAATGTGTGCGGTTTCGGTGGGAAGATCAAGGGTTGTCCGAGCGATATTTTCAACAGAAGCCAAACTCGATCCGCCGCCGGCAATGACGATACCGGCAGGGAGTAGTTGCTTGCGGTTAATTTTTTCCAGGTGGTCTGCAATTAATTCAAATATATCGGTTAAGCGCGCATCAATGATATCAGCAAGCTGGTCTTCGGATCCGCTTTCGCCGGTTACGCCGCCGCATTTGATTTGTTCGGCTTTTTCTAGTGAAACCTTCAGACCCAAGGCTATGTCGTTGGTAATGTCCGTTGAGCCAATTGAAAATACGTTTAAGGATACCGGCTGATTATCATCAAAAACGATAAGTGAGACGGTCTCTGCGCCAATGTCTGCCAGCACGCACCCGGCACGTTTTTGTGCGTCATTGACGGTAACTTCACTGGCGGCAAGCGGTCCGGCAACAACGTTATCAACGGTAACACCAGCATCTTCGATAGCAGCTACCAGATCATAAATGTGCTGCGATAGCGATCCAATAAAAAAGACCCGCACAGCAAGCCGCCCGCCCTTCAGGCCAACCGGCCGTCCCATCGTTGTTGATCCATCAACTTTAAACGCCAGCGGGAACGTGTGCAGTACTGTGTGGTTTTTGCTGAATTCATCGGCTAAGGCCTCCTGGGCGACGGAGACTACTTGTTTAATATCACGTTCTGTTATCTGGTGCTGATCCGAATCAAAGGTGATTGATCCGGCACTGTGCCGGCCGACCAGACTGGCTCCGCTGATAGCGGCATTGACGGCGGATAAGGGCTGGCCGGCAGACTCACCGGCTTGCTGAATTGCTGCAGCTGCTCGGTTGGTAACAGCTGTAGAATCAATTACGTGGCCCTGACGAAGACCATCTGATTCGGCAAAGCCGGTGCCTCGGATTGGCGGGAGGCTACGGTTGTCTGTGGCTTCGACAGCAACAACCTTTGTTTGGTAAGAGCCAATATCAATTCCGACAGATAAATCTTGAGCCATAAATAGTAGCTAAAAACATCTATCATAGTACCATTGTTTCGTAAACCACCAATGTGTAAAACACGGAAAAAACCGACCAAGGGCCGGTACTCGTCCTCGTTTGCAGCAGCGTCATATTGGTTGCCTATGATCGGCGCCGGCGATCGGGTAACTTACCGAGCTTGATCATCTTATCGACCTCTTCTAGTCGTCGCAGTCTTCGCAACTTTTCCTGCTTTTTTTGTGTGTCTGACGGCGGACGCTTGCGTTCCTTGAGTGATTTGGCTTTCTCAACGATGCCGGCGTTGCGAACACGGCGAGAAAAGCGCCGCAGGATGTTACTGTTACTTTCCGATTGACTGCCTTCTACTTTAATATTGATCATACACAAAACAATAACATGTATCAGCTTACAAGGCAACTTTTTGCAAAAATTGTGGTAGCCGATCGGCGTCAATCGTCTGTTGTGAGCGGTCATCCATTGATCTGACAACAACGGTTTGATCGCGGACTTCCTGTAGACCGGCAATCACCGCGTGTGTTACCCCCATTCGTTTCGCGACGGTTATCTGGTCTCGTATCCGGTCTTTGGTTAGTTTTTGCAGTATTGTAATATCGTGTTGGCGTAACGTCTCGATCAGGGGCAAACTGTATTTTCGCGCCTCTCTGCTGAGATGGAGATAATATATATCCGGTGTTTTCACCTCATCTTCATCAGCCGACTTGAAGGACTGCCGCCTGCCGCCGGGGACATCAACGGATGCAGAAATAGTGTGAATACTGCGATTGTGGCCCATTTTGCCGGGCGTCAGGAAGTGTCGTTCACCACGGGCAAGCGGGTCCTCATCATGCGGTGATTGGTTGCTGGAAAACTCTTTGACCTGAAATAGCGTGTGTGAGTGGTGGTGGTGTGATCCGGCTAGTGCCGTGTTAATACGGTAGGGAACAGATAATGATTCCAGGTACTCGCACACCTCTTTTAAGTGGTTCCGGTCGGCCTTTTTTAGGTAATCAACCGGATTGGGTCCGTTTTTGGTAATCTCACTGCAGACATCATGGTCACAGGTGGTAAAACGAAGCGGATCCTGCTTGAAAAGCGTTTGGCACCGAGGGCGAATATCTTCAAGGTTTCGCTTGACGTGATTTTTGAATCGTTTGGTAAATTTTTCTTTCGTGCTGTGATCGCCAAGGCAGTTAATCTCAACGCCGAGGTTTTC
>PXPA01000060.1:10916-26082 GCA_003022255.1 Parcubacteria group bacterium SW_6_46_9 | reverse complement strand
CGTAACGAACAAAGTGAGTGTTACGGGGCCATCGGTGCTGAAGGACTTAACTTCTGTGTTCGGAATGAGAACAGGTGTGACCGCTTCGCGTAAGCACCAGCATAGAACACTCAATTATTAGCTAGACTTAGCGAAAATTAAACCAAACGAACCGCACCCCAATGCACATACCGACAGAAGCCGGCCGAAGCCGGGACCAGGGTCACGGACGCGCGAAGCGCCAGACTCCCCGGCCTCAGTATGTGCATAAGGGCGCCGTTTTTCCAAATACTAAATTCTAAATTTCTAAATAACTAAGTGAGCCCTTCGATAGGCTCAGGACATGTGCCTCAACAAAATTCTGGTAATTTGTAGCACTTCCTTAGCTAAATTAATATACACCGCAAAATCTTGGGAATGCTCTAACTGAGTGAGCACCCCTTGCTGGCGGGGCTCCGCAGCGGAAAACGCATGGTTTTGTTTTCCGTGAGGACTGAGCGCAAATCATCGCTGGTGATTTTCGCGTACCCGCCAGAAAGGGGTGCGAACGTGATACACACAATTCCTACGGGAAACGTCCGACGAATTAGTACACCATGGCTAAACGCATTACTGCGCTTACACCGAGTGCCTATCAACGTAGTCGTCTCCTACGGGTCTTAATGATTCCTGATCTTGGAGTTGGTTTCCCGCTTAGATGCTTTCAGCGGTTACCCAGTCCCAACATAGCTACCCGGCAGTGCCGCTGGCGCGACAGCCGGCCCACCAGAGGTTAGTTCCTCCCGGTCCTCTCGTACTAAGGAGAACACTCCGCAAGAATCAACGCCTACAGCGGATATAGACCAACCTGTCTTACGACGGTCTGAACCCAGCTCACGTGACTTTTTAATCGGCGAACAGCCGAACCCTTGGAACCTGCTTCAGCTCCAGGATAAGCCGAGCCGACATCGAGGTGCCGAACTCCCCCGTCGCTCTGGACGCTTAGGGGGAACCAGCCTGTTATCCCTGGGGTAACTTTTATCCGGTGTCTCGGGCTCCTTCTAAAGGAAGCCGTCGGTTCACTAAGCTCTGGTTTCCCATCTGCTCGACTCGTCCGTCTTGCAGTCAAGCCGGCTTGTGCCTTTACACTATCGGCATGATTTCCATCCACGCCTAGCCGACCTTCGTAGACTCCTCCGTTACAATTTGGGAGGATAGCGCCCCACTAAAACTGACCGATACCCACTGTCTCACGATCGTTGAATAGATCGTGGTTAGAAACTACGCCTCTCGTGGGCGGTATTCCACTGACGGCTCGATGAGGGCTAGCGCCCCCAGGTCAAAGCCTCCCGCCTATTCTGTACACGAGACGACGTAGCCCCAATAGATAACTACAGTAAAGCTCCCAGGGTCTTTTCGTCCTGCTGCAGGTAACCGGCGTTTTCACCGGTATCGCATTTTCACCGGGCTGTTTCTCGAGACAGTTCCCTAATCGTTACGCCATTCATGCACGTCGGAACTTACCCGACAAGGAATTACGCTACCTTAGGACCGTTCTTTGAGAAAAGGCAGCAAATAGCGTGTTTGCTCTGTGTCGCCACAGAGATCGGACTCTCTCTTCACGCAACAGCTGGCGTGTATCTGTTACGTGTTCTGCGTATTAGTCTCTGAGGATCCAACACTGGAAAGCTGGAGACTTGTTGTTGGAGTCTGGATGTACCCCCTCTTTGTGTTTCTCCCCTCTAGAAAGGGGGAGGAAGGAAGTGGGGGGGGTTGAGTTTTCTAGACTCCAGTTTCCAGCCACTAGGCTCCAGTGTGTTTCCTGCGGATTGCCTGCACCGGACACATTGTTACTTCATGGTCGACAGCCATGTGAGTAGTGCCGGATACTTCGGACGTTGAACGTCCAGCCAGGGTTTCCCGCATATAGCAGAATTTTTTTACGTAACTACAACGGTCAATTTATAGTTACGGCCGACATTCACCAGGGCTTACACAACCCAGCCAATGCAAAGCATTGACCCGTCGTGCGTGACCTTCTGGCATTGGTCAGGCATCAGTCCCTATACGTTTTCTTACGAATTCGCAGGGACCTGTGTTTTTGATAAACAGTCGTTAGGGATACTTTCGCTGCGCCCCAGTCGCACCTCGCTACACTCGACGCTCCAATTTTCAATTTCTAATTTATAATTTCTAAACAAAACAATCTACGTCTTGTTTGAAAATTGAGAATTGAAAATTGGAAATTTCGTGCCGAATGCAATGAGGCACGACCAGGGAAGCCTTATTGCGAACGTACGGCTGCTTTTTTGCCGAATTCCTTGAGAAACAATCACCCGTTCGCCGTGGTCTACTCGACCTGAGTACCTGTGTTGGTATTGCGGTACGGTTTCTGCATGTATTAGCCGTAGAAGCTTTTCTCGGAAGCTGGCTTCGGTAGATTCAACCACCCGAAGGTGGTTGTTCCTGCCCGGCTTAGAGCAGTGGCGACCGGATTTGCCTAATCGCCCTCCTCACTGGACAGACACACATCCAGTAGCATGCCTACCGTACACAACTTCGTCACTCCATCCGTACATACAGAAGTCACGGAATATTGACCGTGTGTCCATCGGATGCCCCTTTCGAGATCTCCTTAGGACCGACTAACCCGTAGCTGATTGACATCGCTACGGAAACCTTACTCTTTCGGCGTGCAGAGTTTTCATCTGCATTGCGGTTACTCGTGCCAACAGTATCGCTTCTACACGCTCCACGATGGGTCACCCCTTTCGCTTCAGCGCGGTGTAGAACGCTTTCCTAACACCCCCTTACCACTTTTATACCCACCACACTAAAGTCACACAAATCAAGCATGTAAAGTGTGATTAAGTGACTAGATGGTATTGGACATAAAAGTGGTAAGGAGGTCCCCAGTGTCGGCACTACACTTAGCCCCGGTTATCTTCGGCGCGAAGTCTCTCGACGAGTGAGCTGTTACGCTATCTTTAAAGGAATGGCTGCTTCTAAGCCAACCTCCTCGCTGTTTAAGAAACTCCACTTCCTTTGATATGCACTTAGTGTAGATTTAGGGGCCTTAACTTGGGGTCTGGGCTGTTTCCCTTTTGACCGACGAAGCTTCGCCCTCGCGGTCTGACTGCTACGTTATGAGGTGCCGGTATTCGGAGTTTGATTGGTCCAGCGGCCTCTCGGCCTGTCCGGACCATCCAGTGCTCTACCCCCAGCACAAACACGTAACGCTAGCCCGAAAGCTATTTCGGAAAGAACCAGCTATGACCAAGCTCGATTAGCTTTTCACTGCGACTCACGGATCATCCGAAGGATTTGCAGGTCCTGGCGGTTCGGGCCTCCTTTTCCGTCTCCGGAAAATTCACCCTGTCCATGAGTAGATCGCTTGGTTTCGGGTCTTGCGCACACGACACCGGGCAGAGCCCGAGACGCACTGTTCATACTCGCTTTCGCTTGGCCTCCACAGTGTCAGCTGCTTAGGCATGCGCCGTGCACACAAACTCGTTGGCTCATTGTGCAAAAGGCACGCAGTCACCCCTTACCACTTTTATATCCACCATCCAAAAGCCACATAAATCAAGCCTGTAAGGCGTAATTAGGTGACTAAAGATGGCTGGGCATAAAAGTGGTAAGGGGTTCCTACTGCTTGTAGACATACGGTTTCAAGGTCTATTTCACTCCCCTCGCCGGGGTTCTTTTCACCGTTTCCTCACGGTACTGGTTCGTTATCGATCTCTGCGAATATTTAGCTTTGGCAGTTAGTTCTGCCGACTTTCCGCAAGCTATTCATGTCTCGCGGTACTCAGCAACAACACTAAGAAGGCTGTATTAATTTCGCTTACCGGACTATCACCGTCTCGGGTGCTTCTTTCCAGAAGCTTCAGCTATTAATACGACACCTTCCTCGTAAAGACAGTGTTGCGCTATAACCTCCCCTTACCACTTTTATGCCCAACGCTAATTTTTAACACAAGTCACGCTTTGCAAACGTGCGCTCTGATAGCATACTTGGTTCGACATAAAAGTGGTAAGGAGATTTGAGCTCTTCCCGTTTCGCTCACCGCTACTAAGAGAATCTGCCCGCTTAGCGGGCTTGGTTTCTGTTCTTCTCGGTACTGAGATGTTTCACTTCCCGAGATACGCTCCAACCGAAGTTGGTGACATGGCTTTACCATGTCGGGTTACCCCATTCGGAAACCCCCGGATCGACGGTTGCTTGGCACCTACCCGAGGCATATCGCTGCCGTGCCGCGTCCTTCATCGCTTCGCAGAGTCAAGGTATCCACCGTATGCCCTTACAACGTTCCCGCAGGAACTGTGTGTATCACAGTTCACTCCCCCACCACTTTTGCTTCCTAAGCTACAAAAACTATCGAGGCTTAAGAAAGCATAATATTGCTATGACCACCACCTCGCCTAAGTAGCAAAAGTGGTGGGGGACAACAACAAAATTGGGATAATTGGTTTGGCTACGTATATTCGGTTATGAAAAGAGCAAACTCGCATGAAAAAAGCCGCCAGAAACTGGCGGCTAAAGACACGCTCTACAACAAAAGCGTTATCTTCGCCGCTTGTGTGTAGAGTTAGTATTCATGCGAACTATTAGTATTATACGCGGGAAAAGACTAAAGCAGAAGCTCCCAGCGTGAGCTTCTGCTCAGTCCTCGGTTCGCTCTCCCCACTACATGTGTAGTGGGGGACCATACCTGCTCACTGTGCTGGGAGCTTTGCGACCGAATACTCTTGGGGTGCGGAGCCCAAACAAAACAGAGGTGCTCACTCAGTTGTCAGCAGCTGTCTAGCGACAGACTGCCTCCAAAAGTGCTAAAAACATTAGTTTGAAGAAGGTTGCCATGTACCGTGACTCTGGCGAAGTGTGAGCTAGGCTCTCTGGTGCGTGGCTCACTCGGTTAAAACAAGCCTTGCCCATAATTGTAATTCATAGATTTTGCCAAGCAATTGATTAAATTTAAAATTTTATTCACAAAAAAACCCCAACCCCTCGAGCAAAGGTGGTTGGGATCCTTCAATGGCCTGAAGCGAGCGGGTTGGTGTTACTTTCGCCACTCCATTCGGTCTTCATTCATCAACCCTGAGTGCTTTACTGCTGACATGCGACAAAATAACGCATGGTATTCCAGCATATCACTAACGAAGGGGGCCTGGAATTTGCCTTCAGGATCGTCAGAATCTGCCTTGGCCAACCTATCGTGGGGGTCGAAATCGCCATACTTATCGAGCATAGCTTCCAGATTATCTTCTGCCTCTTGAATTTTCATCAGGGTGGTATCTAGATCTGCCGGCCATTTATTTTCTGCAATTTCTTGCGGCTCCAACCCCATCAGATAGTGATATCGTAATGCATTCTGCTCGCCCTTCGATAACTTACCAATCGCATGAGCAATTTTATCTCCGATACCGTCATTCCACCACTCAAGGTGTTTCTGAATTTTGCATAGAGCTAACTTTTTTTCAGAGTTACTTACCACTAATTCTTTCAAATTGTCGCCAGTGGAACCATCTTGATCATCAGCTTGTGCCCTCATTAGTTTCAGGACCTCTGGCCTGTGGTTGGTGCAAAGTGAACGAACGTGCGGTATTATTTAAGCATACATTTATTAACAAGTCAATAAAACTTGGCTAGCTTTTGTTGACTGTCATTTACCTAATTAATAATCCCCGCGCCTGGTTGTACCAAGCGCGGAGATATCTTCATGGAGTTAAGAACCTGCTGTGTGATGGTGTCATCCGGTAATACCGCTTTGGTGGTCAAAAAGCGTCTCATTGTCAGACGCACTTGCAAGCTTACGAATATGGTTTTGCTGTTCTTGCAAAGACCGCACAATCATCTCTTGTCGCAAAAGAATTGCAGTCTGGCGAGCAGCGATCAATAGCTCTTCTTCGGAGATGGGGTCACAGAACCCCGTCCAGCCTTCATATTTCCCAATCCGATGTGCCTCGTCTCGGAGATACTGTTTTCCCTTCTCGGTCAACAACATCTCTCCGTCGAGTAGGCCAGATACAGTATCGAGAAATTTTACTACATTCCTGTAATCACGTTCTTCGTAAGTACTTTGTATATCATCTTTCAGGTATTTGATGCATTCAGTAACCGTCTGGCCGCAGTCTTCATATAGCATGGTTGTTGCAGAGATCTGTTTAGATAGAGGCAATGAACATTCATTATCACTTAAACATAGATTTCCTAATAAGACAATTACAAGAGTGTGAAGGTATCGGCTACCTTAGAAGCTAAATTGTCATTTCAAATAGTCTAAAAGTTACTCTGATTTCTATTGGAGCGCGGAAGCAAACGCCGAAAACACTGGCTCAAACGGGCCGTCAACTTGGGTTTCCGGGTGTGACTGCAAGCCGATACAGAAGTAATCATCTTCATGCTCGATTGCCTCAATGACACCACTCGGAGATTCGCCGGCAACAACCAGCTTACGCCCTGGGTCCTTGACCGCTTGGTGGTGGCCGCTGGTTACTTCAATCTCGCGTTTTTCGACAATTGTTTCTAGTGTTGTTTCTGGTTTGATATGGACGTTGTGGGTAATATTTACCACATGATCGTACTGCTCACCGTCAACACTTTCACCGTGTGTTTCTTTAAGGTCATGATCAGGTAAGTGCTGATGTAAACTGCCACCAGCAGCAACCGCCATAACCTGACAGCCCCGGCAGATACCTAACACCGGAATCCGCTGAGCTTCAACTCGCTGAAATAATGACAACTCGAAACCGTCTCGTTCTGGTGATGGTTTATTCTCTTGGTGTGGCTTGCTGTTGCTGTAGCGATTACTGGCAATATCACGCCCGCCCATCATGAGCATACCGTGGGCTTTGGCAAACTTACGATCAACAGTTTGCATGCTCATAGCTTGGGAGACAAATATCGGCATTAGATTGTGCTGGTTTAGTTTGCGTAGATACGTCACCCGAGCAAAGTTCATCGGTCCGACCGCATCAGGAGAACTTTTTCGTTGTGCCAGTGGTACTAAAACATTTCTCATGCAAAATGCTTACATAAACACTTTTAGCGAAACCGGTAGTGTCCTATTAAAATGCGAAAAGCTGAAAAGATATGCCTGACCAAGTGAACCGCATGCGAGAGAACTTAGAGCTTACGTTTGCCAGAACTACGCCATTAGGCAGGCACCCCTTCCTTACTTGAAGTAATTAGAATATCTTATGTATGGGAATGTTCTTACCGAGTGAGCACTCCGCTTCTGAAGTGACTCCGTAGCGAAAATGCATGGACTATGATTTTTCGTGAGGACTGAGCGAGAATCACGCTGGGATTCGAGCGTGCGCTTCAGAAGCGTGGGGGGTGAACGCCCGCTATCGTTTGCCAGCCTTAATCTCTTTAGCAATATTGTCCGGAACCACTTCGTAATGATCAAATTCCATTGTAGCATTCGCCCGACCCTGGGTAAGACTACGCAGTTCAGTTGTATAGCCAAACATCTCAGCAAGCGGCACCATCGCATGGATTACCTTGTCCATGCCCCGGTCTTCCATCTCCTGAATCTGAGCGCGCTTACCCGACAGATTACCGTTCACATCACCCATAAACTCTTCGGGGGTGGTGACCTCAACTTTCATAACCGGCTCAAGCAGTACCGGGTTGGATCGATTAGCCGCCTCACGAAAGGCTTTTTTGCCGGCCATCTTAAAGGCAACCTCCGAGGAGTCAACCTCGTGGTGGCTACCATCAAAGACATCACAGGAAACGTTAACCATCGGATAGCCGGCAACAATACCCTGATCCATGGCTTCTTTGACCCCATCCATGACCGACGGCATAAACTCCTGGGGAATAACACCACCACGGATATTATCAATAAACTCAAGCCCATCTTCGCGGGTGACGTTTTTGTCCAGATCTTCCTCATCAACATCAGTATCCATCGGCTCTATTTCTAACTCGACATGACCATACTGACCGCGCCCTCCGGACTGTTTAACGTACTTACACTCACCACCAGCGCTACCCTGGATTGTTTCTCGGTAAGCAACCCGTGGCTGACCGGTCTCGACCTCAACATCGAACTCACGACTCATCCGTTCGACAAGAATATTCAAATGCAGCTCGCCCATACCGGCGATAACTGTCTCACCGGTCTCATCATCAGTGGAAATTTTAAACGTTGGGTCCTCATCGGAGAGCCGCTTAAGCGCCATACCCAACTTTTCTTGATCTTCGTTGGTTTTCGGCTCAATTTTCAGCCGAACTACCGGCTCCGGGAACTCAATTTTGGAAAGCTCAATTGGATGCTCGGGATCAGCAAGCGTATCAGACGTTGCGGTATTCTCTAACCCGACTAGACCAACAATCTCTCCGGCATGAACTTTCTCAACCTCCTCACGCGAGTTTGAGTGAATGCGGACAATCCGGCTGACCCGCTCCTGCTCGTCTTTGGAGACATTCTGCACATAGGACCCGGCTTCTAAGGTTCCCGAGTACACGCGAGCAAACGTCAGCTGACCGACGTACGGATCAGACTGTAGCTTAAATGCCAGAGCTGCAAACGGCTTGTCATCATCAGCGGGCCTGGTTTCCTCCTTTTCGTTTTCCGGATTAACACCGGTCATCTGGTTAACCTCTTTTGGGTTGGGAAGATAATCAACAATAGCATCAAGTAAATTCTGCGCTCCTTTATTTTGTAACGCTGAGCCGCCAAAGATTGGCACAAGCTCATTGTCAATCACCGCTTGCCGAAGGGCATCTTTCAGCTGATCCACAGAAATATCTTCATCACCTAAGTATCGCTCCATCAGCTCATCATCGGTTTCCACGATTTCCTCAATCAGTTCTTCGCGTCGCATGCTAACTTTATCTTCCAGATTGTCGGGCACCTCTTTTTCAACGACCTCCTCACCCATCTCACCCTCAAAGTAGTAAGCGGTTTCCGACAAAAGATCAATAACGCCCTCATGATCATCACCATCACCGATCATGACTTGCGCCCGGACCGCGTCCGGTGTCAGCCGCTCGGTTATAGATTCGTACGCACCGTCAAAATCAGCGCCGGTGCGGTCCATTTTATTAATAAAACAAATCCGTGGCACGTCGTACTTGTCCGCCTGCCGCCAGACTGTCTCTGATTGGGGCTCGACGCCGGCCACAGCCTCAAGCATAATTACGGCACCGTCAAGCACCTTCAACGATCGTTCAACTTCAGCGGTAAAGTCAACGTGGCCGGGTGTGTCAATAATATTAATCCGGTACTCCTTTGCGTCGTCACTTTCTCTATCTTCTAAGTATGTCGGCTTCCAAAAACAGGTAGTCGCGGCTGAGGTAATCGTAATACCACGCTCTTTTTCCTGGTCCATCCAGTCCATGACCGACTCACCTTCGTGGGTCTCACCGATTTGGTGGGAAATTCCCGTATAGAAAAGTAATCGTTCGGTCATTGTTGTTTTGCCCGCATCAATATGAGCGGCGATACCTATATTACGGATATCTTGTAATGGGTATTCTCTAGCCATAATTTATCGGTTACGTTCATTAGCGAATATTGATGCGAGTGAAAAAGGTCGAAAAAACGGGAGTTTTTTCGTGGCGGAGAGCAGTCCGCCTGGGGCGGACGTTGAGAACCGAGGGGTTCTCAAAGCGCAGCCGTGGGCTGACGCTGCTTTGATGTGTGCGGCAATGCCGATATTTCGAATGTCTTCTAATGGGTATTCTCTCATAATGTAGATAGAAATGGCTTCATTAAAAAATAAACGCCGCCTGGCGCTACTTTTTTAGTTTGACATAAAGTAAAAGCTATCGCAAGTATACAAGAAGCTTTGGTTTCTGGTCTGCCAAAAGATTGTTACTCTACAACTGTAACTAATTTTATATGAGCGGAAAGAAGTTATTCATACTTGTATCGTTGTTTGTCGGGATCCCGTTGTTTGCATACACGCTAACGACAATTAACCCCGAACATGCCCGAGCAATAATTCAACGAATCCGCATTGATTATCTTGGCGCTTACCTACTTTTTTCTGTGGTCAACCTGATTATTTTTTCTTTGGTCTGGCGCCTGTTTTTACAACACGAAAGTCCACATTTCACACTACCGCATCTGACACTCTTTAACTACCGCATGACCGGGTTTGCGCTTAGTTACGTCACTCCCGGACCACGACTCGGCGGTGAACCAACCCGAGGAGCATTAGTTAGCAATCAAACTAACATCACGAAAGAAGACGGCACCAAATCGGCGTTAATGGACGATCTCGCTATGTTCATTGGCGGGCTCGTCTTCGATACAATCGCGGTTATTCTAGCCTTCTTTGTGCTTCCTGATGACTGGATTATTAAGCTCGCCTTGGGCGGACTCGTAGCTACTGGCGCAATTATATTTGTTGGCTGGTACGCTTTTGTAATCCACGGCGGTATCCAAAATCTGCTGTGTGCTTTAGCTCGGCAGGTCGGGCTTGATACCTACACCAATACAAAAAGCGGCCAAACTCAGACGTATTTACATAAGCGAACTAGTACCTTAATTCACGCATCTGTTCTCGGTCTCTGCACAAAATTAGTTATGGCCATCCAGCTTTATGTCCTACTGGCTGGTCTACAATCGCCGATATCATTTTTGTCAGCAGTATTTTTAGCCGCGGCAATTGATATAGCGTACGTTATTCCTTCCTACATGGGGGTTGGGGCCCTAGAGGCCAGTCAGGCCGGAGTCGTCCGGCTGATTGGTATGAGCAGCGGCCTGGGGGTGCTTGTTGCGTTTATCACCCGCATAAGAGATATACTTTTCAGTGGATATGGACTACTTGCGCTAAGTTACTACACTTCTGACCAATTAAAAAGTTAAATGAAGCTAAATAGCTAATGATACACTGAAAGTAGAGAATTATTAGTAACTAACTTAATAAAAACATAGCTTGGTTTGATTAGGGTTCTTACTGCGAAGCCCCAGATAAGTACCGCGATTATTGATTAAAATTAAGCAATATAATAAAACCAATGAAGAGATTCACAAATATATTTTCGTTGACGCTATTACTACTACCGCTAAGGACATACGCAAATGTGTGCGGAGTGATTCCAGATTCACTGGAGGTTGCAGTTAGCGCACTCGGGGTAATAAATATAATTTTACTGCTTACAGTTATTGCAAGTGGTGGATCGTATCTTTACACGACCCTTTTTACAGATGACAATGATGGATGGGGTAAAAAGTACTTCTGGTGGTTGCTTGGTGCACTAGCCCTTACCATCGCCGTCAATGTTTTAGTCGGAATTTACGCTGCAGAATCCGCAACTCCTTGCGATTTCCCCCCAAAACATATCCAATATAGGGGTATCTAGAAAATAATCATTAACTAGCAATACAAAACAGAACATCAATACTCCGAAAATTTGCATAACCCTCACATTAAGCTCAGCAGCATTAAATACGACAAACACAATCGATTGCTTGGGGGCGGGTTTCGAAATAAGAACTGTTTGTTTACGCATACTAAACCCTGACCAGGTAGGCAGGATTTATTTTCTTCTCGTATTTAAATTAATGTTCTACCGAGCAAAGTGGGCAAACGCTTTATTAGCATCAGCCATTTTGTGTGCTTGCTCTTTGCGCTGGAAGGCAGCACCTTCCTCGTTAGAAGCCTTGATTATCTCTCGAGCCAAGGCCTCTTCAATGCCTTCACTTGATTGACTTGATTGTGCGGCATCTTTCAACCAACGCAAGGAAAGCTGCAGGCGGCGTTTGGCGTCTACTTCATACGGCACCTGATAGGTCGCACCTCCGATTCGACGAGAGCGCACCTCCATATACGGACCGACATTCTCCAGTGCTTCCTCAAAGACATCTAAAGCGTCCTCATCGGTTTTTTCCGCGATGATATCAAACGCATCGTATACAATTTCTCGAGCCATGTCCTTGCGACCACCGGTCATCACGTAATTAATAAACTTCGCAACTTCCTGCGACTCGTATTTGTAATCCGGCTTGATCGGATGTCGTTGTGTAATCGGATAGTTAGCCATGTGTCAGTTTAAAATAATAAGTGATCGTATCAATTACTCAAACCATACTACACTCGCCCTGTGTAGCCATTGCACTTCGTAGCCTTGTGCGAAGAACGGATTGGCGAAGCAGGGTAATCGGATAATTTGCCATAGTTATTCCTCATCAGGTTTGTCAGTACCATACAGCGAACGAGACGTCTTCCGCCCCTCAACCCCGTCCGCATCAAGCACGCCACGAACGATCGTGTAGCGAGCACCGATGTCTTTCACTCGACCGCCACGGACAAGCACAACCGAGTGCTCTTGAAGAGTGTGGCCCTCACCGGGAATATACGCAGTAACCTCCTCGCCATTGGACAACCGAACGCGGGCAATCTTTCGTATCGCGGAGTTCGGCTTTTTTGGTACAGCTGTTGTCACCTTCGTAATGACTCCGCGTTTAAACGGCGACGGGTAGTAGGAAGGTTTATTTTCCAATGTATTAAACATCGAGAATACGAAATTGTTTAGTAAACACTTGTAACCATGTAATACTTTACTACTTTTTAGCTCTATATGCAAGCCTGTATGACATCATGGGAAATTGCAAATGAGATTTTCGATAAAATCCAGATCAGGCTTTAATAACTTAAAGGTCATCAACTATTCAAAAAGCATTAATGCTGTCCGCCATTTCTCTCCTGTTAGTAATTCAAATAAATTTGTATAAATAGGGTGCAAAATAACGAAAAGAACAGTAAATACCAAAAACAGCAAGATAACAAATCCATACTGTTCTAAATTCTTGCGAATATAATCAAACTTTGCCGGGAGAAACTCGAACAAGATTTTTGAACCATCTAGCGGTGGAATCGGCACAAGGTTGAATACCATTAGAATAATATTAATCAACACGACAGCCAGCAAAAAGAATCCTATAGGTTCAGACGCAGCGACAGGAGCAAGGCGGAAAACCAACCCGGATAACACTGCTAATACCAGATTTGACGCCGGACCGGCCGCGGCAACGAGCGCATCACCGTAACGATTACGAAGATTATGCGGATTGTACGGCACCGGCTTCGCCCAACCAAAAATTATTCCGCCCGGCAGTAGCGCTAAAGCCGCCGGCACAATCACCGACCCAACCGGATCAATATGCGGAATCGGATTCATTGTCAGTCGACCTTGCAGACGTGCTGTTGGGTCGCCCAGATAATCTGCCATGTAACCGTGTGATACCTCATGAATAATCACAGAAATGATCAGCACGGCGATAAATAAGATGCCAGTTACTACGTCCATAACTGATCTATATTACAGTCTTTGTATTTATCAAACACGAATTGTATGCTAGCATAGGTACGTAAAACGAAAAAATATAACCTAATTTTTCTTATGGCAAAAAAATGTCCAATTACCGACAAATCAAAAAACAACGCTGGACAGTACTCAAACCGGGTCCGGGCAACACAGTATAACCCAACCGGTAAGCGTGATCAGAACGTTAACTTCCAGACGAAACGCATCTACGTTCCGGAAATCGATGAGACACTCAAGCTTGAAGTCTCTGCGGCCGGCCTGCGTACTATTGCCAAAAAAGGACCGTACCAAGCACTGAAAGAAGCGGGGATTATTGAAGACTAGCCGAAAGCCTTTAGTTAAAAACAAGCCCACACGCCGATGCTAGGCGGTGGGCTTTTTTCATTAGAATGAGTGAGGGCTTGTGTAGGTCGGTCAAGCTCGGGCAGAAAGAGCTTCCTCGAGTGTCTGAGCATGGCTGTCGCCAAGAATAGTCTCGCCGTCTTCTTGGAGTTTTCTGTTTTCATCTTGACTTTCAGCCACTCGCTTTATGAGCCGATTATAGTCGTCGGACTCCAATCCGCTATTGCCCAACCAACTATCTAATGCCTGTATCAGTCGTCGTGCCTGCTCTGGCGTACCTGTATCTGATACGCAAGCAGCCAAAAGATACGGCACAGAGCTTTCCTGATCAACAACTTCAGAAAACTCCTGACCGATTTCCTCAGCTAATCGAACGCACAGTTCTGCTGAGCTGGGTAAATTATCAGGCGAACTGTCAGTCACTATTAGAGACACAAGTTCTTCTGCTTGACCTCTTTTCGCAAGCGTGACAAATCCTTCGATTATAAACATTGTGACATTTCGATGTTAATGGGAAAGATCACTCGGTTTGAATATAATAAAAAAACTTATTAAATTGTCAATAAGGTTTTTTATTTTATACGCGTTAATTCTTTCCCGTCACTCTCGAACGTAATCGTACCACCCTTACACGTACAGGTCGTACTGGCATTTATTGCTTCCAGCCGGTCCAGCACACCCTGATGCGGATGGCCGTAGGAATTACCTTTGCCGGCAGAAATCACTGCCTGACTCGGTGATACCGCCGATAAAAATGGCCAACCAGAGGACGTTTTTGAGCCGTGATGGCCGGGTTTCAGTATATCGGCATCAAGCAGCTGCCCAAACTGACCGGCAAGATACCGCTCTATACTCTTTGGTGCGTCACCAGTCAGCATTACGCTGGTTTTGCCATGAATTAACTTGAAAACAAGCGAGCTTTTGTTGGTGTCTTTGGGCACGGCCGACTCCGGCGGAAACAAAGCGAGTAGATACGTTTGCGGACCAAGTTTGAGGACATCGCCGGTCGATACGGTATCAACGACTGCCCCGGTCTGTTTTTCTTTTCGGGTCGAGTTAAGGAAGCGTTTCCATACTGACGATTTGGCTTTACGACTGGGCACAATTATCTTGCCCGCATCGTAGGTGGCAAATACATTAGATAGCCCACCGATATGGTCGCTGTCAGCATGCGTCCCGACAACCAGATCAACGGATCGGTCATAAAACGGAAGCTCATCAGCAAGCGGCCCGGCAATAGATCCGTGCTTACCGCCATCGACAAGCACCTCTTTGCCACCCGGAACCTCTATCAGGGTTCCATCACCCTGACCAACATCAAGAAACGAAATCTGCAGGGTATCCGTGCGGCTTTGGATAGCGTGCAGTACCGCCAAAAGAGAAACGATAAGACAACAGAAAACGATGAATACCCCGATCCAGCCTGGTAGACGCTTCGACATATCCATTACCTACAGCATACACTATCGGTAGCTTAAAAAATATAACTGCATTAGTAGGCTGCGTATACTGACAGCCGGCTCGGGCTGGTTTTACCGAACTCGTGAATAGAAAGCAAAGCGAGGCTCCGGG
>PXPA01000060.1:9809-10879 GCA_003022255.1 Parcubacteria group bacterium SW_6_46_9 | reverse complement strand
ACACAGAAATCGGCGAGTAAAAGTGGCGAGTGGTTTTGGCAAATGGACGCTCTGATTCGGGAGCAAAATACACCGACTTGGCAATTCGTAACGCCGAGCGCCAACTCCTTCCCTGGCTTGCCCACCAGCGGGACATATTATGCTCATACCGACTATCATACGGGTGAAGGCCGGAAAACTGGCTGGCGTGATTGGCAACTGATTCGTATGTTCGGCCGGTGTATCCGGTGTCAACGCGATTACGCACGACCCACGCGATCAGCCGCTGTTCGTTTGGTCGTTTTGTTTCCGAGTAAATAATCCGTGCCAACCAAAGAATTTCCTGCTTGTCCTGAGCAGTCATAACCGGCGTATCTCCACCCGATGACTGTGCTCGGCGTTGTGCTTTCTTGTGGAGCTCCTTTGGTGTCTCTGTTTTTGGTTTTTCTTCCTGGCTGGTTTCCGTAGCAGTATTTTTTTTGGTTTTTGTATCGGTTGCCGTGCTAACGGATTGTGGCTTTCGAAGTTTATTGTCTTCTGCAGCAAGCAGTGAGAGCTTATCTTGTGGTTTGTGTACCCCATATGATTTGGTTACCCCAAAAGACATGTTGGATTGATTTGTCCGCAAGGCAGTACGCTGGTTTGGGGTATCCACCTTGCTTTCTGCTTGTGCAGACAATCCGGATACGATAGTACCAACGCTAAGAATAAATGTAAAAATCGTAATACCAACTAATGTAAGCGTACGAAACAGTGTGTGTGAACGTATCATGCCCAAATATTAATGACAAAACGAGCCACTGTAAACTGCTTTTCTGCTAAATCCGTATGCCAAAAGTGTTGGCACAACGAGTAATATAGCAAACCACTATAAATTGTCAAGCCAATACAACAAAAAGATAATTATGTCAATTGTCTGCCGGGGCCGGTAATTTTGTGTAATCAGTCTGCCCAGAAAGATGCCAGTACATCATGAATATACCGGCATACATCACAAACACCAGCCAGACCGGAAACGGCGGTACCGACACCGCAGCACCGGGAAGATTCGCCAGCCATTGGACTATTCCAATCACGTATCCGGCCAGTAG
>PXPA01000060.1:7866-9716 GCA_003022255.1 Parcubacteria group bacterium SW_6_46_9 | reverse complement strand
GACAGTGTGCCCATGTGATACAAGATTAAGGGTAGTACCATCAGCTGGGCCGAGATGGTTGCCGTTGCCACCTCCCGCAGCCCCAACCGCTTAGGTATCCAAGTCAGCCAACTACTGATGTAATCTCCAAACATTATCAGACCGGCTGTTGCCGCCACCGAAAGCTGAAACGACGGGTCATACAGCAAAATATTCGGGGAAACAAGTACCATACCTACCACCGCCAGACTAAGACCGCGACCGGCCGCATACTGGCGTCCCGTGACGCGAGCTATGAGGGCAAACACCGCCATAATACTCGCTCGAATGATTGTCGGCGACACGCCAACAAGCAGCACAAAAAGCAGAATTGCCACACCGGAAGCAAGCATAGCACCGGCCAAAGGCAGTCCGGCAAGCAGTAACCCCTTACCAACTGCCGTTGCCACCACAGTCACATGAAAACCGCTCAAGACAACAACATGGACAACGCTCGTTGCCCGAAAGTCAGCACGCAAACGTTCGTTTAGTTCCTCTTCAGCGCCCAGCAGTACGCCGCCAGCGAGTCCGGACTCCGGTTTTGGTACGAGCTTTTTAACTGTTTGAAGTAATGTGTCCTGAAGTCCGGCAAGTTTGCGTTTGATTATACTTCCACCACCGTCTCCGGTACGAACTACCTCCGGTCGGCTCATCTCGTAGTAAATATCCTTCCGGGCCAGGTACTGCGGATACGCAAAGGTTCGCCCGTCATCGCCAGAGAACGCTTCTGGTTTCTGCAGACGACCACGAAGTTGCACATGATCCCCATAATTAAGTTCGGGATAGGCTGGGCCGTATACTACTGCTTTTGTTGGTCCGCTGACTGTCGTGCTCGCTTGCTGTGTTGTGACTGACTCAATGGTAACCGTAAAGTTTTGCCCGTCCGCGGATCTGCTTGGCCTGCTGACAACTGTTCCCGACGCTGCTACCGGCGTATCAACGACCGACTGAAACACTGATGCTTCCGGCGGATCCGTGGTTACCGCAGCGCGTGCCGCACCGAAACTTGCTGCCACAAGAAACACCGCAACTACCACCAAAAGCGAATTATTCTTCCCGGTTACGAAATAAAAGCCGATACACACGCACGACAAAAGCACCGACAAACCCAAGACTGCAATAATTGGGGCGTCCAAAAGCAACAACGCCGTCCCCAAGCAGAAGCCGAGGACGGCGCTGTAAAAACCTTTGGACATGTTAGTCGGTTATGTCTTCAACCGTTTTGTTCCATTCGTCCAACACCTCTTGCTTTTGTTGTTTTGTTTGCACTTTTCGGTACTGTGCGTCTTGACCGTCAACCCGTTTTTGGCACTCAGCCCAACTGGCGTGCTGTTTGACAACACCATCAACACAGCTAAGATACACCGGGCCGTCAGGAATCTCTTTTGTTTGCGGCTGTAAAGAAACACCGTAGCCACCAGCGGTTCCGGCGTACAAATCCGGATCCAATCGTTTGGCAAAATCGGTGGCAATATCATCAGCCCGCTCGTTGGCCGGGACTCCGGCATGGCCAGAAACTTTCTCAAAGTTGACTGAAAGGTCTGTTTGTAAATCAGCAATCTGTTTCCATAAATCCTGATTTTTTACCGAGTCACCGCTTTGTGTTTTCCAGCCGTTTTTCTGCCAGCCGTACACCCAGCCGGTAGCTCCGTCGATAAGGTATAAGGAATCAGTATAAATAGTCACTGATACTGCATTATTAGTTTGCGCAAACTGTAGCACGTTAATAGCGGCAGTAAGCTCCGCTTCGTTGTTCGTTCCCGCTTCTATCGGCCCACCAATCTCTTTCACATAACCGTCCTGGTCTTTGCTTTGTGCTTTGTGCTTTGTTT
>PXPA01000060.1:3345-7751 GCA_003022255.1 Parcubacteria group bacterium SW_6_46_9 | reverse complement strand
CCCCGTCAGTGAAACTAATTACGTGTGTCATATCTGTATTATACGCTAGCGTGAGACTAACTCCATACGAAACCGTAGCTTTTTATCAAACCCAAAGGTAGTTTTTTCTAAAGCACCAACGATTGAAATTGTGTCGCCGGCAGTTATGTTTTTCATTTTGTCATTAGCAAAAAAGGCCACGGTATCCTGCCTGCAGTCGTCAGAAGATACGGTATAGCCAACATGGCCGTTATCGGACCCAAACGTACGCACGTCTTCAACCTGCACATTGGAAACACGAAAAAGCGGCTGCGGACAGCCGGCACCAAACGGACCCAACGCTTCCAGAGAGTTATACAAGGCCCAATTGAGGTCAGACAACTCAGCCGGCACCGGCTCAATATCTTCGGTTGATTCAATTTGAAACTGATCAACTGCTTTTTCCAAACCATCACGAAACTCCGGGGTAGGCGAGCCATCAAGCTCAAAACCACCAGCCAGCTTATGGCCACCGTAACCGATAAGACCGTCGGCAACCTCCTGTAACATCGCAACCACATCATGACAAGTTGCCCGGGCTGACCCTTTTCTATTACCATTTGCCTGACCCCACAGAAAGACTGGCTTGCCGGTTGTATCCGTCAGCCGATGGGCAACCGGACCTAAAAGTGCCGGCTTCCATTCAGGGGATCCGCTGACGACTGCATTTGTTGCTTGGGTATCAACTTTTTGAAACACGGCTGTCTTTAGTTTTTTAGTTTTGCGTTTCCGTTCTCGGTACACACTGTGTAACGTATCAGCTAACTGTTTGCCGTGCTTGTGGCTGCGGGTCACTAACAGTTTGTAGGCAAGCTTCGGCTGGTCAAGTCGGCTGGCAGCATTAATATGGCTGCCAATTGTAAAACCGACATCAACAGCAGTCAGCTCCCCGCCGTGTATTCGTCCTTTTTCATACAACGCCTGCAGGCCCGGACGGGTGGTGTTGCGCAGTATCTTCAAGCCAAACCGAGCAATTGTATGGTTCTCACCAACAAGCGGAACCATATCGCTGATTGTGGCAATCGCCGCTAGACCGAGCTGGCCCTTACAAAAGTTATCGGGCACATCAAGTCGACCGCCTTCTTGCAGTGCCTGCAATACTTTCAGGACAACACCCCCGCCGGCAAGATCAGCAAACGGATAATCTGACTCTGGTAATGCCGGATTGATAATTTGGTTGGCTTCCGGCAGTGTTCCGGCCGGAACATGATGATCAAGCACAATTACATCCGTGCCGGATTCTCGGGCCTGGGCAATAGCTTCTTGTGACCGAATACCACAATCAACAGTAACCAGAAGGTCTGCGTCTTCATCAACGAATTCAGCTACCTGATCTGGTTTTAAACCAAAGCCCTCAACATCCCGTTGGGGAATATAGACAGTAAAATCATCATGGCCAACAGTTGTCAGCAGGTCATGCAACATTGCCGCCGCGGGAATGCCATCAGTATCAAAATCAGCGAAAACAACAATTGTTTCGCTGTCTTCAACTGCTTGCACAAACCGCTTGACCACAGCTTTCATGTCCGCAAACAGAAACGGATCACGCAGTTGACCGGTAAAGCCACCGTTCAGGCGGTTGGTAACGTTGTCAAGAGTGGGGTGAATATCAACGACTTGTTTCGCCAGCGCATGCAACTTATCCACGCTTTTGGGCCTTCTAGTTTGGTTCATGACTGCCCGCCATGATAACACCAACAATTTCGGCAAAAAAGATCTGGTTGGGAAAATGGCTTAATTTATTGAAATTGTAAATGTATCAGTTGTCTGACCAACTCCATCGATGCTACCAGTAACGGAAACAGTCGCTGTCCCGGAACCCCGCTCTGTTAATTTAAGCGTGTAGTCATCAGACTGTACATTCGCCGTCACAACGGAGGTGTCGCCCGACGACGCGGTGTAAATGATCTTGTCCCTCGACTCTTGCGACGAGGCCACGCCGCGCAGATCAATGGTGAACGGCCCCTGTCCCGTCGTGTAGCTTTGATTCAAGACGGGACGCGCCACGAACAGACCTGTCGTTTGGTAATCGTCCTGCGGCGTCACGCGTGCGGTCCACTCTACATCAATCGTATTGCCTGCCTGGATCGCCGTATCCAAGTTCACCTTCAGGTACGGCTCTGTTTGCTTCGTCCACTTGTCCAGAGGATCCGTTGTGCGCGGGTCGCCATTCGAGTCCGTAATCTCAACGCTCGACACGGTGCGGTTTCCACTCGTTACCGACACGTCGGTGCCCCACGCGTAGGTCATCAGTTGCGTCGGGATGAGCACGAAGTCGTTGCCCTCGTCGCTCCCATCGGAGGTATACGTGCCGCTTTGCTCAGAGTATAGCGTCGTTCCGTCTTTTGTCGCCGTGCAATTTCTCATGCGGACATACACGTACTCCCCGCTTTGCTCTTGCGGAGCGTTGCCCTCCATGTACCCCGTTTTCGGGAAGTACCCTGTGAACTCGATATTATCGAGGAAAATACCGAATTGCTTATTTTCCCAGAGTTCGTTCATGTTGTCATTGAAAACGAAATCAGGGCCTTGATTGTTGATCGTGCTGTTTGTCCAATACACATCCATCTCGCCCGTCCCGCCGCGATTACCAAGCCCAAACTCGCCTACCGGGGCAAGAATGTCGACATTTCGATAATCAATACGCCCTGCCTTCGGCTTGTCTTCAAGCGAGGCGTTGTTGAAGCCGTGCGTAGTCGCATCGGCGTTCCCGCTCGGATTTTCTCCCTGTTGAATGGTGATGTTTTCAAACACCACGTCGTGCCTGTTCCCATTGCTCGCGCCGTGTAGTTGGACCGGAGTTCCCTCGTCATACATATCCACATTCTTGATAACCACAGGCCCCTCTGTTTTGTCCCCCGAGTTTCGCTTTGAATAAAGCGTCACCTTGTCGGCATCGGTGTCGTCCTCGTAGAAGCTGTGAAGCGTAAATCCGTCAATCGAACTCTTCTGCCCATCTGTAATGAACACATTCATCGACTTAAATCCATGCGTCGACCCCCGCAAGTCCACCGTGATGTTCTCCATCTGCGCTTCCCCCTCCCGGTCCCCAAAGATAGAGTTGAAGGTGTAATCAGGATTTGCGTACAGGTCCTTGACTGTGATATTATGGTACTTATTGGGACCGACCGCTGACCCGGAAACCGGATTGCCCCCCCCAGTACGTGCCCTTCAGCGTCACATTCTCAATCCACCCCTGCGTCGTAAGGCCGTACCACAGGTGGTTCCGATAGGCCGTATCAATAAGCACCTTTCCTGATGTCTGCGTGTCGTAGCCGATGCCCTCGTTCAACCCCGCAAATCCGATTCCGGACCCACCGACGTTTTTGACGTGGACATCGTCCAGCACAAGCGGTGTCTGATCGTTGTAGTCGTTTTTCGAGTAGAACATCATCCAGTCCCCGCTGTCCTGCAAGTACCGCTCGATGCTGTTGTTGGGGTGACTGTAGTTGCTCTGGTTGTCGAACGGGCCTCGGTTATTGGGGAGGTTGCCGCTAACCAAGAGCTGCTCAAACCCAAACTTCTCTGGAAACTTGGAATTACTAAAAAGAAATGCTCCTCGTCCTCCGTAGTGCATGTGGGCACGCTTGCGGTTCGTGTCGTTCTCCATTCGATACCACCCGTCCGCATTTTGGAAGTCCTTCTTCAAGGTATACAATGCCTCTCCCGGCATCAGCTTGAGCGTTCCTCGCGTTAAGCCGTCCGCGTTGAGATCGCCCGTGCCTCGTACGCGAACGCCTGAGAACATGAGCTGTCGATTGCGGACGTAGTATTCGCCGGGTACGTCTACATACGTCCAATCAAAATTATTATTCTGGTATAACTCTGCCGCACGGGTGAGCGCCCACGAGAGATACGGCCCGGCACTCGCTGGACTGTTGGGATCGGCCTTCGGCGCCCCATACCACGCGAGATTGATCGCCTCGGTCACGTTTTTCCGCTCCAGTCGGCGAGCAGACGTGGCGTGCTCGTAGCTCACGTCCATCGTGCCGTCGCCATTTCCGAGCTTGCTGTCAAAGTCGCTGAAGGGAGCCCACCCCCCTCCGTTGAATTGTCCTGCTGCGTGATCAATCCACGGCTCGCCGTTGCCTCCGGTGTAGCGAACGTGATGACCAGCAAGCCGAAGATCTTTGACGACATCTTCAGGATCAGGACCGTACCGACACTCAACGGTCCCCCAGACGAGGTCGCTGTTCGACAGCGTGGCGTCGCCGTTTGCTGCAACCGTCTCCGAAGCCTGTGCCCGGTCCTCATCGAAAATAAAACAGGTTGCCCCGTCCGTCTCGCAGCCACTATCAGTAACCGTAAAACTACCACCACGCTGTCCGCCCACCTCGATTGTGTCACCAACAGACAGGTTGGCACCATCAGACAACGCTGCCGATAGT
>PXPA01000060.1:2323-3317 GCA_003022255.1 Parcubacteria group bacterium SW_6_46_9 | reverse complement strand
CGGGTAGTCATTGGTGCTGTCACCATCAACCGACACATCCCTGCTGATACTGTCGGTACTGCCGGCTTGGTCGGTCACAGTGAGAGTCACGGTAAAGGTTTCGGAGGTGTTGTATGTGTGGGTTGGGTTGGCTGTCGTGTTGGACTGGCCGTCACCAAACGACCACTGGTAAGAAGTAATGTCTCCGTCCGGATCAGTGGAGTTTTCAGTAAAGTTTGCTTGCCGGCCGGTGGTTGTGTGACTAAAGCTAGCTGTTGGGGATTGGTTGCTGCTATCATTATTACCACCACCGTCACCAGCACTACCGGACCCACCGCCGGAGCCGCCACCACCAGAATTGCCGCTTGATCCACTGCCCCCACCATTATCAGAGCCATTCTCACTGTCATCATCGGAAGCGCCACCAGATCCACCACCGGAGGAGCTGTCTCTGGTAATTACCCCATCGGCATTTTCAGTTGGCATGTTTGCAGAGACACTACTGTCGGTGTCTGCTGGTGGGCTGACTATGTTAGGCTGGTTGCTGTTTTGTTGTCCTTGGGGGCCAACCGGGAGGCCAAAGGTTTGTCCGAGGCGGGCGGTTGCGTTGGCAATATTCGATAGGGTGTTTTCCGGTGGGCTTGTATTTGGGGTCTGCTTGAGTGTAGTTACGACCTGCAGCTGGTTGGCAATATTGGTGAGTAGTTTGAGGATGGTAGACAACTCATCCCGAGAGCGGTCTGCTAATGAGAGATTGGCTTGGGCTGACTGATGATTGTGATTTATCTGCATGCTAACACCCTCTGGAAACGAACCGGGTGATGGAAGCAGGCTAAATGAGAATGCAAACACTAACACAACCGAAAAGATTCCGGCAATCAGCGCACTTTGGTTGGGGTCTAAGGAGTTAATATTACTAACTTAGTTATATTTTTAGCGTAACACACGGCGTGTGTGGATGAGTCATGGTTACGTTTGTAAATAACCCGGGCTTAACCCGGGGCTTTTAACTAAG
>PXPA01000060.1:0-2297 GCA_003022255.1 Parcubacteria group bacterium SW_6_46_9 | reverse complement strand
TTCGAGCTGACGAACATCTCGTGAGAGACACTATGGCCTCTTGCTGCGAGCGATTCACTCCCGGACTAAAGGTTATCTCGGTGAGCTATAGAAAAAAGGGCGAATTTTAACGCATGCATTTGTCAGTCATGATATATTGAAGTTGTAATTGTGTTTTCTATGTCAAAACAAACAATTTTTACAAAAATTATTGCCGGAGACATTCCGCATCATAAAATTTATGAAGACGAAAGCACGTTTGCGTTTTTAGATGCCGAGCCGGTTAATCCTGGCCATACCCTGGTCGTACCAAAAGAGCCGTACCAGAACATCTACGAGATTCCCCAGGACGATTTCACAAAAGTTATGGAAACAGTGCACCGGCTAGCGCCAAAAATTAAAGACGGAGTAAGCGCAGATGGAATAAACATCGGTATCAACAATGAACCAGCCGCCGGTCAGGAAGTTATGCATCTCCATGTTCACATCATGCCTCGGTTCGATAGTGACAGCTTCAGTCACTGGCAGGGTCAGGACGATTACCATGATGACGTTCGCGGTAAGGAAATTGCGGAAAACATTCGTGAGGAGTTGTAGTTTTTATCCAAAGTAAAAAGCAGGAATAAGGGCGCTTTCGCCTCATTCCTGCTTGTCTAATTCTGGTAGCAATGCCCGGTATGGCTGTGGCCTCGGTTGGCCAACGGGTGGCTCAAACATTTTCGTCCAGCACCATGTGAATCCAAAAATGAAGCCGGTAATCAGCGCCGGACCGGAAATAGCCACCATCAACAATTCAATCGAAGTCATAATAAAAAGTATGACTCCAACGAGAAACCACCCGACTGCAAACCAGAATATGTAGCCGCTTTTGTGTAAAGCGTACCGTGCAGTCTTTCTAAGCATAATTCATTCCCGGAGGTATCGCTTCTCCGTGGCGGGCGTTGGTAGAAGGAAGAGCGATCTATGTGTTAGAATAGTAAATTATTTGCTTTTTGTAAACAGTCAAGCCGGAATTGATTCTATGACCGCAGCGCTTCAATACCCGGAAGCGTCTCGTTGGCTAAAAACTGAATCATCGCCCCACCGGCTGTAGAGACAAACGAAAAGTCATTAGTTTCGTAGTCATCAAGCACCACCGCCCCGGTATCACCACCACCGAGAATTGTTTCTGCGTCTGATTCAGCTAGTATGCCGGCAAGATCATCAGTCGCCTGGGTATAGCCTTTTTCGTACCAGCCCAAGGGTCCGTTCCAGACAACCATCTTTGCGTCTGCTACCACATCTTCAATAAGCGATACCGTGCGCGGACCGATATCGACAATCACGTCATCATCTATAACTTCGTCAACATTACGTACAGCCGAATCGCCGGCCGGGGTTTCACAAACTACATCAACCGGCAGCTTCAAGCTTTGGCTTTCTAGTTCTTTCTGTAGGTCAGGAATAGTTTCCGGCCGTTTTGACTGACCAATTGGAAAGCCGTCAGCCTGCAGATACACATTCGCAATCGCCCCACCCAAAAAAATCTGATCGGCAATGGAGGCGAACTTCTCAACCAGCGGAATTTTCGTTCTAAATTTTGCCCCACCGAGGACAAATACAAACGGCCGCTTGGGGTCGAGGGCTTTAGAGAGATTTGCCACCTCCGCTTGAAACTGCTTGCCGACCCGCGATGGCACATACTGAGGCACGCCAACAATTGAGGCGTGCTTGCGGTGGGCAGCCGGGAAGGCGTCATTAACATACACATCGGCATAATCAGCAAGCATCCGCGCAAACTTGGAATCGTTGGCTTTCTCACCCTCGTATTTGCGTAGGTTCTCGAAAAGCATAACATCACCATTCCGCATGCTGTTTACTGCTGACTGAGCCGCTCCGTTGGCATACTCAGTGATAAACGTAATATCAATATGCTTCCGCAAGTAATTTGCAATCGGCGCAAACGAGTCGGTATCGGAGCCACTAAGGTGGCCAATCAAAATTACCCGGCCACCACGGCTGGTGAGCCAGCTGACTGTCGGCAGGATACTCTGCAGGCGAACATCTTCAACAACTTCACCGTCTGCTACCGGAGCATTTAAAGCCCCACGCACAAGGAAGGTTTTGCCGGCAATATCATCTTTATCGGTTAGGTGTGGTAGGTCAATTGCTGTCATCATCATGGGCATCATTTACGACTCGCAAAATATCATTAAAATGATCAGCGGTAAGAGAAGCGCCACCAATCAAAAACCCGTCAACTTCAGTGCCAACAAATAACTTCCGAGCGTTGTCTCGTTTAACCGAGCCACCATAAAGAATTGTCGCCCGCGAACCCA
>PXPA01000059.1:8539-10935 GCA_003022255.1 Parcubacteria group bacterium SW_6_46_9 | reverse complement strand
GGAACACAAAGACTCGCGCTTGTACGACTCTCACCAGGTTGATCAGCGTGTAGTCTCACCGCGGCGCAGGCGGGAGGGCTACGTTTCGACGTGAAGTGTCGAAATCGTCTTAGGAGAGCCCCAGGGTGGTCTGCGCGAGATAATCACGAACGAGGGGGGATGTCAGAACGCTCCCGGCGCGACGATGTAAGCGAACAACAACGTTAGAACACCTGTCGCGGCCGCATAGTACGCCAACGGAATCAATTCCAGCCGAATGACGCGGCCTTCCTCGCCGACCAGACCGACGACCGCGAGTGCAGCGACCACGTTGTGAATCGCGATGAGGTTCCCGATTGCGCCACCGACCGCCTGTGCGCCGACGACGATCTGTGTCGGGACACCGAGGTTCTGAGCAGCGTTGAACTGGAACGTCCCGAAGAGAATGTCGCTTACGGTATTCGACCCGGCGATAAACGCGCCGAACGCGCCGACGAGCGAGGCGAAAGACGGGTAGGCACCACCAGCGAGGTTTGCTGCCAGGTCCGAGAGGATCACAAGCATACTATCGAGGTTCCCGGCTTCGCCGGAGTTGATCATGATCTGGACGGTCGCAACCGCGAACCAGAGGGCGATCACCGCTGGCAGGATATTCCGACCGGTTTCACGCCATGAGGCGGTAATCTCCTCGCTGTTCATGCCGTGGAGCGCGTAGGTCGAGATGCTAACGAGAACGAAGATCGCTCCTGGGAGGTACAGCGTCCGGAACTCCCCGCCGATGCCCGTCCCGAAGATGTCGTTCCAGACGATGACCAAATTCGAGGTAAGAAACGTCTGAAGCGGGTCCCAAACCCGTGTTACCACGAGCAACGCGGCCGTTAGGATATACGGCGTCCAAGCCATTCCCATCGGCGGCGACTGCCCGGTCGTCCTTGGTGACGCTCTCGCCCGGTTCGATATCGCCGACCCAATGGGCCGGCCACTGCTCTTGGGGGCCGAAGTCCCATTCGGTGTCCGGGAGCAAGTAGCCAGCGCGTAGTGTCGCCGCGGTAACGAACAACCCTACCATCGAACCCAGAAGGGCGGGGAAAGTCGGTCCAAGGAAGTAGGCAGTCAGCCAGTAGGGAATCGCGAACGACGCCCAAGCGAAGGTCGTTAGCGGGAGAACTTCGAATGCTGGCCTGATCGAGCGCTCCTCGCCGAAAAAGCGTGTCATCATCGCAACGCCGATGAACGGCAGGAGAACGCCGACGATAGCGTGGATGGATGCAGCCCAAACGGCGACATCCGCGACGTACTGATCAACAGTGAGCCCTTGTGTATTGATAGCTTGCAGGATCTGTTGGTTCTGACTGAACACCTCTTCAAGCCCAATGATGAGGGGCGTCCCAACCGCGCCGAAGGTGATAGCCATGATGTTGCCTGTAAGTGCAACGACGACGGCTGCGAGAGGGGGAAAGCCAAGTCCCACCAGTAGGGGACCGACGATGGCTGCGGGCGTGCCGAACCCGGCCGCTCCCTCAATGAACGAGCCCATGAGAAATACCAGTAACACGACCTGAACACGTCGATCATCGCTGATCGACGAAAAGCCGGCGTTGATGACGTCGAACGCGCCGGACTGTTTCAGCGTGTATAACAGAAGGATCGCACCGAAGACGATCCAGAGGATCTCAGTGGCTGTGAAAACACCAGCGATCGACGCAGCCGCGATTAACTGCGGTGGCATACTCCAGCCGATAAACCCGACGATGGCAGCGATTAGCCAGGCAATTGGCATTGTGATAGTCGCCGGCTGGTAGAGAACTACCATTATAACCGTGATCGCGATCAGAGGCAATAGCGCCAGCAGGATCAGAGAGGCGTTAGCCATCGACTTCCTCCTCGTGTGATAACTCGATCGATGGTGCGCAGTTGGCACCAACTATCATGAAGATGGTGTGATAGCCCACACTGTTTATATTCGTCGATCGCTCATCTCGATAGACCGTAACATCGATTCACCTGGCGAATCATATATCAACCAACGATGGACGAGGAGTCTGCTCAGGCCTTCCTTCCACCGCGTGAGCGATGCTTCGACGTCTCCGGCTCGCCGAAACGGGCGAGCCGGAGACGTGTGTCCACTGCGAGAGTAACGTCGTTGTCGAACGAGGTACGACCGGCAAAGACGCCCAGCAGTATTGGTGCAAGGAGTGTGAGACCTACTCTAATGACCTCACGAACACAATCTTCGGCCAGCATCGCTTCGAACTCGAAGAGATGTTCTACACCCTCAAGGAGATGCGATCTGAGCCGACCGCTCAGATCGCTCGTGATCTTGATCGAGACTACGAAGCGGTCCTCGACTTTGTCCACAAAATCCAGGACGTGAGGGGTAATATCGATGAATTTGGCCTCTACGACGTGTGTGAAGC
>PXPA01000059.1:0-8438 GCA_003022255.1 Parcubacteria group bacterium SW_6_46_9 | reverse complement strand
TTGCCATTCGTCCGTCGGAATGACGGACGAGTTCGATTTCTGGTCTGCAAGGACCTCCAAGACATTGACGAAGACATCGCAGAATACGGCGACGGGAGTGTGATTCTCTATGCAGACGGATACGGTATCTATGACGATATCGAGGACAAGGAGAGGGTGGACAGCCATCCGGCCGTCATCCATGCTTTCGATTGCTTCCTGAGCCTGCTTCTTGGCCTGGTTTACCCTCTCCACTTCGTTGATACCAAGCAAAGAAAGTGAAAAAAGCGCGAGAACGAGCGATACAGTGAAACCAATTCGTTGCATGAGCTTTTAAGGTCTACTTACAGTAGTGTGATGTAATTTTGAAGTCCAATGTTATTATTACAGATATTTATAACTTGTCAAGTGAGAGATATGATTTTTTAACTAGAATGAATCGACCCGAAACGATTATACTGGTTACTGCTTAAAAATAATATTCCACTATCACAAAAAAACAATTCGCAAAAAACTCTATTTCTATTACCTTAATTGTTATATACGACTGAGATAAACGAATTAGTAATACTGCTGCCCGTTTTTGTTAACACAGCAAAGAAATACATTTTCTATCTTTAAATATTGGACTGAAGTCTGTCTACCGTCATAGAGCTTGAGTATATCGGTGACAATACCTTGCGGCATGCGCTTGATGGACGAACTTGAGGCTGCTCACTTCTCAAGACTCAGGTATTCTTCTTCCAATCTCGCCAGTAGAATGACCCGGTGCAATACCATCGGGACCAGCACTTTTTATGGTTCCTAGTCCACTACCACTCGTTGATTCATTTTCGTCAATTAGATATGGAGCCCCCCACGGATCACGAGCTAATTTTTCTTCCAAGTCTGTATAGGCTGGACCCGCAGCTTTACTAATTTTTTCTATAGCACTTTGCATTCCTTGAAAGCAAGTGCTAGATTTAGAAATATTTTTTAACTGTTGTCCACGACATGGGCACTCACTGCAACCACTGCCGGTAATCTGCTTGAGAGTTACACCACCCTCATTTTGCGAAGCCAGCTGGATGGCATTTACAAGCAAATCAATATCCTGGCGAGCTCGTGTTGCTTTAGCGTTGTTTCTTGCTTTTTGCAGGCCGACCAACACAAATGATGACAGCAAGCTAATTATTGAAATAACCACGAGCAATTCAATTAGGGTAAACCCATACTTTGAATCCATAATTTGGTTAAATAATAACACGGTCACCTTCACTAAAAATCCAAGTGGATACTTATAATAGACCGAGCCTATGGACTTCTGCCCTTCGAATAGAAAGTAGATACCCACGGGCAAAACCCGTGGCACCCTCACGGAGCAAAGATCCGTGGTAAGCCCTTTGGGCTATAATAAATACAGTTTTTTATCTCTAGATTAAATCGAGGTCTGTCTGCCGGTATAGAGCTTGAGTAGATAGATAATAATACGAAGCCGTACGCATTAAATGAGCGGAATTAAACTTCAGTATGCTAGTGATTGACAAACAACTAAAAGTTTCTTATAGTAATGATAAATCGTCCTTTTCGAACTTTTTCCGGACACAGTACCATGAACCCAGCCGACAGATCCGCACACATTGCAGAAAAACGAGCGCAAGAAGCTTGGGAGCAAACAGGTTCCTATACCCAATATACAGAAACCTGGATTCAGGTTTTCAGGCAATCCTCACGTGAAATTTATCACAAACCTTCATTGAAAAATAAATCGGTGTTTGAAATACTAGGAGTCAGCAAAACACCGATCACCGAATGACCTCCGGCCCTGCACTACTAGCCCGACAGGCTTTGCCTGTCGGGCTTCTTTTTCCTTTATATTTACTCTTTAATCTTCCAAATTACGAGATACTCGTGATTTTCACCGTTGTGTACGGCTGTCGGTGGCCGCGAACACGGTGGTAGTTGTTTTTGCGTTTGAATTTGACCACCTCAACCTTCTCCCCTTTACCGTGCTCGAGCACCTCCCCTGTCACCGCCACACTGTCTACTTCCGGGTCGCCAATTGACACATCACCGCTTTTGCCGGTCATCAAGACCGCTTCAAACTCAACCTCCCCACCTTCTTCAGCGTCAATTTTTTCAATATCAAGTTCGTCACCTTCATGAACGATATACTGCTTCCCACCAGTGGGGATCACAGCGAACGGCTTTTCTTTTGTGTCTGTTTTGGGCATAACATTAGTTTATTACAGTAGTAATGGTACTACAATGAATGCGAAAATCAAGCACTACAAAACACTGGCTTCAGAAACTATTCAAGATAAAATCGTAATTTTTTATCACGCCACTTTTTGTCCGCATAATTGATTCCGATTCGTGGAGTCGATGTTATTTCTTCTGTAAAGTTATCGGGGCGTGGCTCTATCCATATACCTGCCTGCTGGCCTAAAAGCTTACCGTTATGTTTATCTTTCGTAATATCTAAATCTCTCGTTAAAATACCCGGACCGTCGCGATTTTCAACTGCCCGAATCAGGATTGCCTCGGGAACGCCTTCTTGGCTCGTGACAATATTGAGCATGTCGTACATACCGTATATCAAATACACGTATAACGTGGCTGGTTTCTGATACATTACCTCAGTTCGTTTTGTTTTTCCGACGCGGGCATGACAGGCGTCGTCTTTTTCTCCCAAATACGCCTCGGTTTCGGTGATTTGTAGTCGTTTGGTTTTTTCGTCTGCAAACTGACGTACAAGCTTACACCCAGCAAGGTCTTTGGCAACCTGTTTGGTATCGCGAGCGAAAAAATTGTCGGTAAGTTTTTGTGTTTCCGACATAGGGCTTGTTGTTATCATGAAAATACTACCCGATAACCACCACCATCATGCACGCACACATCAATAACACCACCATCGCGGAAACCGACGACACAATCGAGATTGAAGGTAATCAGTACTTCCCGCCCGGGTCAGTCGACAAACAGTACTTAGAATACAGCGACACCCCGTATACCTGCCCGTGGAAAGGCGAAACGCAGTACTTTCATATTACAATTAATGAGAGCACATACGAAGATGCCGCCTGGAGTTATCCCGACCCAAAGGACTCAGCTATCGATAAGGTTGGCGATGACTTTTCTGGCTACGTTGCGTTTAATGCTGATGCAGTTACGATAGAAAGCTGATTGTTAATTTTCATCATCTATTAATTTAATTCGTCCGTAAATTTTAAGCCTTCAATATATTCATACAATGGACCAATAAATGCTCCTGTTAAGAAGTACCAGATATATTCCCCTAAAGGAATACCTAATACTAACTGCGCATACCAAACATCGGGTAAATGCCAAAACCGCTGGATGTATGTTGGATATAGTAACATTAATATCCAGTATATTGAGATACCAATAACCAGTAAAAATATTCCACTTATTATTGAGTCATAAAATAAATGTGGTCTTTGATATAACAAAATTCCTAGGCTAATAACGTATGAAAATAATACAGAATACCCCGAACTTAAGCTTAGAATATAAAAGAAACTAAGAAAAAGAAATCCGAAAAAACCTAAAAAATAGTAAGAGCTTTTTTTGTCTATTTTAGACTCAACCGTTTCTTTTCTAAATATGAACTCATAAATCACCGCTGCAATACCTCCAATCGCAAAGCCAATAAAAAAATCCTCAAACCCAATAGGAGTATTAGTAATTCTTTTTGGTTGCCACCAATCGGTTAAGTGCGTCGTTTGTGTTATCAATCCAAAGACCCCAAAAATAGGACTGATAATAATCATCTCTTTTCGAATATCTTTACGACACCAGAAAAGAATGGCCCAAATTACGAGAAAGATAGCTGACCAGAAGGCATAGAAGTACTGATAATCCATAATGATCCTCATTTATTTACATATAATTTCTGCCACCAGTACAACCCCTGCCAGATACCAATACCAAGGCCCAATACCCACAACACAATACTGCCCCAGAAATGGACAGTGAACCACTGACTCCAAGACATGCCTAAATTGTACTGCGAAAAGTCTGCCAGTAAGAAATGTAAAACTTTAAGTTCAATCACTCCATGCAGCAACGTGCTCACCAACACACCCAAAAAGCCAAACAAACCAATGTAGGCAATTCTTTTCATAGTTTTATTGTACCACCTGAGTCACCGGTCCCGAGAAAATCGTTGGTACAAAAGCGGTACAACAACAAGCGTAAGCACTGTTGAAAAACTCAGCCCAAAAATAATTGCCCACGCTAGTGGTACCCAGGTTGGATCAGTGAAAAGCAACGGAGCGACACCACCGGCGGTTGTGATTGTGGTCAGCAAAATTGCCTGCACCCGTGACCGTGCGCCGGCTTGTATTGCCGCGTTGACACTCATATCCTCGGCTTTGCGGTTTGTGTTAATTCGGTCAATAAGAATAATCGCGTTGTTGACAACAATTCCAGAAAGCGCAACGATGCCAATGAAAGCTGGAAATGACAGCGGTTGGCCAAAAGCTGCCAGCCCAAAAGAGACACCAATAAACGCCAGCGGAATCGTCGCCAGCATATAAAGCGGCTGACGGAAGGAATTAAACTGCCAGGTCAGCAACGCAAAAATAGCAATAACCCCAATAATCATTGCTAGAAACAAATCAGTGAAAGACTGTTCAACGTCTTGCTGCTCTCCCCCAAACGATACAGTCATATCCCGGGGAATCTGTAGTTTGTCAATCCGATCCTTTACTTTCGATACTACTTCCGGTGGTGTGGTGTTTGCCCCAACATCAGCCGACACCGTTACCTGCCGATCGCCGCCGCTGTGGGTTATTGCTGGTACGCCCTGATCAACACGAACATCAACGAGCGTCTCCAGCGGCACCGAACCATCTGAGGTAACGATTCGTGTTCCCAGAAGCTGGCTCATATCGACTGGCGACGCCACACCAAAACCACTGGAGTTTCGTGTGTCCGGATACATAATTTCTACCGGGATATCTTCGTCATCGGTTTTGATACTGGTTGCCTCCAGGCCGGATACGCGTGCCCGCAGGTGTCGTGCCACTGTTTGGGCGGTCAGACCGGACCGCTCTATTGCCGAACGATCTAATACAACGGAAAACTTACTCGTACCAACAGACAAACTATTCTCGACATTTACTGCTTTCGGAGTATCTTCAAGAATGGTTTTAATCTCCTCGCTGGTTTGCGTTAACTCATCCAGGCTACCACCCGAGAGATTAATTTGTACCGGCTTGCCGGTGGGCGGTCCGCCCGACCGCTGGCTGATACTGACGTCAGCCTCCGTGACTTCTGGTAGCTGGCTGCTTAGCTGATCAACAACTTGCTGGCTTCTTGTCTGGCGGTCTTCAGCCAGCCCAACCACAATTCCGGCCATGTTACTACCACCACTGCCTGCGGATATACCGCCGACGTTACTGCCGGAACCGATTGTCACCAACTGTGAGTCAACGAGGTTGTGATCCTTGAGTGTGTTAACAACCGGTGTCGTTGCTGAAGCAGTCTCCGCCAGTGGTGTGCCGGCCGGCATCTGTAAATCAACCGATATCGTATCGAGATCTGCCGACGGAAACAGCGTTGTCGGCAAAACGCCAAGCACCGGGAAGGATACAGCAACAACAAAGAGTACAATCATAGTGGTAAATATATACGTACGGCGGCGTGTTCTTTCTAATGTGGTGTGCAAAAACCGCTCGTACCACTGATAAAACGAAGCTAACTTGTTTTGGAAGTAAGTTGTAACTGAAATACTGCCAACGGATACACGTGTGAGCAAAACAGCTAACGCCGGCAGTACACCCAACGCAACAAAAAGCGCTGCCACAAGCACTGCGGAGACGGTGACCGGGATTGTGGAAATAAACTCACCAATAATCCCACCAGCAAGAAGCATCGGCGCGAACGCAAACACTGTTGTTAACGTTCCCGCTGTAAGCGGCAGGCTGAACTCATTAATTGTTAGCCGAGCTGCTTCCGTGGGCCCTTCGGTATATTGGCTGGCCCGGGAAATTCCTTCAGTGATAACAATCGCCGCGTCAACAAGTATCCCGATAACCAAAATCAAAGAAAATAAGGTCAGTGAATTAATGGTAAAGCCGATACTGTTAAGGATTGCCAACCCAGCCAAAAACGCAATCGGTACGGATACACTTGCCAATAACGCTTCCCGCCAGCCTAAAAAAAGTAATAGAACTGAAAATATAATCACCATCGTAACAGCACCGCTGCCGAGTAGATTGTTGAGATCTTTTGATATCTGATCAGCCTGGTTCCGTGTCTCGGCAATAGTAAGCCCATTAGGAAGCTCGTCTTGCTTCATATCAGTAGTAATCTCATTAACGCGTGAGACAACATCAATAATGCTTCCCGCTCCGCTTTCTTTAAACACATCAATTGATACTGATGATTCTGGTTGGCTTTGCCCTGCTGTGTACTCAGTTTTGACCGCAAGTGAAGCTGTGGACCGCTTGACAGACGCCACATCACCAACTCGAACCACTGTCGGGCCGTCTGCTTTCAGCGGTATATTTTGTATATCTTGCAAGCCCGCTAAGCGCCCGTCAAACCGGACTGTATAATTACCGTCATTAGTTTGAACCGACCCGATTGGCGTGCCGGTATTGGCCTGACGCAGCGCTTGGATCAGCTGGCCGACAGACAGACCGTACTGCTGTAGTGATGTGTCGGATACGGTAGCTTGAAACTCCGGCTCCGGATCACCGGAGACATTGACCGTAGACACATTGGTAATCGAACGCAGTCTGTCGGCTATTGATTCTGCATACTGACCGAGTTGTGATAACTCATAGGGACCGCTCACCGATAACGTGATAACCGGCTGATCGGCCAAACTTATTTCCTGAACACTTGGGTCACCGGCATCATCCGGCAGTTCGCTGGCCACCGCCTCAACCTGATTGCGCACGTCAGCGATTGCGTCATTTTTGTCAACGCCAACTTCAAACTGAACGGTAATTTGGGATAGACCGGTTTGGGACGTTGAGTCAAGTTCAGCAATATTGCTGATACTTTCAATGTTGTCCTCAATCGGATTTGTCACCAGCGTCTCTACATCAGTGGCTGACGAACCAGTAAGTGAAGTCGTTACCACCGCAATGGGCACATCAACTTCCGGAGATGATTCTTTGGGCATCTGCCAGACTGAGAAAACCCCAAGCACAACAACCGCTACGACGGCCAATGCCGTAATGCGGGTGTTTTTTAGAAAAAATATCCAGTTTGATTGGCCGTGTTTGTTAGTCACGACTGTCAGCGGTTATCTTCACGGACTCTCCCGCTGAGACAGAATCAGCATCACGAATTATCGGTCGGTCAGAAATATCGCCACGAACCGCCACGCGCTGGCCGGTCACCGAATCGGTTGTAACGGAAACTTTTCGTGCAGTACCGTCACCGCTTACAACATACACAAAACTTCTGTCAGCTCGTGTGCTCACAGCTTTCAACGGCAGATACCGAACCGCTTGGTTTTGACCGTTGGACGCACCCTCGTTTGGGAATGTGATATCGACATACGTTCCGGCCGTAAGGTTAGCCTGCTGAGGCTGGGATACCTGTAATTCTACCGCGATATTACCAGCTTCGCCTACAGCCGGAGACTTACTGACAACGGTTGCGGAAACGTCGTCGTTGACAACAGCCGGATCCCCCACCGATATCCGCGCTGCTTTCTTTACAGGCAGCGTTGTTTCTACAAGCAGACTGTCTGTATTGATAAGCTCGGCGATCGGTTGGCCCACATTGCGGTAATCACCTGGCGATACCGGAACAGACTGCACGACGCCAGAAAATGGTGCCCTAACAGTCGTTTTTGCTAGCTGGCTTTGAGCTGAGTCAACCCCCGCTTCCGCACTGTCAACTTGGGCAAGCTGCCTGTTAATTTGTTCGGAGCGTGTGCCTGAAGCGGTCAATGATCGGTTGTTTTGCGCTTCCTGCAGCCGGTTGCGTGCTTGGGTGAGGTTGTTTTTTGCCTGTCGGTACTGCGGTGAGCGAGTATTGGGAACTGGTACTTCCCAGCGTAGTAGTTGGTTTGTGGCAAAATTGTCCGGAAACTCGATGTACAATCCCCGCGTCCCTAATGGCTGTGGTGTGTCCGTACTCACCGATCCGAAACCTTCTTCCAGGCCGGTATAGCGAAATGAGTATCCGGATTTCGTATCGGACTTGTACAGACGAATGAGATACCGCCCGGACTCATCGCTGTCGTAGCTTCCGGAAATGGTTGGCGACGTTAAGCTTCCAGAACGGATTGACTCCTCACCGGACGCAACATACGCCTGTAAATCTGTATTGAAAAGGTCAAATTGAGCCTGCTTGAGATTTTCTTGCGCTTTCTTTACGGCCACTGAAGCATTCGCTTGCTCTTGTGGCCGTGGTCCGGAACGAAGTTCTTCAAGACGGGCCTGCTGGGATTGTACGTTCGCTTGAGCCTGACGAACCCCAGCTTTTTC
>PXPA01000058.1:4440-13064 GCA_003022255.1 Parcubacteria group bacterium SW_6_46_9 | reverse complement strand
GCAAACCTCTTGCAGATTAGAGTCTTGCGTTAACGGACCGGTAAAGGAGATGTAAAACCCAAGGTCAAGAAATTGTTTAGCAATGTCCTTATTCCCAACAAAAAAGTGGGCGGTACCGGCAAGGTCTGTATCGGCTTGCTTTTGTAAATGGGTAAGAATATCCAAACCGTCTTCGTAGGCATCCATGCTATGTTTTCGTGGACGGATATGTAGAACCAGCGGAAGATCTGTTTTTGCTGCCAGTGTAATCTGAGATACGAACACATCCTCCTGTAATTGCTTTTGATTTTCAGATCGGTATTCAGGTCGTGAGTAATCCAAACCGCACTCACCTACCGCCACCACGGTATTTGATGCCTTAACTAAGCTTTGGTATTTCGATATATCGAAAGGTTTGCTGGCTTCAGTCGGATGACAGCCGACACTTGCCCAGATATGATCATGCCCTTCAGCCAGTTCCACTGACTCCCGACTGGTTCCAGCATCAATACCAACATTAATTGCACCGATTCTTTTTTCTTCCATTTGGCTGATCACTTCTTCTCTGTCGTCGGCAAAAGCATCAAAGTTGAGGTGTACGTGTGCGTCGATAGATTGTAATGAATCGAATTCTTGCATATCTATAAACGAATTACTTTACTTAAACCCGAAATCCAGCTCGGTTGAAAACCAGCGGGGTTGAGATGTGTATGAGCATCTATATATTTCAAAGATTCAGGATTTATGGTTCAAGACGCAAGACTTATTATTCATGATTTAAGAAGAATTTAAGCTCCGCTAATAAGCGGGGTAAAATCTAAGATAAGCACTGCTTCGTAAATTTACAAAGAGTAAAATTTAAGATTTACAATTTGTGATCCAAGTGAAATAGTAACATAGACCGTTGATAATGTTGACAAAAATAAATTATTTTGGTATAAAATAACTAGAGTACCTTTCGTTAGTGTTAGAACAATATCTCTTGCTTGATATGGACGATTATGTTAGCCGCGGGTGGTTTCTCCACCTTATACTGTCTGTTTCACTCATTGCAAGCTCGGTGCTAGCCGCCGACATTGCTGCCGACTACATTGAAGCATTCGGAAGTGACCGCGCCTCTCTGTACTTCATTCTGTGGGAGGTGGGAGAAATCCTACTCCTTGCTTCAGTGACCAGCTGGTTTGTCTACGAAACTACACGCAAAACGCTTGGGGCGGGAGTGGAGAGTTTTCTGGTTATCGGCACATTGCCCTTATGGTCACTTCTACGCCCTGAAACTTTTGCCGGAACGTCGATTGTAGAGTGGGTAACTGGAGTTGTTTGCCTCATACTGCTGATATCGTTTGCGGTGAGATGGAAAGATACTCCGATGGCAACCTCAAACGACAAAGAGGGAAACAACTCTTACTCTGGAACGCACAAAAGGCGGCGAAGAAAGGCATAGGTACACTGGGGGTTGATCACACTAAACCCCATTACACAAACCGGTAGTTGGCATGCAAGGTTTTGCATGATCAGCTACCGGTTTTTTTATAAGAACCTGACATTTAAAAGTCAGAACAAAGCACAGAAAAGCCCTTCTTCGCATAAAGCTACGAAAGGTAAAATTTAAGAATCATGAAAAAGATTTATGATTCAAGATTCAAGAATGTAACAATGGAATACGGCGGGGAAACTGAACACAACTTTGCAGGTTCTATGAACAGTAGCTATAATAATTTTGAGTTTGACTGTCTTATTTCTTTATCATTGGCATACTTACTAACTATCTATGTGCTCTCAGGTAAATAAGCAAATGGTTGTTGATGTTGTGAATAGCAACGATACACCTATCGATACAGCGAAACGAGGCGAAGTGCTGGCAGAAGGATTAAACTTTCGGACAGTTCACATTTTTATACTGAACAAAAGCAAAGATAAATTACTTTTACAACAACTTGGCAAAAATAGAGATCGCCACCCAGGATACTTTGGATCCTCAGTGGCAGCCTATTTATTCTCCGGAGAGTCATATCTTAGTGGCGCCACTCGTCGCTTAGAACAAGAGTTAAGTGTTAATCCGGACCACGTTGATCTTAGCTGGCACGGCAAAAAGGCGATGAAAGACAATGAATCCACCAAATTCGTCGGTCTGTACACAACCTGTTATGAAGGACCCGTTGATCCTGACGTGAATCACATACAAGATATCAAGTGGGAGGAGTTAGCGAATATTGATAACCTTATCGCTTCTGACAACGTTCACTTTACCCCAACATTTGAGCATGTTTGGAATATCTTTGTGAGTTGATGTAAGCGTAGATACGTTTCGTAAGTCAAAATTCAAAACTTAAAAGGCAAAAGTAGTAAGAAGATTTGAAGAATAACGAATATGAGAATCAAGAAAACGATTTACGATTCATGATTCAGGATTTAAGAAAGCCCTTCTTCGCATAATACCCCTTCGCATAAAGCTTCGGAAGCACAACGAGCTACGAAGGATAAAAATGTAAGAATTTAAGGTTGAAAGCACACGACAACCGAGCGAATACCTTGCTTCTCACGTGCCTCTCGGAGTAAAATTCGCATGGTTCGCCTTTGGCGAGAATTTTATGAGAGTGTCGCATGACGGCGCTGGCCGTCATGACGTGTGTGCGTGAGAAGCCGGGGTGTGAGCCCCTGCTACTCTTTTCGCTCAAAAAGCGGCTCGGGATCACGGCCTTCCTTTAGAATATCCTGAATTTCTTCACTGGTCTCGGGCATGAAGGGTTTAAGCATTTCGGCAATGTCAAAAAGTCTGAGTGCTAAGTAAGCTACCGCTTCTTTTGCTTCCCGCACGTCGTCTTCATCATCAGATTTGATTCCTTTGTACGGCTCTCTGTCGGTAATGAAGGCGTCCAAGTGGCTTACTTCCTGCCAGATGTAATCCATGGCCTGATCAAACCGGAAGTTGTTCATGTGTTCTGTTAATATTTCCAGATCCTCATCTTGCATTGCCGCCTCCTGATCAAATGCAACGTCGACATCATACGATGAGTACATACTAGCAATACGGCTAACGGTATTACCGAGGCCATTTGCCAAACTTCCGTTGTATGCTTCCGTAAGCTTATCCAGCGTAAAGTTGGAATCCTCATCCGGGTGAATATGCCGCAGCAAGTAGTAACGGACAACGTCAGTGCCAAACTCATCCACAAGATCGTACGGATTGACAACGTTACCAATTGATTTGGACATCTTCTGGCCGTCAACGTTGATAAATCCGTGCAAGAAAATCTGGTTCGTATTCGGCAGGCCGGCCGACATTAGCATTGCTTGCCACATTGCTGCCTGCTGGCGAATCTGATCCTTACCGGCAAACTGCACAGGGTTTCCCTGCCGCCAAAACTCAGTAAACTGCTTTTGGTTTTCAGGCCAGCCGAGAGTGGAGATGTAGTTAACCAGCGCATCGAACCAAACGTACATCCCCTGATCGTCGTCGCCTGGTACCGGCACTCCCCACGGTAGCTTGTCTTTCTTGCGGGAAATTGAAAAATCCTCTAGCCCATCTTGGACAAACTGCTTGATCTCGTTAAAGCGGCGATCCGGTACCACAAAATCCGGCTGATCCTCATACAGACTAAGCAGGGCGTCTTCATAGTGGGAAAAACGAAAGAAGTAGTTCTCTTCGGATATTGCTTCCGGCTTGCGGTCCGGATGATCCGGACACCGACCATTCGCATCCAAGTCTTTTTCGGTGACAAACATTTCACACCCCACACAGTACAGTCCCTCGTACTCCTTTTTGTAAATGTCACCATTATCATCACATCGGCGCCAGAATTCCTGCGCCGCCTTTTTGTGGTCCGAGTCGGTAGTGCGAATGAAGTTATTATAGCTGGCATTAAGCTTGGCCTTCAATTTATCAAACTGCTTTGCGTAATGATCAACATACGCCTGGACATCCCTGCCCTCAGCTTGTGCGTTACGCCAAATCTTCTCGCCGTGTTCATCCGCCCCCATGTTGAAAAACCCCTCATGGCCGGTCAGCCGTTTGAAGCGAGCGTAAGCATCGGCCTGGGTTATCTCAAAGGCAAAGCCGATGTGCGGATCGGCGTTTACATACGGCAGGGTGGTGGTTACGTACTGTTTTGGTTGTGTATTCTCGTTGTTTTCAGTCATAGATACTTAGGCGTTCTGGTGGGTGGTATCATCAATACTCGTTTCCGGGGAGTGTTTGGCTTCGTTGATATCATGCGCAAACTCCATTAAGCCGGCGGCAAGCGGTACGGCCAGAAGAATACCTAAAAAGCCGGCAAGTTGTCCGCCAATGACAATGGCAAGGATAACAACAATTGGTGACAACCCAACCACTTGGTTGAAAACAAGCGGATGAATAATGTTATTTTCGGTCTGCTGGATGACGATAAACAGCCCGGTCGTCATAAGCGCCAGACTCAAGCCGCCATGGATGCCACCCATAGCAATTGCCGGTACGGCCGCTAGAATTGGCCCCAAGACGGGAATAATTTCAAACAGCCCGGCAACTACCGCTAAAAGCCCTGCGTTTGGAACCGACAAAACAAACAAGCCAAGGTACGTAAGCAAACCGACAATCAGCATGAGCATAAACTGCCCTTGCAGCCACCGGCCAATCTTTACCCGCGTTCGCCTCCAAAGGTCAATAACGTACGCTTCGTGACTGGTTGGTACGACAAGCCGAAGAAAGTCCCGGACCCCATTAGCTCGCGCGGACAGATAAAACGACAGGGTTACAATCAAGAAAAAGTTGAGCACGCCACCGAATACTGAACTTACGACCCCAAAAATATCCCGGGAGTTTTCTAAGCTGACACTCTGCAGACGTGCCGTTATCTCAGAAAGGGATAACGGATCAGACATAGTGCCGATATGCTCAGCAAGAAATGAGCTTTCCAGCTGTAGTGAACGAATATAGTCCGGGGCTTGGGTGATTAAACCGGAAATAGTACTGATAACCGGCGGCAGGAAAAACACAAAAAACAACACAATCGCGGCCAGCAGGGAAAGATAAATAAGTATTACCGACAGAATGCGCGGTATTTTATACCGCTCTAACGCACTGACACCGGGCTCAAAGGCTGACGCTAGTACAACCGCCGTGAGCACAACAAGCACAACATGAAGCAGTTCGTACACAACCACAGCCAGGGCGGCAAATAAAATTGTGCGCAAAATTGTGCTTGAATCAATGTGTACTGTTTGTGTGTCCATACTTGTTTGTATATTAGCACGTTACGCACTTTATTGTGTGACTGAACCGCTACGGTCTTCATCAACATCTTCCGCCTGTGTATTTGGTCCGTCAATGTTCTCAAGCTTGATTGTCTGTTTAGCGAAGCTATCAACCGCCGTAAGCGTAAGACCAGTAAGTATATCCGGGCTCGACCCTTCCTGATCAAGCGTTGGTTCAATTGTTACCGGCAGATACATTGCTGCTGCTTGTCGGCTGTAACCGGCACCAGCCGGCAACTCGTCTATTTCCCAACGCAAGCGGCCGATGGTTTCGTTGTAGGTAAAGGAACCAGCGCTCAGCTGCGGATCACTGGCAAGTGATACATACGCCGGCACATCAGCACGTAGACGTACATCTGTAAGCTGATTGCTGGTATTTGCCACCGACACACCCAATACGTACCCGGTTTCAGTATCAACTTCAGGCGGATATGGCCCGGATACGGCAAATCGATCCGAGTCCCGTAGTGACTTAGTAGTAACGTTGACATCAGATAACACCTTGGACGTCCGTGTCAGTTCAGCAGTAATCGGGCTGGGTAAATCTGTCCCGCTTGGCGGTTGTGCTGTGCCACGAAGACTAAACTCAACTGTTGGGTTCTTGACGGCCGCCAGCGTCTTTGCTCCCTTTGTCTCCAGCCCAAACGATAGCTCGCCGGATTCTCCCGGAGCAATTGTCTTTAGTTTATCTGCTGTCTGCCCGTTCCAGGTAATTTGTTGGTCTTCTCGCCGGTACAACCCCTGATCGGCAGTGACGGTTCCTGAATTGACCCTGTCGCCATTGACATTGAGGGTGATTTCCGTTGCCCGCAGTGGCTGGTTAACGTTGTTTTGATAGGCAATCACTCCCGATACACCACTACCACCGTTGAGTGTAAGCTGACCTTGGTTTTCTTCGCCAATATCCACAGACAATCCAAGCAGAGGTGCCTGCAAACGAAGCGTTTGTGCGCGCTCAGCAAACAACGTACCAATCTCAATATCACTGCCCTCGCTTGCAATTCCGGAAGCAAATCGCACAGTCCGCTGCCCGGAGTTAACACTACCGCTAAACCGGCCGGTAATACTAATTTCCTGCTTTTCGCCCGGCTCGATATCGCCCAAAGACCAGACATTATCTTGATAGGCTGGTTCAGGTGATGTTTGCGTTGTTGTAAACCCAAACGGATACTCACCGCGGAGGATCACATTATTTAACGTCTTTGCTGAATTCGACTGAACAGAAATATCAAATGTAACGGGCTGACCCGGAGCAGTTTGGTTTGGTGCAGATATATTCACAGCAACCGGCAGCTCACCAATTGTGACCGAATAGCTGCTGTCAGCAGAAAAGATGGCATTGGAATCAGCAACGCTGTACTCAGCAGCAATCGGTATTTGCTGCGTCTGGCCCTGTCGGCCGAATAAGCTCGCCGAGATTTCAGTTGATACGGTTTCTTTGGGATTAATATCGCCGAGATTCTGCTTGCTTCGGCGAAGCTCGCTACCGCTGTTGTCCGGTTGGCGCGTTCCGGGCGGAAATTCAACATTTAAAGATACGTCCCGAAGCGTTTTTTCGTTGTTGTTGGTAAGAGTGACATCAAAGTTAGTTGTCTCCCCCGCGCTGATTTTATCGGGCCCATCAACACGAATATCAACTCGTTTCGGTGACATGCCTGAGTCATCGGTCGCAATAACAACAGCCGCAAAACCAGCTGCCAGCAGTACAAATATACCGGCAAACAGCAGGAATTTGTTGAGAATAGCATGTCCGGACCCACCACCGTTCTGCTCGTGCTGCCAGTCATGCGGTGAGTTTGGCTCTTCTGGTGCGGACAAATCGCTTTCGTTATGCTCAGCGGCCGGCTGATCGTTGGAGTTCAACCGTTTACGCAGACGATCCATTTTGCTGTCTGAGGAAGACATACTAGTTTAATTATACCACTTGTTACATTTGCACGTTAGCCAGCGCTTGGTTTATCTGGGCGACGGCCTGTTCTTGCTTGTGGGAAAAATCCTCCAGCTGCTTTTGGGTATACGACTGCGACTGCAAATACTGTTTTAAGTTGTGCGCCGACTGATCCGGCGCATACCCCAGTGAGCTGACCAACCGAAACACAAAAAGGGTTTCGGTAACACCAATTACCTCCGGCGCATCGGCCACAGCAAGCGCCTGCATGCCGGACGTGACAATTGCAAAGAGCTTCCGGTCCGGCTGTTGAGCGGGAACGAGCCGGGTCAGCAGACCGGTTGTCCGCCGAATCGCTTGCCGGCCAGCGTCAGTCGCAGAAAAATACACGTTTTGTTTTGGTAAAGCTCCAACCAGCCGCCAGCCGGACCTGCCGTATACCACCTCAATCCGGCTTTGGGCATAAAGTTGTGTTGCCGGCCGCAACTTACTTGATACTTTTCTGACGGCTTACGCGCGAACGAGAATCCGGCCTAAGTCTTTCGTTTGCATTATCAGCCGACGGCTGGCATCCTTGTACGGCCACCCGTCAACGACAACCGCCGGCGTATCGTACACCGTGTAAGACATGATCTAATTAAACATCAAGTGAAAACTGAAAGGAAAAATCATGTGTTTCTAATTCAGACTCACCGCTTAGTTCGACAAAGGAGACCGAAGCAAGGTTAGCGGTACCGGTAATCTGCTCTTTGTTGTCTGTAATCAATTCCCGGCCGTCACCACTAGCGTCTATGTTGATATCAACTTTGTTTTGGGGATCAAGCTCAGCCTGCTTGCGCAACTTCTGGATGTGCCGGATAACCTCTCGGACCGCACCGGCACGAGCCAAATCATCCGTAATTTCCGTATCGAGCTTAAAGCCATCAACCTCATCAGTGAAAACAATTTCCCGGACATTTACCTCATCTTTGAGAATTTCCAAAAGATTTTGATTGTCCGTAAGCGGTGAGTCAGTCTCACCAATGTAAAAGGTTGACAGTGGCTGACGAACCTTCAGGCCTTTCTGCGAGCGGAGATCGCGGGCTTTTGATGCTGCCCCCCGAACAAGCTCCATGGTGGCAAGCAAGTCTTGATCGGCGGAAACATTAGCGCTTTGGGTTTCCGGCCAATCGGTAAGATGGACGCTGCCGGCATACGTACTGTCAGCAAATGCTGGTTGCATGGCAGCGGCTTCGTCTTTGCCGACCGCAACTTCTTGATACAACTCTTCGGCAAAAAACGGCGTAAACGGCGCCATCAGTTTGGCCAGCGTTTCCAGTACATGTTGGGTTGTCGCGAAGGCGAATTGCTTATCTTCTCCACTGTCAGCCTTAAATCGGTCGCGAGAACGACGCAGATACCAGCGGCTGAGATCACCAACAAACTCACGAATTGACCGGGTTGGTGTGAGCAGATCATAATCGTTCATGCGTTCGGTGGCTGTTTCGACAAGATTGTTGAGCTTCAGCAGAATCCAGCGATCAAG
>PXPA01000058.1:0-4356 GCA_003022255.1 Parcubacteria group bacterium SW_6_46_9 | reverse complement strand
CAGAATCCAGCGATCAAGCACATTTGGGCTTTCGTACGGATCAACAAGATCATCTTCAGTCAACTCATCCCCGCCATACATCTGATAGAACCGGTTAACATTGCGGGCTAAATTAAAGACCTTTTTTTGGATCTCATCAACGGTCTCCTCGGCGTAGTCTTTATCCTCGCCGGGTTGGTTTATCGAGTACATCCAAAACCGAATCGCGTCAACCCCGAATTTACCCATCTGCGTCCACGGATCAACGACGTTCCCGACTGACTTGGACATCTTATTGCCATCCTCATCACGAATCAGCCCTAATGATATGACATTTTTGTACGCCCGGCCCATCTCAGAAAAGACACCAATCGCATGCAGCGTGTAAAACCAGCCACGTGTTTGATCGATAGCCTCAGCAATGAAATCTGCTGGGTAAGCCGTGTCTTCAACGTAGTCTTTATTCTCGAAGGGATAATGATGCTGAGCCCAAGGCATCGAACCGGAATCAAACCAGCAGTCCATTACTTCCGGTACACGGGTGTATGTTTTCCCGTTTTCCTGCCAAGTTATGTCATCGATATACGGCCGGTGCAGATCAAGTTCACGTTTTTGTTCAACATCGACGTAGTAGTGCACCGGATTAGCTTTAGCGTCATTGGAGTCAAAAACCTCTCCAGCCTCTCTTGGAGTGAGATCACGAAGGAACTTAGCGCCATACGCAATCAGGGGCTGGTGGCCAACAAGCAGTACTGTGTCTCCCTTATTATTTTCTATGCAGTTGGATAAGGTACTAGCTATTTGCTCACTATATTCGGCCCAACTTTGACCGGTCTTTCCGCGAGTCGCATGGTAGTAATCTTCATAATCCATATCACGGTATTCTCTCGCGTCTTTCCGCTCCAGCCTTTCTTCGTATGTCATTTGCTCCCATTCACCGCTATCAACTTCTCGTAAACCATCTTCTATTTTCACCTCTTTTTCTAACGTATCGGCTATTATTTCAGCAGTCTCTCTGGCCCGCCTTACCGGGGACGAGTAAATGACATCAATATTTTCTCTCTCCAACTCTTCTGCAGTCTCCTTGGCTTGTTTTTCTCCTTTTTCTGTTAGTGGATGTTTATCTAATGTGCTATCAGTTACACCTTTTACATTTTTCTCACTCTCACCATGTCGCAACAAAATAAATTTGCTTATTGAATCATCCGTTTTCCGCCGCAAGCTTTCGATGGAGTCGATAACCTGCCAGTCTTCGCCATCCTCAGTTTCCCAGATTGGCAGTGGTGTGCCCCAAAAGCGTTCCCGGCTAATTGCCCAGTCTTGCACGCCGTCAAGCCACTCACCAAACCGGCCATGTTTGATGTGCTCAGGCTCCCAGTTGATCTCTTCGTTGGCTTCCAGAAGGTCTTCACGAAGTTCTGTCATCGCGATATACCATGAGTTGCGAGAATAATAGACAAGCGGTGTATCACACCGCCAGCAGTGGGGATACTCGTGTTCGAACTTACCCTTATCAAACAAAAGACCGGTCTCACCAGCCCGATCACGGTGATACAGATCCTTGATAATATCAACGGCCACGTCTTCATTGTGCACAAAGCGGTCCGTGAGGAAATCCGTCCCGCCTTTAAAGTGGCCGGTCTGATCCACCAGATGTAGCCGCGGGAGATTGACGGCTTCGCCCAGCTTGAAGTCATCCTGGCCGTACATGACAGCCGTATGCACAATTCCCGTGCCTTCTTTTGTGGTAACAAAATCAGCCGCATAAATTTTGAAGGCGTTATCGCGAGTCTCAGCAAACTCATCAGCCTTGAGTTTCTCTTTCGCATACGGATACACCGGCTTGTAAGTAAGCCCAACTAGCTTCTCACCAGAAAATTCATCTTCAATCTCGTATTCTTTATCAGCCGCCACAACAACCTCTTCCAGGCGGTCTTTGGCAAGAATAAACGAACCCGCATCTTCATCGGTGGTAACGCGTACATAGGTAATATCCTCGCCAGCGGCCAAAGCGAGGTTGGCTGGCAGGGTCCATGGAGTGGTTGTCCACGCCAGCATATACGTTTCCGTCTCACCAGCAATTTCCTCGGGCGGATCGATCAGTTCAAACTTTGCTGTAACCGCCAGATCCTTTACCTGCTCGTATCCCTGGGCCAGCTCATGGCTGGAAAGAGCCGTCTCACAACGCGGACACCATGGCACAACTTTGTAATCTTTGTAGACAAGATCACGCTTGTCGGCCTGGGCAAACCGATTCCACACCGACTCCATGTAATCCGGCTCGTAAGTGACATACGGATCATCCAGATCCAGCCAGTAGCCCATGCGGTTGGTAAACTGCTCCCACTCATCAATATACTTCCAGACCGACTCCTTGCATTTGGCATTGAACTTATCAATACCGAACTTCTCGATCTCGCCTTTGGTGGTAATATCCAGGTCTTTTTCTACCTCCAACTCCACGGGCAGGCCGTGTGTGTCCCAGCCACCCTTTCGGGGTACATGAAAGCCTTGCATTGTCTTAAAGCGGGGAATCGCATCCTTAAACACACGGCTTTCTAGGTGGTGAATTGCCGGTTTGCCGTTGGCGGTTGGCGGGCCTTCATAAAACACAAACTCACCCTCTGGGCTGTCTTTTTTGAGGGTTTTTTCGAAGATGTTATTTGCCTTCCAGTAGGCGAGGATCTGCTCTTCACGTTTGGCCACATCAGTTTTATCTGTGTCGGAGCTTCTTGAACCCATACAACCAAAATTGTATCACAAAAACGATGATATTATAGAAAGTGCATCGTTCTTTCCCTGAAAGACCTCTCCTACATCCATGAGTCAAGACGAGTGCAATCGGACGGCAGCAAATACACGTGAAAGCGACAACAACCAACCTGACAAGCAGGAAGAAGAGGATTCGAAGCGACGAGTCAAAAGCAGCGGGCAAAGAGAGCTGTTTGGCCGGCCCAAACAAGGCTCTCTCCCTTTCTATGACGATTAGCTGCACACCTGGCCTCCCCACCTATCCACTCACTTTTCACCACCCCAGCTTTACGGCTGGGGTAAATTTTGTAATCAACCAAACACCACCACAGCCGTAACTTTAAAAGTTACAGCAGAATGACTTGAGTTAACTAGCAACTGAAAATTTTTGCCTTCAAATACGAAACGTACACATTATTATGAACGTGCCGTAAAGCATCACATTTTTTTGGGTGCTTCGATACCTAAAAGCTTCAGCCCATTTTCTAATACTTGTGCTGTAGCTGCAGTTAGTGCCAAGCGGTAGGTTTGTGTCTTATCGTCGGCGATAATTTTCGTGTTGCCGTAGTAGGTATTAAAGCTTTTGGCTACCTGATACATGTAGTTAGCTACATGGCGCGGAGCCAAATCATCAGCAGCTTTTTTGACAACCTCCGGAAACCGATATAGTAACCGAGCAACCTCAGGTTGATTTTCCGGAACGCGCTCTTTAGATAGTAGGCCTTCTGGATCTACACCGGCCTCATCTAATACTGACTGAGCCCGGGCGCGTGTGTACTGAATATACGGCCCGGAATTGCCCTCCAGATTTAGCATCTCATCCAAATCAAAGACGATATCCTTTTTGGGATCCCGCTTGAGATCATTGTACTTTATAGCTCCAATACCAACTTGTTCTGCTACATCAGGGTTAAATTCTTCAGCTCGCTCAACCACCTCATCAAGCACATCTGCAAGCCAGACAACGTTTCCTTCCCGAGTGCTCATTTTACGGTCTTCAAACCGAAAGAGGCCATGCGCTACATGATGACGCTGGCTTTTGGAAAAATAGCCCAACCGCTTTTCGGTCTCATACAGTTGGCAAAAGTAAAGCGATTGTTCGGAGCCGACTTCATTGATAATCTCTACATCGCTTCCGTACTCTTCTTTTCGCCACTTGTCGGTGGCCAAGTCACGAGCACCATAGACACTCGTGCCGTCTGATTTTTCAATCATAAGCGGTGGCAGATCATGCTCGCCTGGGTCCGTATCCGGGTCGCCAAAAAACACCAGTTTTGCTCCTTCGCTTTGTTTGAGCATATCTTTTGCTTCCAGGTCGGCAATAACATCTGGGACCATTGGGGCAAACGCGCTTTCACCGTGGCGGGTATCAAAGGAGACACCAAGCCGATCGTAGATGTCGTCAAATTCATTCAGTGACCAGGTAGTGAGTTTATCGAGAATGTCCAGCGCCTGCTTGTCTTGTTCTTCTAAGCGCTTGAACCATTCACGAGCCTTCTCATCAAGCGCTTCATCATCTTCAGCCTGATCGTGAAATTTCACGTACAGATCAACGAGTTCTTTCATTGGCTGATCAGAATTTTCAATTGCTTCAATGTCACCCCACTGATCGAACGCATCCAAAAT
>PXPA01000057.1:10688-11802 GCA_003022255.1 Parcubacteria group bacterium SW_6_46_9 | reverse complement strand
GCGGAACCGGATCCCAAGACAGTCAGTCCGCCTGCTGGCGGGGATTCGCTACAACCGATCGGGTGATCGCCGAATCTACCGATAACAATCAACCCGGCGGAACGGAAACTACCTTACGACTGCGGGCGGAGTCAGGCGGAGATAACACCCAGACATCGGGTCAGTATAATGCAACCATTGTGGTTACTGGCGTTGCGCTTTAGGGATACGAGTTTTGTGGGTGAACTGATTGTGCAAGGTTAAACCTCCCCCATGAGTAAAATATTTTATGTAAATGTCAAAATTTTGGATAAAGTATAGGGTGCAAACCTGAGGTTGAAGGGAATAAGAGTCGTTAACCCAAAACTCAAATCTTGAATGTTGTGGTATAATTATTTCTAATGACGAAACACTCAGCGACAGTTGAAAATATTCAATCAGCTATTACCCCGATTTTAGAAGAAACCGATGTCCGCAGGGCGGGGATATTCGGATCATACCTTCACGGAGACGCAGAACCAGGCAGTGATGTGGACGTACTGGTTACGTTTGCCGAACCGAAAAGTCTGCTTGATATTGTTCGCTTGGAACGGCGGTTGGAGGAAGCACTTGGCCAGCCGGTTGATGTGGTTACAAAGAAGGCGTTGAGTCCGTACTTCCGTGATGCCGTGCTAGATACAGTGGACATAATCTATGACAAAGGATAACCTCGTTTACATAAAGCATATTCGGGATGCTATAGAAACGATCCGTGATTATACGAACGGTATGAGTTACGATGAGTTTATTGCCGATCAGAAGACGCGTGATGCTGTTGTTCGCCAGTTGGAGATAATTGGTGAAGCGGTTAGCAATATATCCGCTGATTTCCGCAAACTCCATGATGGTGTACCGTGGCAAGATATCAGTGCGATGCGGAATAAGCTAATTCATGAATACTTTGGCGTGGATGAGGATACGGTCTGGCAGGTCATAAAAGAAGACGTGCCGGAGCTTAATTCAGCTATAGCGGAATTACTGGAGGAAAATGAATGATGGTCGGCAGAAATAAAATCGTTTAATACGTTGCTGGTAGGGGTGCGAGAGGTAGTTGGCAAAGTTGAAGTAGCCTCGATTTCTATTTTTAATGCTACCT
>PXPA01000057.1:1982-10620 GCA_003022255.1 Parcubacteria group bacterium SW_6_46_9 | reverse complement strand
ACCTATGAGGGCAGGAAACCACAATTTGTGCCCGTTGGTGTCTATTTGTTGAGATTTCAAATTCTAGATTTTACCCCGAACCGATTCGGTTCAGGGCAAGAACTCGAAATTCTAATGTAGTCTTGAATCTTGAATCTTAAATTTTTTCATAATTTCGAAGCCCTATATCCTATACCCTAACCCGTCTCAATCCGCTTGGCTTTTTCCATAATGATACTGACCTCATCGTCGCTGTCATCAACTTTGCCGGAAAGGATGACACAGCTGTCAGCAGAAAATTTCTCTTTATACTGATCATACGTATCAGGGAAGACGACGACTTCAATTGAATCGGTGTGGTCGGTAACGGTAAGAAAGGCCATCGGGTCACCGTTTTTGGTGCGGATTTCGTTGATTTGCTCGATGAGGCCGGGAATTTTGGCTTTTGGTAGCGTATCAGCGTTTTCTTTTACGAAGTTAATCGTTTTGTCCCGTTTTTGTAGTTGTTCACGAATTTTATCCAGCGGATGACCGGAGACGTAAAGGCCAAGCAGTTGTTTTTCCCACTGCAGGCGCGTTTCTTTGTCGTGTTTTTCTCCTTTGTGTAAGTGTAAGGAGGGCGCTTCTTGGGTTTGGCTGCCACCACCAAAAAGTGACTGCTGGCTTTGGCTGCGTTCACGGGCCTGTTTACTGACTGCAATCAGTTCGTCAAGATGAGCAAGCATGTGGTGACGCTCGGCAAAGTCATCCAAGGCGCCGCTTTTGATTAATGCCTCCAGCACCTGCTTGTTTAGATTGCTGTCGGTAACGCGGGTTAAAAGATCTTCAAGCGACTGGTACGCTCCGTTTTCTTTGCGTTCGTTAACCAGTACTTTGGTAATCTTATCACCGACGTGTTTGATACTGCGTAGTCCAAACCGAATTTCGCCAATTGTCTTGTCGGTTGTTGTGCCGGCAGTGTGATACTCAGTATTGTCCGGATTACTGACGACCGTGAAGTTAGCTTCCCTTTCGTTGATATCTGGCGGCAGAACCTCAATGCCCATGCGGTTACACTCATCGATAATATCGGCAATTTTATCCACGTCACCGGCATCGCCGGTTAACACTGCGGCCATGTACTCAAGCGGGTAGTTGGCCTTCATATACGCCGTCTGATACGCCACGCGGCCGTAACTGGAGGCGTGGGCTTTGTTAAAGGCGTACTCAGCAAAGGGTTTAATGCGTTCCCACAGTTCATCAGCAAGCTCCTTGTCAATGCCATTGTTAACACAGCCGGATTTGAACTTCTTTTCTTGTTTTTCCATCAGTTCGGGGATCTTTTTACCCATGGCCTTGCGGAATTTATCCGCCTCCAGCCAGGAGTAATCAGCAAGCCGGATAGCTGTCAGCATGACATCCTCCTGGTAAATCAAAAGCCCATAGGACATTTCCAGCACATCCTCAAGATCCTCGTGCGGGTACTCAATTTTTTCCGGGTTATGTTTGCGGTCAATGTACTCGGGAATAAACTTCATCGGGCCGGGCCGATACAAAGCAACCATGGCGTTGATGTCATGAATGTTGCTGGGCTTTAACTTTTTCAGATACTCAGTCATACCTTCACCATTAAGCTGAAAGATACTGTGGGTATGGCCGTTACTTAAAAGCTTGAAGGTAACATCATCAGCAAAATCAATCTCCTCTATATCGATTTTTTTACCGACTCTACGTTTGAGCCGGTCGGTGGTATCGGAAAGCACAGCGAGATTTTTCAACCCCAGAAAGTCAAACTTCACCAAGCCAACGCCACCGTACTCATCATCAATTGAGTACATATCGTACTGGGTGATAATTTCACCTTTTTTCGAGTCTACCTCAAGCGGTACGTGGTTGGTGATATTCTCCGGAGAGATAACAACGCCGGCGGCATGAACGGAAATATGACGCGCACAGCCCTCAACTTTTTGGGCCATATCAATGACTTCTCGGACTTTCGAGTCATTCTCATACATCTCCTTGAGATCATCGGATTCCTCGAGGGCTCTATCGATTGTCATCTTAAAGCCTTGTGAGCCCATCGGGATATTTTTGGCAATTTTGTCACCAAAATCATAACTGTACCCTAACGCTCGAGTAACATCCCGCACCGAACCGCGGGCGGCCATAGTTCCAAACGTTCCAATCTGGGCTACGCGTTTTTCACCTTCTTTGCCATATTTTTCGCGTACGTACTCAATGACCTGGTCGCGACGATCGTCAGCAAAGTCCATGTCAATATCCGGAGCCGACGGTCGTTGCGGGTTCAAGAACCGTTCAAATTGCAAGTTAAACTCAATCGGGTCCACGTTGGTAATCCCAAGAAGATACGTTACCAACGATCCGGTCACCGAACCGCGGATTGTTGTCGGAATGTCGTTCTCGTCGGCATAATCCATAATGTCGGAGACGACCAAAAAGTAAGAAGAGTAGCCTTTGTTTTCGATCACCCGCAGTTCGTACTCCAGTCGGTCAATCACTTCATCAGTTTTTTTCATATCACGCCGCTTTATACCGGCAAACGCCTCTTCACGCAACTGCTTGTCGTAGGTCATACCGTCCGGGATTTCGATATCAGGGAAGATTGCCTCACCGAGATCCAGTTCCAAGTTGCAGCGCTCAGCTATTTTAGCGGTATTTTCCAAGGCTTCTGGTTGGTCTTCAAATCGATCCTGCATTTTTTCTGGTGACAAAAAGCTAAAGTTGCTGTTTTCCGGCAGGTAGTGAAGTTGGGTGCCAGACTGTACGCCCCGTAAGGTTTTGCAGGCCTGATGGTCTTCTTGGTCAAGGTAGTAAATATCGTGGCCGGCAACGAGGCTAGTATCAGTTTGTTCGGCCACACCAATTACTTCGTCCGTCATTTCATTAAAGGCGGGAATTTCCGGATGGCGAGTGATTTCCAAGTAAAAGTCATCGACGCCAAAAATGTCCTTATAGGTGCTGATAATATTAATCGTCTTGGTGGTATCATCAGCATCTAAGGCACTGGTTACTTCTGAGTGCCGACGAGGCACAATCCCGATAACACCCTCGCTGTTTTGTCTAATTAATTCATGATCAGCCCGCGGCGTGTAGTAAAATCCTTCTAAGTTGGCTTTAGTGACAATCTGGATTAAACTCTCATAGCCGACACGATTTCTGGCAAGCAGGACGATTGTGTTTTGGGGTTTATCAACGCCGGTCTGGTCATCAAACCGGGAGCGAGGAGCCAAATGGGTTTCGACACCAATAATTGGTTTAATATCAGCTTCTTCACAGGCCTTGTAAAATTCAATCACGCCATACATTGCGTCCATATCAGTCAGCGCAAGCGAATCGAGCCCAAGCTCATCCGCTCGTTCGACCATTTCATCTACTTTCGGTAATGCCTGCAGAAGGCTGTAATGGCTGTGGGTGTGTACGTGTGTAAAATTATCCATACTAACTCGGTTGAATTAGTACAACCCCAGACCGATTACTGTTTACCCCGTGGGAGTCCCGCTGAAAGCGGGGCGACTTTACGGGGTGGCTGTGAACGTGTAGATGGGTAAATTGAGACATATAGCAGCGTGTGTTACTGACATTATACACTAAGATGTAACACAAGATGGCTGACAAAACCCCAAAATCAATCATTGGCATTGACGAAGCCGGCCGCGGGCCACTAGCCGGGCCGGTATATGTTGGGTTAGCAAAAATTGAGCCAGAGACAAATCTTCAGCAGATAGATTCGCTTAATGATTCTAAGCAAATGAGTGAGATGAATCGAGAAGCAGTGTTTGCAAAACTTGAAGACGGAAGTCTTCGCGGTGTTGAGTCAGTATATACGTACACGACAAGTAGAGTCATTGATAAAGTCGGTATCAACCGGGCAATCCAGCAAGCTTTAAATCGCGGACTGCGAAAACTTCAACCAAAAACTTCCCGAACTAAAGTTTTGCTGGATGGCGGTCTAAGTGCACCAGCAAAATACAACCAACAAACGATCACCAAAGGCGACCAGAAACGAAAAGAAATTTCTCTCGCATCTGTTGTGGCAAAAGTCGCCCGCGATAACCACATGCGGCGCCTTAATGACAAATACGCAAATTTTTCTTTTGGGCAGCACAAAGGATACGGCACAAAACAGCACAGAGAGAACATTCAAGTGTACGGAGCAACAAATATCCACCGGAGGACATTTGTGAAAAGTGGTCAGTAAAAAATGTAATGTGACGAATATAATTAGTATGTGTTAACAGATCAAATGACGACTAACTTTGACAGAGTATTTAAAAGTTGATATAAATAGACTACACAGACTGTTCGTTTTTCTAGCAAAAGATAAAAGGTGTCTCCAATGACAGATTCGAGTGATCAATTTGCGGCAAATGAGTATGATAGACCGATAGAAAACCTTAGTCGTTTGGCTGAACTGTTTAAAACAAAAGATGCAGCAGATAGCCTTGATGGCTATGAGCGCTGCTGGTTGGCTCCTAAAGAAGTAGCGGTGCTAATTCAGAATAATATCAGCCCAAGCAGTATTTGGTTCGATAGTGCAGGGTGGAAGAAAAGCCGAAAAGATATACTCAGTGTCGAATTTAAACTCGAGGGTTGTAAATTTTATCGACCTTACGTTGTAAAAAGGTATTTTCGCCCTGAATTGCAATCGCGCGTGACACCGTTTCAGATGTGGCGTATCTTAAGAGAGGAAAATCAGGTGGTTAACACATGATTATCCCCAGTGCCACGACAGTAATGGTCCCAGCACATTCGCGGCTGGGACCTTTTCTCTTTAATCCTTTATTCCTGATTCGAAACTCCTCTGCTAAATGCAGGGGTCAGGATATTCATAGAACAACCTTCGTATCGAATATAATCAATTAACCACCTGTGGTAGTATTTGACAGACCGAACGTAACGATTACTATTACAGACAGACGGTTCTCACTATCGTTCTGCAAAACACCAAAAACAGTCATGAGCCAGGAAGTAGAGCTTGAATCTATCTCGGTTGATCAAGAACTTCTCACCACACCAAAACAGAAGAATACCGGGCGAGGAGATTTTGCAGCTGTTATTTGCCTTCGATTTGTTGCGGGTGACATGGAGGTGCTTTGTGTTACCAAAGAGAGTGAATCTAATGCCTATAGTAAGGATTTTCTATTTCCGGGCGGCGAACAAAAAACTGGAGAGACGTTAGAGCGAACTGCTTTTCGTGAGCTCGAAGAAGAAACGGGTTTGCATGCCAATAGCTTACTGCATGTTGGGTGCTGGCAAATTACTACACCGGGACGCAGGCATAAAAAGATGTTTTTTGCATGCTACGGCGAGCTTATGTCCGGAGCTTTGAGCAAGCCAGAATTTGACGACGATACTGGTCGAGCTGACTGGATTGTGGCAAATTGCCTGAAAGATCGGTTTCGCAAACCACACCGAAAAGCTTTCCGGTTGCTGAAAGCAAAGCTTCGATTTGTGAACCGCTTTGGGATACTTCCAAATGATATAGGCTTAGATTATGAACTTCAGTTTAGCTACCGGCAAACAATTCGGTGAAACCACCAACACACCACAGCGGTCGAGTGTCATGCTCGGCCGCTTTTTCTTGTCATATTCTCAAAGTTCTGTATACTTAATTAATGAAATATGTCTTCACGTATGCGAAAAACGCCGGGTCAGACCGGCAATCGTCGTTCTCACCACGGCGTCAAAAAACCGCGTCTTTCCAAGGATGACGGCGTCTACCACATGCGCCATCGAGCCAGCTTGGAGACCGGTACGTATCGTGGCCGGCAAGTAATTGATGTGCGCACGAAACGCCAGAAGAAACTCAAGCGGGCTCGCCAGAAAGCGAAAGACCGCGGCGATGATCCCGGCGAGATTTCCCCTGATAACTTTGGCGTTGATCAGTCGCTGGAAACTGATGGTAGCTAGATAACTTCATTCACAATGGCGAATCGACACGTATCACGTTCGGTGGTAATGCAAACACTCTTTGAGTGGGATTTTCGCGACCAGCAGTACACCCTGCCGGAATTAAAGTCTGCCCTTGAACGCAATGCCCATGAGTTTGCGCCCGGCATGGACGACTTGTCGTATATGTATGAGCTTTTGGATGGCGTGGTAGACAAACAAGAAAAACTCAATGATGTTATTGAGAACGCCGCACCGCACTGGCCGCTGGATAAAATCGCTACAGTCGATCGTAACATTCTCCGTCTAGGGCTTTTCGAGCTTTTGTTTGGTGACCGCTCAGAAGTTCCGCCGAAAGTGGCTATTGATGAGGCGATAGAGCTTGCGAAAGGTTTTGGCGGTGAATCAAGCGGATCGTTTGTTAATGGTGTCATTGGCGCGGTGTATGAAGAAATTGGTGAGCCGGGTAAAGACCAAACCAGCGACAGCAAGATTAAAGATATTCCCTACGAAGAAATGCCGATTGAGAAACTTGGTGGGGCAGTTGTTTATGCGGAAACTGATGATGGTGATATCCAGCTGGCTTTGGTCCATGATGTGTTTGGTCACTGGACCCTGCCGAAAGGCCATATTGATAATGATGATATGCAGGCCGGAATAAAAGATAAAGTGGCCGAAGAAACCGGACTGCAAAAAATTGATTTGGAAAAGAATCTTGGCGAAAATGAGTATGTTGCCGCCGATCCGGATAAAGGCAAGATTCGCAAGCAGGTAAAGTACTTTCTAGCCGAAACCGAGTATCAAGACCTCGCACTTCCGGAAGACAAGGGTGGGCTTGATGATATTGGCTGGTTTTCCCTGCCGGAAATTGTTGAGCTAAATTTTTATGATGACATTATGCCGATTATTACTGAGTCGGTAGAGATTCTTGCCGACCGTCTTGAAGACGAATCCAGATAACTAAATGTATGTCTCACGCTAAAGATATTACACAACTACAGCAGGAGATCGGGCTCAATTTTAATGACATTGATGTGCTGAAAAAAGCAGTCACGCACCGCTCGTATCTGAACGAAAACCCCGACGAAGATCTTCACCATAACGAACGGCTGGAATTTCTTGGTGATGCGGTACTGGAGTTGGTGACAACTGATTATTTATTTCAAAACTATCCCAACAGGCCGGAAGGAGAGCTAACAGCAATCCGGGCGGCGCTTGTAAACACCGAGTCAATCGCGACATCTGCAAAGACTGTCGGTCTTAATCCGTATCTCAGGCTTTCAAAAGGCGAGCGGCAGGATACCGGCCGCGGCAGGCAGTTTATCTTAGCCAACACCTACGAAGCGGTGATTGGCGCAGTGTACGTTGATCAAGGGTATACACATGCCAAAGAGTTTATCGCCGAAACTCTTTTAACGAGAGCTGAGCAGGTAATTACATCCCAAAACTGGCGTGATGCCAAGAGTGTGTTTCAGGAAAAAGCCCAAGAATACGTCTCCATTACCCCAGAATACAAAACCCTCGATGAATCCGGTCCTGACCATGACAAGATTTTCACTGTTGGTGTTTTCTTAGAGGATAAAAAGGTTGCCGAAGGGCAGGGCAAAAGTAAGCAGGACGCTGAAAGTGAGGCAGCACAGAAGGCGTTAGACACAAAAGACTGGGGCTAGTTAGCATACAGCGTTTCCGGTTGAACAGCTAGAAATTTATAGATATAGCAGACCCATAGAAATTAATAGGTGGCTCTATAATTACGTTTAAAGTCATAAAACCCCCTCCCGTACCGGTCGGGTAGAGAGGGGTTGTGTGTTGCGGGTGAAAAAAGCCAGAGGTATCACTTATAAGCATGCATGGTGGAGACTAGGCGATCCACAAATTGATCTATTCTGCTGTCGCTGAAGTCACTCTCGTGACGCGCGGCATGTTCAACTTCGCGTACAATATCTCTAACTGCATCCCAGGGCATCTCCTGACACCAGCAGTCTTCGCTGCAGCAATGAGGGGCCTCATGCCCATGACGTTTGTCGCAGTCGAGAACATGACTTTTGGTTTCGGGTTTTTGTGACATTACTCTGTGGTGGTTGTTGCAATGAGCGAACGAACATGTTCAGTTTCATTTTATCTGCCTCATACACTTGAGGCAAATATGATATAAAAGAACGATCTTTTCTTTTTGGACTTTGAAAAATTCATTACATTTTGCTAAATTTTAGTTAGTACAGTCCTTTACAAACACCCACCTACCCACCTACCATGTACCGACCAAAGCTGTATCTCGCTGGCAAACTGAGAGATTTCACCGATGGCAAACCTGTGGAGGAGCGTATCGCACAGGAGGAGGCTAACCGCCGCCTGGCTCACCAGACCGCTGAGCAGTTATGGAATATGGGGTTTCGTGTCATCGTTCCGCATTCGATGATGGGGCTTCCGACGCCGACGGCAATACAACAAAACAGCTCGCTTGATGTAGACGAAGAGGCAGTTATGCAGACGCGCCTGGAACCCTTGACCGGCTGCGATGCCCTTTTTCTGCGGAACGGGCAGGACTCATTGAGAGCGATTGAGAAGTGCCATTATACTGAACAATTCCCGAATCTGCCTGTGCTTTATAACTATGAGAAAGCCAGGCAGTATCTTGAGCGTGCTCAAGAAAATTGCCGTCCTTTCCTTCCAGAAGAATTTCATTCTAACGGTCGAGTACGAGCCGGGCGGACGTAAACGCAACATCCAACACGATCGCTTGCACTCAGATCAAGCCGGCGTGTCGAGA
>PXPA01000057.1:0-1903 GCA_003022255.1 Parcubacteria group bacterium SW_6_46_9 | reverse complement strand
TTTTCTTGAATCATAAATCCTGTCTCGTGAATCTTTACGTAAATTAATGGTACGATATGGATGAGTAGCACGAACCCGCCCAGTACCATTTAATTTATAACGTCAGTTTACAAGCGAACAAGTAGGCACCAAGTGCTTTCTTTCCAGAGTGAGTATAACAATTGAAAATGGTGCTGGGCAAGATGTTCGAGTCTTTGTATAAACTTTTCTCTCACATGCTTGAATCTCTAGAAATCAGCGGTTTTAAATCCTTTGCTAATAAATCAACGCTTGAGTTTGACGCCCCAATTTCGGCAATTGTCGGTCCGAACGGATCAGGGAAATCAAATGCGGCAGAGGCATTTCGGTTTGTGCTTGGTGAACAATCACTGAAGCAATTGCGAGTGAGCAAAACCGAAGAGCTTCTTTTCAATGGTGGCCAGTCCGGCCGTAGACGTAACCGGGCTTATGTGAAAGCGAAGCTCGATAACAGCCAAGACACACTTGATATTGATTATGATGAGGTGGTTGTTGAACGCATCATTGAACGTGGTGAGGCCAGCACGTATCGGCTTAACGGAAGCCGAGTGCGCTTAAAAGATGTTACCGATCTGCTTGCTGATGCCAGTATCGGAACCAGTCGGCATCATATTATCTCTCAGGGTGAATCGGACCGCATTCTTAACGTAACCAACCGCCAACGGAAGAGTATTATTGAGGATGCGTTAGGGCTTGGTGGCTACTACCGGCGTCGGAAGGAAGCCCAAAATAAACTAAAGCGGACTGAGGATAATCTTGCAGAGATTCAAGCACAACTGGAAGAAATCAAGCCGGAGTTTAATTACTTAAAAAAGAAAAAACAACGAATTGAGAAAACCAAAAAACTACGTGAGAGGCTTACAAAAAAGTATCAGCAGTACTTTCGCCGGCAGCAGATTGTGCTATCACGCCAAGAAGAAACACTTAAAGACAAGCAAACGAAACTAAAAAATAATCTCACAGGTTACAAAAAGCAGGTTACAAACATAAAACAAAAGCTAGATGATATCGAATCAGAAGATACACAAAACGAGCAGAAAGAAAAAATTACCGAACTGAATTCAAAACTGCAATCAGTTGAAAAAGACCTAAAAAAGGCTAATCAAAAACGCGCTGAGCTTGATGGCAGCATTCGAACCTTAAGAGGGAAAAACCACACTGACACACAAGAAAATGAACGTGCTCAGGAAACAATTCGTATTAAACAAGACACATACAAAACATACAAAAACAATATTCAAGATATAATCGACAAGCGCGAAAGCCGCGATGATACAAAAATATTAGATGATGTTATTGACGTGATCACTGATTTTTTCACCGTGTTTCCGTCAGATGAAAATGAAAGTAGTGACAGCCACCATAAGCAAAAAGAGGTGAATCAAGACCGGATACAGAAGCTGCAAAACCAAAAAAAAGAGCTTACGCAAAAATCCGATAAGCTGAGAGACGAAAAGCAAGAAATCGAAAAGAAATTGGCCTCAGCCCGGGAACAAACAAACCAGAAAGAAAGCCAGCGTCACAAATTGGAAAAACAACTGCTGAAGGTTGAAAACAAACAGGAAACTACAGCAACAAAACTGGAAACGATAAGAGACAGGCGCGAATCGCTAAAAAATCAACGCGAACGTCTCAAAGAAGAAAAATCAGAGGCCAAAGTTTTGTGTGGGCCACAGGCGCTTGAACTTGCGGATCAGGATGTGGTTGATGAAGACGGTAATACAGTCAATTCGGATGACATTAATCGGTCTGATCAACGGAAATTTTCCCGTGAATTAGAGCGGTTGAAAGTAAAACTAGAGGATACTCGCGTTAGCGACCCGCAAGAAGTAAGGGCAGAATTTGAACGCGTCAAAGAGCGTATTGAATTTTTCCAAGAAGAAAT
>PXPA01000056.1:3395-12112 GCA_003022255.1 Parcubacteria group bacterium SW_6_46_9 | reverse complement strand
CAATTACCTCCTTTGATTTGTCTGTAGCAATTGTTACGGTTTTCATAACTAGTTAGAATTTAGGATTAAATATTTCCGTCATTCGACAATGAGTAAAGAAATGCGTTGTTTGAGTTTGTTCTCATCCGTCCGCAGTCTAAGTCTTGTTTACCATTAGCTTTCCTGTCATCCTCAATTACTCTATTGACTTCTCTTTGAATACTATCCGGTACGCTGTATGCGAATATGTTCACGCCATGATTTTCTACATCTCCACACGAAGAAAACACATCTTCATCATTATCAAATCTGTATGTATTACCAAACGGTGGTTCCGGCACAGAATTAAGATATTCACTCAAATCAGTGTTTTGCACTGCTTGCTCTAATGATGGATTACCACTACCAAAGATTGTTTCGTTTGGATACTGGGTACGGCCATTTGCATCCATCCAAAGTGTGAAAGCTTTTTCAAATTGCTTGAAATCACTCACAAGCCTTTTTGTTTTTGCATTCTTGCGGACTCCGGACAGACTTGCTAACACTATACTCGAAAGTAAGCTTATAATCGCAATGACAACCAAAAGTTCAATAAGAGTGAATCCAGCACTTTCTTCAGTGGATAAATAACCTAAATTCATAATTACTTATAATTTGCACATATCTTATCACACTATATGAAGCTGAAGCGTGCTATAAAAACAGGTGGCAGACACAACTTTCCTTTTCGGTGTGCTCGGTAATGTGATTGGTAATATCAACTACTTCTTTTGATTTTTCTGTAGAGATTGTTATTTCTTTCACGAATACCTCAATTACTTTGTGATATTGTACCACCATTAAAACACCATTAAAAAAGTGCCCCGCTGTGCTAGCCGAGGCACCTTCTCGCCAAATAGAAGTCGTGAATGACCACTCACCACAGACCAATTGGCATAGGGTCTGGGAGGTTGTATCCGGCAATAGCCATAATGATTCCAATCACGGTCATAAACAACCGGAAGATAATTCCAAATACCTCTGAGATCACTTTCTCTCACCACAACTTTAAACACTTCAAGATCTTTAATGACTACCGCTTTAAGTTATTAGAAAAAGAGCTCAGTATTTTTATACCATAAAAAACATGAATATCAATCTTTGCTTAGGTACGGCTCAGCCAATTCTCGAAACTGCACTTTATTCGCCTTGTCTTTCAATATCTCATAAAAACTGAGACACATCTGCACAATCTGGGCAGTCCGGACAACGATTGCAACCGGCTTCTCCCAGTCAATGAATACTACCAAATCTGAGAAAATCGCCATGTCGGTTGTGAAGTTAATATAATCTTTCGGTAGTGCGTACGTCACTGTAGTGCGATCAAGGAATGACTCAGCAGCTTCCGCAAAATTATCAGCGTGGTGTTTGTACATCGGCGCAAAAAAATCTTTTTCGACTACATCCTCGACGATAATGTCGTGCTTGTTCATGATTTTGTGTACCTGATCCAGACGCTCAATGGAAAAGTTAGCATAAATATGACCCGTAGAGACCGTTGTCTGTACCGTTTTTAGTCGTTGCCGAGGGTGGTTTTGCGTAATTTTTTCATACATCTCAAGAATTTCTTCAAACCCTTTGTAGATCACCAGATCAACCCCCTCGCCAATCGGTACCGAAAGAGCACCTGAGGAAATACCGCTTTCGGGAAACAGCGCCTCTTTGGCCAACTCAGCAAAAGAAACCTTGGTATATAGAAATTTGTTATTGCGTTTGATTCGTTCAGTAAGGCCACGATCTAAAAAGCGCTGTAGCGCATAGTGCACTGTCATTCGGGGTACGTTGGCGTTGTCGGTTACCTCGGCAACAGTTTGCGGATCATTGGTTAGTGCTTGATAGACTTTTATTTCTTTGTCAGACAACCCAAGTGCCTGCTCTGGAGTGACGTTTTTCATATCTGCATACTATCAATGACAATAATTTTGTCAATTACAGTTAAGTTTTACCTCTAATACTAGTAATAATTCATTATTAGCATAATACATTGTGTAAAATTATGGCTTTGCTTGACACACCGTCATACTAGTAGTTGGATTTCAATCATTCGCTCTTTCGTACAACACGCACACTCTCATGACTGAATTCGAAAAGGTGGCTCTGCAATGCGAAACAGTTGAAGGGCTAATCGATTATTACCTGTACGAGCGTTGGAATGACGTGAATAATCATGGTGCATTGGATTGGTTCCTTTGTGAGCTTAGTATTAAGCTCATCAATCCTGATATGAAGATCACTAAGAAGGTAAAGGATACGATCTACGACCCGGCGATTAATATTGTCGAAGGAGACCCGCCGTCCAACGAGCAACTCCGTGCTTCTGCTCGCAGGACCGTGATCCTTCTCAACCAGCACCACCTTCATAATCTTCTCACAGAACGAAACAGTAGTAATCATGAGTAAACCAGCTCTTGGAGGCACTGGTATCAACCCTGAAAGCATTGAATCCGTTGTGGAGTGCGAAAGTATCGCAGAAGCGGTCGATTACCTTGTCTGGGTGTTTGCCGAAGAAGAAGAATACAGCGACGAAATTCAGGAGTTTTTTGAGTCATTTAGAGAACAGTGCGACAACTATGAGGCTGACATGCCTTACGATGGATTCGCTCCTGAATTTCTCGGTGAGATCTTTGACTGCATCGCAGCACTCAGGTCAGAGTCCAACTGGAGCCAATCTTCAACAACGCTATTAGCGAAGGATTTTGCTGAGAAGGTATACAGTAAACTTCGCTAATCAAACACAATAGCACAATGCCCAGCCAGTAATGACTGGCTGGGTTTTCTTCGTATTTCAGATCAAAAATTGCGCGCACAAGAGTAAAGACTAGAAAAATTACCGCAGGCTATACCCCGGAGCTGTTTTGATGGAAGGACACATCAGCACTATAATTGTTGCTTTAACTTCTTACTCAACTTCTTGATAACAATATTTTTGTCAGTAGCAATTAAATTTTGTCACTAATATTAGCAATTATTTATGATCGCTAGTTAGAAGTGAAGAAAATTATGGGTCTACTTGATACACACTTACACTATTAACTGGATTTCAATCATTCGCTCTTTTGCAACAAGCACTTTTCGGCCATGGATGGTAACAATTCTGGTAAGAGTCCCGAAAGCAACTTGAAAAACCCTGAATTGACGAAAATATTAGACGCGCTCGATGTGATATCAGAGATGGTTAATGAGATCAAGGAAGAGATTGCCAAAAGTAACATACCAACTGGAGATGTTGAGTTTAAGGATGGTCTTCTTCACCGAGGCAGTCACAGTGTTAAAATTACTGGAAAGATACAGACCGGATTGATCCTAATGCTGATTAACGCTGGCAAAGAGGGCGTTAGTACGCAGAAAATCAAGGATAGATTTAACCTCACTCAACACCTAATGCATAATAATGTTCACTATTTGCGGAAAAAGATAGGCAAGTTAAATTTGTCTATCGAGTGTCGCGACATGGATAATGAGAGCAGATATGTGCTTATAGAGTGACTAAGTACTCTATGCTTAGACGGTCACTTCCCCGGGCCAGCCCGGAATTCGGGCTGGTCTATCCTGATTTCCTGCAGACTACTTGCCGAAGTGCTACCGACAGAAGTGTTGTGTGTACTGCAGCTCTTCTGTTAGATCACCATTCTACGCAATTAAAAACTGACGCGTTATGGAATCACAACAGCCTGAGCTCTCTTCAAACGCCTGGCTTATTCTGCAAGCAGCGATTCAACGCCTCACTGAAGAGGTTGATGAGGAGAAAGACCCGGAATTACTTGACATGCTCCAACAAACAGTCGACGAGAAATTTCCGAACCAAAAGATTCAAGTCTCGAGTACCCTAGATGAAATGCTTCAAGAAGGAATGCCCGTAGCAGAAAAGGAAGGCCCGCAAGAAGCTCTCAAGCAGTACAAGAACTTATTTGTGTCTGAAGAGCGCAAGCTCGGTCGGCAGTTTGCAACACTTTTTAAGAGGCTGAGTCACGATAAACAAAGAAAGCGGCCAATAACTCGACCAGCCGCTTGGCTGCCGGAAGCAGCTAAAATTTCAGAGCGTGCGCGAAAACAACTCATGGAACGGCCGGATGTCCAAGCGTCACCGACAGGCGTGCAAGAATTAACCTCATTTGGCATCACACCCGCTCAATTATACAGAGCCCTCTTGACTGTAGGTGATATGGTTCAAGAGGTCTCAGAGAAGTACAATAACGAGGCTGAAATTCATCTCATCGTCAGAGAAGATTATAGTTATGCACAAAAGGTGCTGATATCTGGACGTGAAAAAGCTACCATGAGGAGTGAGCATCTGAACAAATATCTCGTGCCGGAAATCGGGTCATTTGCCGAAGTTGATCGTGGTCTCGCTCGAAAATTACTTACGTGGGCAATTAAAGCTGCCAAGATAGCCCCTTTTCTGTTCCCGGGTTGCAAGGTGATACGCAGTGCTGAAAACAAAGTCGTGGTGAAAGCAACAAACGAGAAAAGGGGTGTTTGGTCATAGTTTACACTACCATCTTTTATCCACCCGCAGGATCGTATCTGCAGGTGGTTTTTTCTATATGTTAAAAGTTATTTGCACAGAGAGAAATGCATGGCTAATTCTTTAACTTAAAAGCAAACAAGAAACATCGCTTCCTTAGAGAAGTCTAAAATTAGTGCGTTAAGTTAGGCATGAACAACAGAATTAGCACCCTTTTCTAAAGGGGCTCCGCAGCGAAAAATGCATGGTTTAATATTTTTCGTGAGGACTGACTGGGTTTTCTCGCCGGGAATTCGAGCGTACCCTTCAGAAAATCGGGTGCTAATAGTTCTTGATACGATCCGCCTTCTCGTTCTGCCGGATTTTCTCGTGCGCTTTCGCCTCAATTTGCCGAATGCGCTCACGGGTCACGCCAAACTCATCGCCCACCTCCTCAAGCGTGTGGGTGGTACCATCGGCGAGACCGCTGCGTAGTTCCAGAATATCTCGCTCTTTTTTTGAAAGCTCACCAAGGATCTCATCCAGGTGCTCGGAAAGAATTCGGTGTGAGGTATCTTCATCCGGTTCTTCAACCTCTTCGTCAGGAATAAAGTCACCTAAGGTTGACTGATCCTCACCTTCATCACCGACCGGCGACTCGAGTGATACCGTGTTCTGCTGAATTTTTTGGATCTGATGAACCTTCTCCAGATCAAGCCCCATTTCCATAGCTATTTCTTCGGGTAGCGGATCACGACCAAGATCCTGAGCTAGTTGACGAGTTTTACGCTTGTACTTGGAGATTGTTTCCACCATGTGTACGGGAATACGGATTGTCCGGGATTGGTCCGCCATTGCGCGGGTAATCGCCTGCCGAATCCACCAGGTGGCATACGTTGAGAACTTGTAGCCTTTCGTCCAGTCAAACTTATCGACGGCCTTGAAAAGACCGATATTGCCTTCCTGAATCAAATCTAAAAGCGTAAGATTCGACGCCCGGGACGCATACTTTTTGGCAATGGAGACCACAAGCCGCAAGTTAGCCCGAGCGAGAATGTTTTTTGCCTCCTCATCACCGGCCTGGATTCGTTTGGCCAGGTTTTTCTCCATGTCCGCGTCAATCAGTTCGTACTTGCCAATTTCTTTCAGATACTGCTGAACGGAATCAAACGATGCGGCCGACCCGCGTTTGTAGACATTATCATCATCATCGCCACCGTCGCCAAACAGTGACATCTTTTCACGCACCCCGATATCAGCATTATCAAATTTCGCGTAAAGTTCTTCGAGCAGATCAATGTGTTTTTCAATAAACGGAAATCGCTTAAGGATCTGATCGTAGGTAACATACCCACGCTGCTGACCAATTGAAGTCAGCTCTTTAATTTTATCCTGCCTGCGACGCTCTTCTTCGGGGAGTTCAAACTCGCGATCTTCTTCTTTTTGCTTTGATCGTGGCATAGTATGAAAAACGAAAAGTGTTAATGGTAAATTATTTACACGTGTTCACGAATATCCGCGCGAACAGATTCGATTTGATTTGATATTTCCTGACATTTTCGCAGTAGGCTTTGTTTTGTTTTCGTATCATCTGTTTGGGCAAGTTGCGCTTGAGCGGCTTCATAGGCCTGCTGTAGTACAACCTCCCGGAAATGCAGCAGTAGTTCTTCAATAGACCTTTCAAGCTCCTCTGGCTTGAGATCAGCATACGATACTTCCGCAGCGAAAGCGTCTTGTTCGTCTACTTCGGGTGTGCGATCACGAATTTTCAGGTCTTGAATTGCTGCTATCTTTTCCGACAGTTCGTCAACACTAATCTCCGGATCATCCTTCTGCGCTTGCCACTTTTTGATTGCCATTAATTCCGACTCAATGTTCTCCTGACGTTCTCGGCGAGTCAGCCGGTCTGCGTCCTGTAGGCTATCTCGTTTTTGCGGCTGACGAAGAGATCTGCCGCCCTGATTCAAATCAAGCTCTGATCGCAGTGTTTTCTCCCGAATGTCACTTTGCTGTGCTATTTCACCAATAAAATGATCACGGGTGATAGCATTTTCGATACTGACCACAAGTGGCAGCACCTGCTCCTGCAGACGGCCAAGAAAGTCCCGTCGATCATTGCTACCTTCCTTTGTCCACCGAACTGCAGTCGTTATTGCGTGCTCAGCGTCGGCAATCGCCTGCTGCAGCTTCTCTTTTCCGCCCGCAACCACGACATCAGCCGGATCGGAACCGGCCGGCAGTTTGGCAATTTTGGGCGTCATGTCCTCCGTGAGTGCCAACCGAGCAGTTTTTAAGGCCGCGCGGCGACCGGCCGTATCTGTATCCAAAGCCAAAATCAGATTATCGGTAAACCGGCCGATAAGATCAAGATGGCTTTTCGTAATTGAGGTTCCCGAACTGGCTACGGTGTTTTCAAACCCGACCTGGTGGGCAAGCACAATATCAGTTTGGCCCTCCACGAGCACTGCCGCATCCAGATCCCGCATCGCTGATTTGGCTAGATGAAATCCGTACAGTACTTCTTTTTTGCGGAAAAGCGGTGTCTCTGGTGAGTTGATGTACTTCGCTGGATCGTCCGGATCCAAGCGGCGGCCGGAGAACGCTACTGGTCGGCCGGTGGTATCGGCAATCGGGAAAAGCAAACGATTGCGAAACCGGTCGTAGGGATCAGAACTGGAATCGGATTGTTTTGCCAGACCAGCGGTAATGATATCCGCAGTTTTGAAGCCTGATTCCCGGAGGTAATTCAGCATTGCTTGCCAGGAATCCGGGGCGTAGCCAAGGGAGAATCTTTCAGCCGTTTTTTCGGTGATCCCTCGCTTCTGGAGATACTCCTGGGCCGACGAACTATCCTTCAGTTTATCGGCATAAAACTCCTGGGCTTCAGCCACTATCTCTAGCAATCGTTTCCGCTTTCCGGTACTGCCGTCATCACCAGACAAGGTGACACCGGCTCGATCCGCCAACAGAGACAGCGCTTCGCGAAACGCGACGCCTTCCATTTCTTGAATGAAGGTAAATACATCGCCGCCCTGCCCGGACGAGAAACAGTGGTACAAGCCTTTCTCCGGTGAGACATAAAAGGACGGATCCTGCTCGTCGGTAAACGGTGACTTCCCTTTTAGGTACTGTCCGGCCTGCTTAAGATCGACATAGTCACTGACAACATCAGTAATATCCAGCCGCTCCTTGATTTGTTGTACGTCATCTGCCATAACGAAACAAGTACATAATACCGGCTGTTATCTCGATTCAGCTTCAGCAGTCGAAAAGTACTCGGGTTCGTTGGTTTAGGTTATCAAACTTCAGCACTTCCTTAGCAAAACCAGTTTCCATTACAAATTCCGGACATGTCTTAACCAAGTGAGCACCCCTTCCTGGCAGGACTCCGCAACGGAAAATGCTGGTCTGTGATTTTCCGTGAGGACTGAGTGAAAATCGCGCTGGCGATTTGAACGTGCCTGCCAGGAAGCGGGGGCGAACGCTACTTGTCGACCCGAGTCTCGATCATTTCTTCTTTCGGACTACCCGAAAAGCCGGTGCCGGCAGGAATCTTGCGGCCGACAATCACATTCTCCTTGAGGCCCTCAAGTGTATCTTCGCTACCGCGGACCGACGCGTCAATAAGGGTTCGTGTTGTGTGCTGGAAAGAAGCGGTTGACAGGAAGCTGCTGCGGGACAAAGCAACACGGCTAATTCCTTTTAGCAGCCGATCAGCCTCAGCCGGCTGTTTGCCGGCGTCTCGTTTCTGGTCATTTTCGGCTCGAAGGTCCGCCTCTTCGACCACATCACCGACCGTAAACTGGGTATCACCCGGATCAGTAATTTCAAACCGAGAGAACATCTGCTTAACCACCACCTCCAGGTGCTTACGCGAGATCGATGCTCCCTGCCGCTTGTACACCTTGTGAATCTCCCGGATAATATAGCTTTGGGTTTTGTCTTTGCCGCCGTGTTCAAACAACTCTTCAAGATCAGCCGCCCCGTCAGAAAGCAGCTGGCCGGACGTAACTGATTCACCCTCCGCAACTAACGCCGAACGCCGGGCTGGGGCTTCGTAGGTGATAGTTTCCTCATCGTCTTCAGCTTCGTCCGGCAAAACCTGAACAAACAGTGTGTCATCCTCAACGTTAACATCCGTGACAACTCCGTCACAGCTGCTTATCAACGCCGGATGATCAGGTTCACGCACTTCAAACAGGTTCTCAACACGCGGCAGACCGTCCGTGATGTCACCACCGGCAGACGCCGCACC
>PXPA01000056.1:0-3375 GCA_003022255.1 Parcubacteria group bacterium SW_6_46_9 | reverse complement strand
CCATGGTCAATACCATAACACTTTTTACAGACACCACGCGGCAGCTTACAGGTCATCGGCGAGCGAACATCAACTGTTTCCACATCGGCATCGTCTAGCTTTTCTGCCGCCTGGCGGTCAATAAACTCGCCAGCTTCATGTAGCACCGTTCCGTCCGCAGTTGTAATATCTGCAGCAATATAGCGGCCCGCAACATGCTCGGAAAGCGGTACTTCAATACCGGAAAGATCAACCGTGGATACGGTAATAGACTGGTCGGTGCCACAATCTTCTGCGTTGACCACGATATCCTGCGAAACATCAAACAGTCGGCGTGTCAGATAGCCGGCTGTCGCCGTCTTCAAGGCAGTGTCGGCCAGCCCCTTACGCGAGCCGTAGGTGGTTGTGAAGTACTCAATTGGCGTGTGACCCTCTTTGGAGGAAGTCCGGATCGGGAAATCAAGCGTCTCACCTTGGGAATTGACAATCAACCCCTTCATACCAGCCATATTGTTAACCTGCCCCATCGAACCACGGGCTCCCGCCTCAAGCATTTCCATGACTGATCCGTTTTTATCAAGTGCGTCCGGAAGGTGATCTCCTAACGCGGATTTTGTCTCAAACCACACCTCAATAATCTGCTGACGTCGCTCTTTGTCCGAAAGCAGGCCCTGGTTGTAGTGTTCGGTAATTGCTTCGACTTTTTCTTCTGCCTCCGCAATTAGTTCTTCCTTTTTCTCGGGCACTTCAACATCATCCATGCCGAAGGTTATGCCGGCGATTGTGGCATACTTAAATCCAACACGCTTAATTTCACGGAATCAACCAGCTGGTTTACATACGGAATACTATCCGGAAGCAAGCTATTGAAAAGCAGCCGTCCAACCGTTGTTACAAACATCTGACCGTCAAACTGATCGTACCGAGGGCTGTCGGTTGGCAGCACCCGAATCTTTTCTCGAATATCAACTTTGTTGTAATCAAAGGCGCCAATCGCCGCATTCGGACTCGAGAAGTGCTGCATGTCCTCAATATCTTTGTTTTCCTCGTCAACAGCTTTCGTTAACCAGAAACAGCCAAGGATTATGTCTTTGTCCGCCGAGACAATTGGTTGACCGTCACCAGGTTTAAGCAGATTTGTGTCCGCTGCCATAATCTCTTCGGCTTCCACCTGGGCTTCTTCGGTAAGGGGTACGTGAACCGCCATCTGGTCACCGTCAAAGTCGGCATTGAAGGCCGCACAAATCATCGGATGAACCTGAATAGCGTTTCCCTCAATCAGCTTCGGTCGGAAGGCCTGAATACCAAGCCGGTGTAAGGTTGGTGCCCGGTTTAAGAGTACGTACTTGCCGTCAATGACATCCTCGAGAATATCCCAGACTTCCTCGGCTCCTTGATCAATAAGTTTATTTGCCCCACGGACATTGTAGGCGTGCTCTTTATCAAGTAGTTGGTTAATTACAAACGGCCGGAAAAGCTCAAGCGCCATCTCTTTGGGTAGCCCACACTGATCAAGCTCCAACTCGGGGCCGATGATAATGACCGACCGGCCCGAGTAGTCAACCCGTTTTCCCAGCAGGTTACGACGGAAGATTCCCTGTTTGCCTTTGAGATTGTCGGCCAATGACTTCAGCTGACGACGGTTGCCGCCACTGGACGTGTAACTGGAACCACGCCGGATTGAGTTATCCAAAAGAGCGTCAACTGCTTCCTGCAGAATGCGTTTTTCGTTGCGTAAAATGACGTGCGGAGCATTAATCTCCTGCAGTTTGGCCAAGCGGTTATTGCGGTTGATGACCCGCCGATAAAGGTCATTAATGTCCGAGGTAGCGTGCCGGCCACCCTCCAGTGAAATCATCGGCCGCAACATCGGCGGAATGACCGGAAGTCGGTTAAGAAACATCCAGTCAAGCTTTTGGTCCGATTCATGCATACTCTCCAGCAAGCTAAGCCGCTTGCGGATTTTTTTGCGTTTTGATTTCGATCCGGACTGCTGGTACTTTTTTTCTAACTCATCAATTAACTCCGGCAGATCAATATCCTGAAATAGCTCGTAAAGCGGCTCGGCACCAATGCCAGCTTCAAAACAGGTTGCGTACTTTGATTCAAAACGGTCGTAATCACCTTCATCAATAACCATACCCTCCTCAAGCTCTTCTAGCTCGTCTTTCATCTGCTGGAACCGCTCTTCGAGTTCATCCATCTCATCTTCATCGGCATGACCGCGACGCGTAGAAAAGTACACAACCTTTTCGAGATCACGCTTTTTTAGCCCCAGGACTAAGGCTAAACGACTCGGCACGCCACGCACAAACCACACGTGCGCGACCGGACTAGCAAGCTCAATATGGCCCATACGCTGACGACGGACAATCGAGCGAGTGACCTCTACGCCGCATTTTTCACACTCAACGCCTTTGTACCGGACTCCTTTGTACTTTCCGCAGTAACACTCATAGTCCTTTTCCGGACCGAAAATTTTCTCGTCAAACAGGCCGTCTTTTTCCGACCGTTGTGTGCGGTAGTTAATAGTTTCCGGTTTTGTCACTTCCCCGTGTGACCAGTCCTTGATTCGGTCCGGTGCGGCTAAGGATAGCTGTAAAGAGTGGATCTCCTGAGGGTCTATGGCGTTGAGTGGATTGTCTCGTTTCTCCATATCGAGTATATGATTTAGTTAATACGTTGATTGGCGAGTAATTTAGGCGCTTGCCTCTGTAATTTCCTCTTCTAATTTGATTTCAACATCAAGCGCCATCGAGCGCAGGTTATTCAAAAGCACGTTAAATGACGCCGGTGCATTCATGTGCTCAATTGGTTCACCCTGCACCATTGCGTCAAAAGCACTTGAGCGACCCAATATATCATCGGACTTGATTGTTAGCACTTCCTGCAGGTTGTGGGCAGCACCGTAGCCTAAAAGTGCCCAGACTTCCATTTCCCCGAAACGCTGTCCACCGTTTTGTGCGCGGCCTCCAAGCGGCTGCTGGGTTTTCAGCGAGTACGGACCGGTCGAACGGCTGTGCACCTTATCCTCAACCATGTGGTGTAACTTCATAATGTACTTGTAGCCGACAGCAATATCCTGCTTAAACGGTTCTCCGGTACGGCCGTCATACAGTGTCACTTTGCCGTTTTCGGGATAACCGGCCTCTTTTAGCTCTTCTTTAATTTCATCCTCGCTGGCACCCATAAACGGCGGCACGATAGCCTGAAAATCACGTTCGTTAGCTGCCAGCCCCAGATGCATTTCCAGGATTTGCCCAAGGTTCATTCGTGATGGTACACCAAGTGGTGTCAACAAAACATCAACCGGTTCGCCGTTATCGTCATACGGCATTTCCTCCTCCGGTAAGACCGTCGATATTACCCCCTTATTTCCATGCCGTCCGTCCAACT
>PXPA01000055.1:1883-2458 GCA_003022255.1 Parcubacteria group bacterium SW_6_46_9 | reverse complement strand
TGATAGCTGCCTTTCTAACCCTTCTTTTTGTTCACGTAAGGTGTCTAGCTCATCTTCCGCCAGTTCAGCCATACCGTCCTCTTCAGCAAGTGCTTTGGTTTCTTCAATCTCTTTTAACACCCGCTCCAGCTCGCCGGCCATGAATTTGGTTTGATGGTCAGCTTTAAGGTCTGCAATATGCTCAGCCGGATTGTCGGCCGGGAACTTGTGCAAGGGTGTGTGGTCTGATTCGCTCATGAAGGTTAGATATAACAATCCCTGCTGAAGATTTCAGCAGGGTCTTGATGGTTAATTATCAGTGTTTTCGTTGTCGTCGGAGCTGGTTTGTTGCTTATCACTTTCAGTTTCTAACCCCTCGCTATCGACTTTGTTAGCATCATCTTGACTTTCGGTTTGTTGGTTTTGCTGCCCAGCCCCACCTTCGGTAGCGCTGGATTTCGGCTCACTATCGTTCGCCTCATTTTCTCCATTACTATCTTCACCATGGCGTTCACCTGACTGTTTTTGAACTTGTTCTTGCTTCTGCTGGGCTTTTTGGGAGCGGGCCTCGAACTTTTCTACACGACCAGCGGTAT
>PXPA01000055.1:0-1856 GCA_003022255.1 Parcubacteria group bacterium SW_6_46_9 | reverse complement strand
GTTGAAGACATCTCAATTCGGGTTAACGGATACGCTTCGCCTTCGTACTCACCGGTTTCTTCTGTTTCTACCGTTGATTTAAACAGAAACTGCTCTCCACTGGTCGTGTCGTGGAAAATAACCGGCCGAAAGTTGTCTGGGTGTGTGTCTTCTTTCATAGCTTGATAATACCGTTAAATCAATGCAATTTCAAGAAAAACTAGTACGACCCTCGACAGTAATTTGTCCCATAATCGATATACGAAGGATTTATTCATCCTGAAAACAGTAAACGAACTCAGCATAGCTGAGATTTCCGTTATTACCCATGTCGTTTTGGTCTGCTTGGTTAAAGTTAGATAATCCGTCGGGGACATCACCGGCAAATTCATTAATACCAAAACAAAAGTAACCACCCGCATTAGCTCCATCCCAGGAGTAGAAATACTCTTCACTCCCGCCGACATTACCCACACTACTGCATGTATTGACGCTGTCCACCGGATCGGTGGGCATCTCCTGCAGATGTCCACCATCGACCAGATCAGCATAGATGTCATTTCCGTCACACTCACTGCTTACTCGCGTACCGCTATTATCACCGGAACCGGGCCAGTCACCGGTATCTGATTTGTAGGCCTGAACAGCAGTGCGAAACTGATTGAAATCACTCGCTCGACGTGTATCACGAGCACTTTCTCGAGCGCCAGATAAGCTTGCTAAAACAGCTGACGAAAGCAGACTGATTATCGCAATCACCACCAGAAGCTCAATTAGTGTGAACCCAGCCCCCGACATATCTGCATGTGGGGGATCATCAGAATCGCTCTCTCTCTCTCTCTCTCCGTACTGAGCACCGTGGCTGCAAAGTGTTTTGATGATTTAACATAAGCGTTTTTACACAAATTCATGTTTTTCATGAGTTTATAATATCACAGGAGTTTTGGACGCAAATGACACGATAGATTCGGCTGTTTTGTCTTCTATTGTTGCTTGAAAAACTTGCCAGAAATACTTAGTTGTGATGTGAGAACCTGATTCTCACATTATACTTCCTTGCCAAAACCCACTAAGGCATCAAAGTTCAGGCATTGCTTGACAGCAAGGAGTAACCTATTTTGTGGGGACTTCGCAGGCTGAGCGAGCACCGTACCAGAGAACCTGACTCACGTTTTCGTCAAAATGGTACTTCCTTGTTGCAATCTATATGTTCAGTTATTGTTCTGGGCATGCCCTAAACGAACGAGCACCCCGATTCTGACAGGACTTCGGAGCAGAAAATGCATGGTCTATGATTTTCTGCGAGAATTGAGCGAGCATCACGCTGGGATGCGAGCGTGCCTGTCAGAATCGGGGTGCGAGTGAGCTATTCTGCAGCCTCAATCGTATCAATATCACTCTGGATGTCCTGTTTCCGCTGCATTACTTGGTCACCATAAAACTGAACGCTTGGTGACTGCCAGTTGCTGCCAGCGTAATAACGCAAGGCAGCCTGCCGTTCTGCCGAATACGAACCGGACGCCGCACCAAGATCAGCTAAGTAAATTCCTGACGCTGTAAAGGCGTGCTCGGGGTTCCACGGATTGGGCGTGGAAACACCAACAGCGTTGGCGATACGATTTTGATACTTCTCCCAGGTGGAAGGAATAAACTGTGATGGCCCCATCGCTCCCCCCCAACCGTTTTTGTACGGACACGAAAGCGGCTGGGTGTCCGGATCAACTCCAAGCTCGTCGGTAATACGCTTGTACGGCTCAATGTCACGGGATGGCTTCATGATATTGCGCCAACTTTTTGATTCGGGATCCTGCGGCCGGTTACAGGTACCGACGTTTTTCCCCAGGTTTGATTCCTGCTGTAGTATCGCCAGAATAAAG
>PXPA01000054.1 GCA_003022255.1 Parcubacteria group bacterium SW_6_46_9 | reverse complement strand
CAACCGCCGTTGTTTGACGCCGGATCGTAATCAACCAGCTTCTGAGCGAAGTACTTTTCACCCCACCGCCAGTCAATATGCAAGTCTTTGGTTTGGAAACTAGCAACAATCATCCGCACTCGGTTGTGCATCCAGCCAATTTTGTTTAGCTCTCGCATGCCGGCATCAACAATCGGAAAACCGGTCTTACCCTCTTTCCAGCGGGCAAAGTCATCTTTGTCATGCCGCCACGGCAGATTATCGAACTGATCATTGAACGACTCACCTAACACCTCCGGATTATGATAAATCACATGCTGGTAAAAATCGCGCCAGTAAAGTTCAGTAATCAGTCCGTGATCAACACCGAGCGCATCGCGGACTGTCCAGTAAAACTCCCGTGGTGAGATTGTGCCGAATTTCAGGTGAGCTGATAGCCTTGTGGTGCCCTCAATTGCCGGCACTTCTCTATCCTCGTCGTAATTTGCGTGTTGTTCTATTCGGCGAAGTTTTTTTGTGGCATTGGCGCGGCCACCCTGCTGAGCAATCTGGTCGCCGCCGGCCGGTCGGTAATCTTTTATTGTGCCGGCATCATGAATATAATCAGCACGGACAGAAGTTACGTTACGAAAATTGTTCCGGCGGGGTGTATCCACCGGCTGCGTGCGGGCCTTGTCAGCAAACGGCGTATATACCCGGTAGGGATCACCTTGATTGGTCAGCACTGAACCGGGTTTTGTTAAGCAAATATCATGCAAACGACGAAAGGTAACATCGCGGTTTTCACAAATTGCTTTCATCTGCTTGTCGCGCTTGCGACTGAAAGGTGTGTAGTCAGCATTACAGTACACGGCGGAAATGTCTTTGTCATCCAAAAGCATTTGCAGGGCCTTATCCGGCTTTTTCGTAATTACATGAAGCCTGCTGCCGCGTTTTTTTAGATGCCGGTTAACCTCTAGCAAGGAATCACACATAAACCGAAACGCATTCTTTGAGAAGTACTCGTTGTTGTCTTTATCTGCCTGCCGGGGGTCAAAACAAAACAACGGAATCACCTGATTATGTTTTTCACACGCTGCAAGTAATCCGGTATTATCCTCCAACCGCAGATCACGACGAAATATAAATACAGCCATGTCAGAGTTTTTACTCATACTACTGATTTATCAAAGATTGAAATTCGGACTCATCGATAATGTCAACACCAAGCTCCCGCCCTTGCTCAACTTTGCTGCCTGGGTTATCGCCAGCAACGACATAATCAGTATTACCAGACACCGAACTAGCTGGATTGGCGCCGGCTTTTCGGGCGACATCTTTTGCTTCCTGGCGAGTAAAGTCATCGAGACTGCCAGTAAAAACGATTGTTTTGTCGGCCAGCGGACCGTCTTCACTATCACGGGCATAATTCTGTGCGGTCATCTCCGAAAGTAAGTCATCGAGGTACTTTTGGTTTTCACTATCGGCGAACCAGTCATATACTGACTGAGCAACTATATCACCAATACCATCGATGTCTTCAAAATCAGCAGCATCCGCTGACCGAACCCCCTCAAGTGTGATACACTCTTTTGCAATGAGCCGAGCGGTCTCGGCCCCAACATGCGGGATGGACAGTGCGTGTAAAAATCGTGGTAGACTGATTTTTCGGGACTGATCAATTGATGCTAAGAGATTGCTTGCGGACTTTTCTGCAAACCGCTCTAGGTCAAGCAGTTCATCTTTTTCTAGTCGAAAAATATCAGCCGGGTTCTCAATTAGATCCTCAAAGCGCAGTTTCTCAATTATTTCCGGCCCCAGGCCTTCAATATCAAAACACTGCTTGGAAACAAAATGCTCTAATTCTGCCTGCTTTTGTTTGTCGCCAGGGTACTTACAGCGGTGTTTGGCTTCTCCGGCCGGACGGATTATCTCACCGTCACCCCCACACGCATCAAGTGTGTCGGGAAAC
>PXPA01000053.1:31081-36543 GCA_003022255.1 Parcubacteria group bacterium SW_6_46_9 | reverse complement strand
CAGTTTTCGGGTGGCGGCCGTAGCCGGTAATCACAAAGGAAAGGTTGGTGTTGGGCTTGGCAATGCAAAGGATATTTCTGATGCTATCGGGAAAGCAATTAATGACGCAAAAAAGAATGCGGTAGACATTGAAATGACTGACGACAGTTCAATTCCGTACGAAGTGAACGCCCGCTACAACGCTTCAGAGGTAAATATGCATCCGGCGCCTGGCCGGGGATTGGTGGCCGGAAGCTCGGTGCGTGATGTTATTCGGTTGGCTGGCTTGAATGATGTCGGCTCAAAACTTATCAGCCGAACGAAAAACAAGCTGAATAATGCCCGTGCTGCTGTAAAAGCTCTAGAAAAAGTTCGCGTATGAGGCGTTCGCACCCCGTGTTTTGTTTCGGTACGCAGAAGCTCCCAGCGTGAGCTTCTGCTCAGTCCTCGGTTCACTCCTGCGACCAGAGGTCGCAGACCCTGCCCGCTCACCTGCGGAGCCCGAACAAAACAGAGGTACTCACATTAGTTGTCGCTCATCCCGCTTTAGCGGGATTCGCTCCAAGAGTAATGCCACAATAGCAGAGTGGTCCAGGGCGCATGAGTTGCGGGGTGCTTGCCCTGAGCTTGTCGAAGGGCTCACTTGGTTAGGGCATGTCCGAGATCGATGGAGTAAACTGATTTTGCTAAGGAAGTGCCATATTAAAATAACCAGGAAAAAATGCTATAATTGAGTTAATTTAGCGTATGCAACTTCACGATCTACAGCCGAAAACTGACAAAGACGATAAAAAGCGTGTCGGCCGTGGTGGGTCCCGCGGAAAGACGTGCGGGCGTGGTCATAAAGGTCAGCTTGCTCGTGCCGGCGGGACACCGCGGCCACAGATCCGTGATCGGATTAAAAAGCTTCCGAAGCTCCGGGGGTATGACAACAACCCAGTCCACAAGAAGCCGGTAGCGGTTAACGTTGGTTCACTTGCGGACGTGGTAGAGAAAGATACTCATGTGACACCACAGTTTTTAGTCAAAGCCGGCCTCATCCAGAAAAAGGGTAACCGAATCCCGCCGATTAAAATTCTTGGTGAAGGTGATATTGACACGGCCGTTATTGTCGCCGGTTGCGAAATCTCGGACAGTGCTCGCAAGATGATTGAGGCTGCTGGTGGTGACGTAAAATAGTTACGCTTTCATGTTTGATACGTTTGTAAAAAAAGCGAAACTGGCGTTTTCTGATGAGGATATTCGCCGGCGGATTTTGTACACACTCGGTGGGTTGTTTCTTTTCCGTGTGTTAGCAGCCGTTCCTGCCCCCGGGATTGACCCGACCAACCTAACGCAGTTTTTTGCTGACAATCAGGTATTCGGCCTGCTTAATGTCTTAACTGGTGGTGGCCTTTCCAGTATCTCGATTGTGATGCTTGGTATCGGGCCGTACATTACCGCTGCAATCATTATGCAGTTGATGACAGTGATGAGTCCAAAGCTCAAATCAATGTATCATGATGAAGGGCAGGCCGGAAAGCGTAAATTCACGCAGTACTCGAGGCTTTTAACTGTACCACTGGCAGCGATTCAGGGCTTTGGGTTTCTCACGCTTTTGCAACGCCAGGGGGTGCTTGGCCAGCTTGATTGGTTTCAGATGCTCACCAGCGTGATTGTGATCACCGCTGGAGCGGTACTGCTTATGTGGATCGGTGAGTTGATTACTGAGTTTGGTATTGGCAACGGCATTAGCCTGTTAATTTTTGCCGGTATTGTCGCTCGCCTGCCACAGGCATTAAGTCAGCTTATTTTTCAGTTTACTCGCGATCAGCTTTTTATGTATGCCGCGTTTCTTGTGGCGGCTGTAGCTATTGTCTACGGCATCGTGGCGGTTACCGAAGCCAAGCGGCCAATACCGATTACGTACTCAAAACAACGCGGAGAAGGTGGCAACCAAAACGTCTCTACGTATCTGCCCTTAAAACTCAACCAGGCCGGCGTTATGCCGATCATTTTCGGCCTCTCAATCATGCTTTTCCCGCAGATGATTATTAACGTCCTCGGCTACGGTCCGCAGGCAGGCGGTGTCATTGGCTTTTTGCAATCGATCTACAACAATGATGTGCTCTATGCGGCAATTTACTTTGTGTTGGTATTTTTGTTTACGTTCTTTTATACGGCAATCACCTTCGAGCCGGATTCGGTGGCCGAAAACTTGCAAAAATCCGGCGCCTTCATTCCCGGTGTCCGGCCGGGCGAGAGTACGCGTCAGTACATTGCAAAGATTATGAGTCGGGTAACCTTCTCGGGCGGCGTGTTTTTAGGCCTTATTGCCATTTTGCCGATTATTATGCAGCAAATTACCGGTATGCAACGACTGGCAATCGGGGGAACGGCGCTTTTGATTGTTGTTGCCGTACTTGTTGATGTTATCAAGCGTCTTGACGGTCAGATTGCCATGCGTCAGTACTAGCCGCACCCCACTTTCTGTTGCGGCACAAATAAATTTCCCAGCGGGAAATTTTTATCCGCTCGAGTGCTCAAATTCTGCTTCGCAGAATTACCATGCTGAGCACTCTGCGCGAGGCCGCACAGAAAGGGGGTACTCAAGTTATAGGTCACGCCCAACATTCTTGGCATTTGTTAATTTTGCTAAGGAAGTGCAATAATTCGATTTGTTTGAAAAAAAGATTGGTCAGCATGTGTGAAGTATTCCAAGAAAAAGGGTGCTCACACTGGAGTTTAATTATTGTTTTAGCCAACTTTTGTACTCGCGGATGATGATGTTGGTAATCGTCTTTACGGTCTTATCATCCGTCCGAATTATTAGATCGTAGTGTGTGTGGTTTGTGTGGTCGATGTTATACAGGTTTTTGTAGCGTTCTCGCTCGCTTTCAAGCCGTTCGATAATCTGTTTTTTGGTTTCTTTAATTGAGTCGGCATCTCGCTCAGCGTTTTTCTTGCGCTGGTCTTTGTCTTCATACACTCGTTGAGCAGCGTTATCAAAATTGACCTCAAGATACACAGCAAAGCTTTCCGGTATAAAATGGAAAGCCAGCCGAGAATCAACAACAAGCTCATCTCCGTCGGCGAGATTCTGTACTTTGGCATCGATTTTCCGGTCTATTTCCGGATTATTCTCGGCTTTTTCGATAAGTTTTTGTAAGGATATGCCCCGCTCACGAGCGAGATTACGCATAAAGTCACCGGATGCAAATCGGCTGTAATCCAAGTTTTCTGATACATTGCGGGAGACGGTTGTGGTGCCACTTCCGGGTGGGCCGCTTATGGTGATAATCTTGGGTTTCATTGTATTAATTAGTCTAGCATGAACCGGATCGTGGATAAATTGTGTTACCCTGAGTGGTATGGACACACAAACAATTATCCTGCTTGGCCCGCAAGGCAGCGGAAAAGGAACGCAATCAGAAAAATTAGCAAACTACCTACGGAAAGAAAGCAAAAAAGACGTTTTGCACTTTGAGACCGGCCAGTCCTTTCGGCAGTTAGCAAAGCAGAGTAACTGGACCGGAAAGCAGATACGCTCAACAATTGAAGCCGGCAAGCTTCAGCCGTCATTTCTGGCGGTGCGTCTGTGGGCCACACAGCTAATTGACAATTTAGACCCGGAAACGCATCTCGTGCTTGATGGCTCACCGCGACGCATGCTTGAGGCCAAACTGCTTTCGGAAGCGCTTGATTTTTACCAGCGGGAGAATCGCTTGGTCATTCACTTAACGATTGACGAGAAAACTACTTACGAACGGTTGTCAAACCGGGGTCGCAATGATGATACCCGGGAGTCAATCGCTAACCGACTTGCCCAGTACCGCAAGCAGACAAAGCCGGTTATTGATCACTTTAAGCAAATAGATAATTACCGGTGTGAGGAGGTTGACGGCAAGCAATCTAAATCAATGGTCCATGATGATATTTGCAATTTACTGTCGTAACCTAATGATCCATGGACACAAAAAACGTTAGTGTAATATCACTTGGCGGTTCGTTAATTGCGCCCAAAAGTGGCATTAACAAGTCTTTTTTACATTCATTTCAGCAACTGATCCGGGACGAGACACCCAAACGCTCATTCTGTATCATTACCGGTGGCGGAGCCGTTTGCCGACGCTATCAGCACGCCCTGGATGATCTAAGTGATGCTGATGATACAGCTCGTGACTGGATGGGAATTCATGTGACCCGTATGCATGGGCAGTTTGTGCGGCTAATCCTTGGTGATTTAGCGCATGAGGAAGTGGTACTAACACCAAACGCAACGGCTGACGCCATTCAGGAGGTGCCGGTTGTAATTGGTGCTGCCGGTGATACGCCCGGCCACAGCTCTGATTACGAAGCTGTGGCCGTTGCTGAAGCCATCGGGGCAGACCACTTGGTCAACCTATCGAATATTTCTCATATTTACGATGCTGATCCGGATAAGAATCCGGACGCTAAACCAGTAAATAAATTAAGCTGGAGCCAGTACCAAGACATGATTCCCGGCAGTTGGGAGCCGGGGTTGCACATACCGTTTGACCCCGTATCAGCTGAGTTTGCTCGGGGGTGTGGTATGGAGGTTGCGGTAATGAGCGGTACGCCCATAGATAATCTGCGTGATTATCTCAACAATGACGATTTTACTGGTTCCTTAATTTATCCGGAATGATTCAAACTAAAACACAACAAGAAATAGCTCACTTACACGATTGCGGTCGTCGTCTGGCGGAGATGCTGCATGCGCTGAAAGACGTTTGTGAAGTCGGACTGCCCGTATCTGAACTTAATGATAAAGTCGATGATCTAATCCCCGAAGAGGATGATCCGGCATTTTACCAGTATCAGCCGACTGGAGCCGTCCGGCCGTATCCGGATAAGGTATGTGTGTCCATCAATGACACCATCGTCCACGGCATTGCCAGCGAAAACGACGATGTACTGCAAGGCGGAGATGTGGTGACAATTGATTCCGGGCTGGTACACAAAGATCTTATCACTGATTCGGCAGTTTCATTTGTAGTTGGTGAGTCAAACAAGAAGAAAGATGGCTTATTAACTACCTGCCGGAATGCTTTACACGCCGGCATTAAGCAGGCACAGCCTGGTAACCATGTTGGCGACATTTCCGCAGCAATTGAAGAGACTGTTGGTAATGATTACGCAATATACCAACAACTTGTTGGTCACGGCGTCGGATATGAGGTACACGAAGACCCAACAGTACCTAATTTTGGGACTGCCGGCACCGGGCCAGAGCTTCCAGTCGGTACGGTCATTGCCATTGAGCCCATGATTGGCTGTGGTGGTGCGGATATAATCCACGGGGAAGACGGTTATACCTACCGCACCGCTGACGGATCGTTAAGCGCTCACTTTGAACACACCGTTGCCGTCACGGAAGACGGTCCGCAGATTGTAACGGAATTACCATGACAATCGATAGAGCCTTTTACACACGTCTCATGTTAGAATAAAGGTAGCATGCCACAACCTAACCAACACAC
>PXPA01000053.1:0-31068 GCA_003022255.1 Parcubacteria group bacterium SW_6_46_9 | reverse complement strand
AAGAAGACACTGACTCCGATGAGTATCCCTCTGGCCCAGTGCTGCATTCGGAAGATTTTTCTAGCCAACCAGACAGCTCAGATAATGGCGAGGTAGCGGTCGGTAATGGTGATACCCCCAGCTATGTTGCGTCTTCTGATGGGGTAGATCCGCAACCGGCAACAGGGTTTTGGGGTCGTTTGGACAGCGGACAGGTAGTGGAGGAAATCAGGGATAGTTTTACCTATCGACCAAACGGTGAAGTTGGTATGCACCAAAGTAAAGAATTACCAAATATTGATGAGGAAAAGAGAGTTAGGCCAGATGTGAATCCTGGCGATGCGGACAGCCAGCATCATGAGTCACACAAAGAAAATGCTACAATAGAAGCAGATACAAAAGTTACTTCAAACGATGATATGTCAGGCCCAAAAAACCCCGATGAATTAAGTACAGCAAACGGTTCTTCACAAGAGGATGAGCAATGGTTTAATGAAAACTCCGGAGAGGATGCTCCCGAAGAAATCAGCTTGTCGGATGTTGCCAAAAAGCTGGGCGTGGCACATTTTCCTGATAACATACCGGACGGGGTGGATAATGATTACTCTCGGGTACCTGATACACTCAAAAAACTTAAACGCATGTTTACAGAAGATCGAGATGCACTCGAGCATGCCGCTGATGCGGATGATGTTGATTTTTCTCGCACGGATTTTTACCGATGGCAAGATACCGTATTCTTCCGTATTGAGGAGCTAGCACGTGACCAAATTAAGGAGGGAAATGTGCAGTCGTGGAAGGAGATTTTAAGTAAAGAGAATATCCCGTCGTTTTTTGACGCGCGAAAAGAGATTAAAAGCTTGCTTGAAACGAATGAACATGACAGAGATCGCAGAAAAAACGAGTTGCTCAAGAAGTACAACCGATTAAACGCGGCAATGAAACGAATTGCCCGACTTAAAAATAACGGGCGAACCGTCTCGGGTGCTGGCTTGGGTGATAAGGCACATGCGAACGAAAATTACTTTTTCACACACTTCAACATCCCTGATAGAAACGTTAAAATGCGCAGCGCTGACAGCGGGCACGAGATTCATGTCAACGTACTGAAAGCAGAGAAAGCCGCCAAAGAGCTTGCCCGTGCCGAGAAACCATTTAGTGAGTTCGATCTCAAAAAACGAATTGAAGACGGGGTTGGTCCTGACCGGGTTTGGGAAGAAATAAAAGACGGCGGACTTTACCTTTGTAAGCAAGGGCCATGCTTTGTAAAGGGCAAAGAAGGGTGGACTAAATACGAAAGCTTTAAGGCATACCAAGATCAAGATGGAGAGAAGATAATCCAGTCGGAAGTAGACAGTGAGGTAGTTCGCCGGCAGCTTGAGCAGGATACAGAAGCAGTGAAAGAAGTATTGGAAGCAGCTCAGGAGGCAGCGAAAATAAAATCAGAAGCACCCGAGAAACGAGTGACGCGGAAACGGGACAGCTCAAACTGGAATATTGGAGATATATATGAATCAGAAAACAAAATAATTTTATATCCAGCAGGAGCTGAGAATGTTGAGCGGAAACCTAATAGTTTCAAGCTCGTTGATGAGAAAGGCCAAAGTTTCGCAGATCGATTTGCGGTGGCAGAGTTATCACAGAAAAGTGATGATTCTAATTCCGGAAATGAAAATAACGCTGGAGTTCGAACTGTTGATGATGTGTCGTCATTTCATGATACAGAGGCTGTCCGTGAAGTAATCCGGTCGAGTGATAACCCCGAGGAGGCAGCAAATAAATTGGTTGAAACTGGAGGGTTTTCTTATGACAAGTCGTTTGACGCAATAAAACAAGATAGCGGAGAGTGGGTGTTTGTTGACCAGGAAGGAAATATACGACAGAATTTTCAGTGGGAAAATGATGGTGAATTTATTGAAAAACTGAAAGCGGACAGAATTGACCCTGCTGACACCCGGCAGGAGTCTCAGGCAGACGAAAAAGCAGGCCAAGAACAACAAGAAGATACTGGTCAATTATCAAGTGAGGAGATTTTGTCAAAAATTGCGTCCGGGCTTGAAGATAATCGAGAGTTAGAGAGCGTATACCGAGAGATTTGGCAGAAAGCCAAAAAACGTGGAGGCTTCGCCACGCTTGATGGCGGGGCATATGCTCGCAAAGCAGAAGAAAAACGAGAGCATCCTTAAAACAGGACGAGCCGGTTGAGATGGCTTACGAGAGCCTGTTCCGCTCAAGGATGGAAGAATTTAAGAATCATCTTGAAAGAAAGCAGAAATTACCAGACAGTCTTCCGTTTAATCGCTTTGATCTTCGCGAAGCGCTCCGGAAAGAAAAAGGTGCTGAGGATATTTGGTCGCAAATAAGAGATCTGGGTGTGTATCTTAGCAGTACAGGAACATGTTTTGTAAGCAAAGAAGATAGTTGGCTACAATTTGAAAGTTTTAAGTCATTTGCTGATTACCGCGATCAGAGTAAGAGTCAGCCAGAAAATTCCGACTTACCGACTCAAGACGTCAAAAAGCAGCTAAAACAGGATATTACAAAAATGAGAGAACAGCTATCTTCAGAAGTTGATTCTGGTAATGACACCGAAAAAATAGACACGGCTATAAAGACGGGTGATAAAGTGAAGTTATATCTGAATAACTCACCTCGTTGGAGTGAGTTTAGGCGGGTAACTGCAACTAGAAATATTGAAGGAAGGAAGCACGTTAAAGTTTCAGCTAACGATGACGACGATCTGGAGGCGTTCATTCCCGCTAATAAATTCAAGGTGAAAAAAGATCGTGACCCGGAAACGTTCAGTCCGGAAACGGCGTTAAGCAAGACACAAATACAAGATATAATTCAAGCAACAGTATCCGACGACGAGCTGGTTGACCAGGTTGATGATAAAGACGAGTTAGCCAGCACTGCTGCGCAAAAAATTCTAAAAACCGGCTCTTTCTTTTTGCGTGATGAGGAGGGTACCAAGTTGTATGCGGTACGTGCTGGTGATTACTGGCAGGTCTATAATGCCGATACGAATACGTTTGGTAGTGAAAAAACTGCTGAAGACATGAAAGATCATGTGAAGCAGGGTGTTGTTACGTCTGCGGTGTGGCAGAAAGAATATGGCGAAAACACTGATAATACAAAAAAAGAGAAAAGCCCAAAACGACAAGAACAGATCTCACGACAGAAAGATTATCTGACAACCGCTCAAGAGATTATTGGAAACATCTTGAATACGTATCCATCCGATGATGAGCTGGAAGCATTAGACGAAAGCGGAGACCCGGAATTGCAACAAGCGGTTAAGCAAAAAAAGAAGAAAAAAGAAGCTATCCAAACCACTCTCAAACGAATCGAAAATCAGCTAGAAGAGACAAATGCCGGAGAAACTTTAGACCCTGAAGATGAGAGTGAGCTGCAAAAAACCATCCGCTGGATCCGTAAAATAGTAAAAAACCATGAGCTAGATAACGATGCGGAAAAGAAAGCGGCTAATTTGAAAGATGCTCAGAAAACATTACAAGCCAGTACCGCCTAGATCACTGTTATAATATACTCGTAATACGTTTAAATTTGTAATATCTATGACTCCAGGACCAACAACACCAGATGATGCGTGGCCTGATGATTCGAAAGACGAAGGAGTAGAGGGAGGGGCATCAAGCGAGGACTCTTCTTCAGAAGGGCCAGATTTTGATGAAATGTTTAAGGGTATGGCTAGTGGAATATCAGAAAACGCTGAAATAATAAGGCGAGGAGAAGAATTATTAGATGAGAAGGCCGAGGTGCCGGCGGGCGTTGAAGATCGTCTAAGAAAAAAGGTTCAGGAGTTTAAGAAAAAAGCCGAAGAGAGCCCTCACTTCATGGCTGATGAGCATATTCCTGTGTTTCAAAACCTTCTTGATCGACTCGAGGATGCTTCAACTGACAAGAAAAAAGAAGAAATAATTAATAGTCACCTTAATGAATTAAAGAAAGGTCTTGTAACTTCACCCAAGGCAGAACTTATTATGACAATATTTGGCGAGGAAGAAACCGAGAGTAGCGCAAAGTCAGATGCAGAAAGTTCGGTGACTGAAACTGAAGATGAGCCAGGAGGAAGCGCTGCTGGTAGTGAGGAGTCACCAGATTCAGATATTGAATCAATCCCCTATGACGATGTGCCAACTGAAATAGATGATTTCACAGAAATGCATGACCCACATGAAGAATACGAACTATACTTCCGGGGCGGTGACTTAATCGGCAAAGAGTTACGTGTTGATATGGGCGATATTGGCACTGATCACGGGTGGGAGGTAAAAGGGTTCAATGATGAGAAAGAAAAGGTTGTGCTTTCGAAGGTATTGTCTGAAGAAGGTGGTGACACAAAAGAGAAGGTGGTTTACCGTAGTCCGATGGGGTTGGTTGAAGAAAACCCAGATATGATTGCTGAAGACCCAGCAGCTATTGCAGATTTGGAGAATGAAATCGAAAAACTTAAAGAAGAGCAGCGAGAGCAGCTTGCCTGGGGGACTCGTAATGCCGGTTATAAATATGAGTCGATCAAAGACAAGTGGCTGGCTGATGCTGGCGAGTGGGTAAGTAATACAGTTGACGAGGATAGCATGTTTGGTGAGTACATGTCACGTTTTAGTGAAAGGTATCGCCAAAAAGCACAAGCTTCAAAAGAAAAAATTACCGATATAAATAAGGTAAAAAAAGCAAATTTTTCGGATAAAGATTCATGGTCTGGGAGGCTTAAATTGGCCTGGGATAAAGCAAAACAGCAAGCAAAAGACAAAGGTCAGCTCGCCATTGATGCGATGAAATTTGGTCGAGTTGTCTTCGACCCTGTCCGTGGTAGTGCCATTTATGGACTAATGGGGCTTTCAACTGGTGCGGGTATAGCAAAAGAGCAGCGTTTTGATTCAATAAAAGGTCAAGATCGTGAAGATGTTGAAGATATGACTGACGAAGAAATCAAAGAGTTAAAAGAGCAGGCACAAGAAGAAGCACAGGAGTTGTATGAAAAAGCAGAAAGTAAGGTTCAGGACGGCGATGGCCTGCCATCCCGAGAAGATATCCAAAATGCATTCCAGGAACAGCTTCCTGAAGAATTACTCGACAGGATAGAGAAAGGAATTGAAGATGGTGCCGAAGACGGTATTCTCTCCTCTCCAGTATCATGGGCCGCACGAAGTCATATCAAAAAAAGTGCAGAACGTTGGGCCAAGAAAATCGAACAAGTAGAAAATAATCCTGATCTATCCAGAGAAGAAAAAGAGCGGAAAAAAGAAGAGTACATTCATCGCTTTTCGCGCACGGAAACTTTTAAAGACTTCAATCGTTTGCTTTCTGATAGCGGGAAGGTTGACACGCTTGCTTACGGGGCTCGGTTAGCTGAAAAAGGGTCACAAGCTCTTGTGGGGGCGCTCGTGCTTGATGGGTTTATTAAAATGGCTCGCAATGGATATAGTTATCTGATGGCCGAAGAAACGCCATCGGGGGAGGCTGTCGGATCTGCAAATACTTCAGAGGCGGCAGATAGTACGGGAGCACCTACAGACACTTCAGAAACTGCTGGTTTGGCTGGAGGCACAGCCCCTGATAGTGCAGGTGTTAACCCTGATGACCCCATAAACAGGTTAGCTGCTAATTTGCCGGGCGGTCAACCCATTGAGTCTCCGGATACATCAGAAACACCTGATCTGGCTGGTGGTACACAGCCTGATAGTACTAGCTTTGATCCTAATGACCCAATAGACAGGATGGCTGCTAATTTGCCGGGCGGTCAGCCTATTGAATCTCCGGATATCGCTGGTGGGGGTCCGCTTTCTGAATTGCCTCCAGAAGAGCAACAAAAAGCTTTTGAAAGCACTTTTGAAACAGATTGGTGGAAGAACACCGATCAGCTGAGCTCTGACGAACGAGAGTTTCTCAACAAAATGCTTTCTGGCGATCCACCTGAGTGGTGGCAGGAGTGGCGGCAGGATCTGCTAGACTCGAAAACCGAAGCGAGTACCAGTGAATTAACAGACGAGCAAAGACAGGTGGTCGAGTCGGTATTCGCAGATGATTGGCTTGATTTTAGTGAGCGAACCCAACAGCAGGAAGAGCTCATAGAGAGTTTTCTTGACGGATCTGGTACTCCTGATGGGGTCGATACCACCACAGATACAAGCCAGCAACCGTACGGCGGATCGGATACTAACCAGACATCTGGCGCAGCTGGAGAGTTTCCTGGTGGTAAACTTGACGGGTCTGAGTCAGGGGTTCAAGGAGGCGATGAGATGGCTGAGCAGAAGACTGAATCGAGTTCAGTTAACGAGGCAGTTCTGCCCGGATATCGTGTCGATGTTGTGGATCCGAGTGAGGGTTTATGGAGCAGCGCCGAGGATATGGTTGATTCTGGCGATATTACCCGTGATCAGTTCATGGATGCGTGGGGAAATCCGGACTCAACAGTTATGGTTGACGGGCAAGAAAAGCATATTTCACAAGTCGATCTTGTGCATCGTGGGGATACGCTTGTATACGTTCCCGGCGAAGACGGTGATCCGCCGCGGTTTGAGTTAGACACAGCAAGCAGGCAGGAAGCCGGTCTGGATCTGCCCGGTGAGGCTACAGCAGACCAGGGTGTTGAGGCCGCCGAGAGCGGGCCGGCTTCCGGACAGCAGCCGGAATTAGTCGGGGGTGATCTATCTGATGTTAATAAAGTTGATTCGGCCGGGTTAGCAGTTGAAGACTTTGATGTGCCTGAGCATGTTGATGGCGTTACCGCTGATTCAAAGCCGGCAAATGGTATTACCAAAGGCGCAATTCATTCTTACACAAAAGCACTTGCTGAGCCGGCTTACAATCCGGAGTATCTGTCTTCTCTTGAGATGCCGGATGGTGTAAGCGAGCAGCAGTTTGCACAGTATATGAAAGAACTTAATGAGCTTGATCAGCCGCTACAGCATCTCTCTGACATTGCCGAAAACGAGCCGGATAAGTACCGTGCATTACAAACATTTTTTGACAGCTACGCGGAAGCAAACATGACACCGTCGGGAGTTGATGTGTCTGATAATGCGGAGCTTGAAGGCTTGTACGATGCCGTTCAGCAGCACATTAACGACAATGCTCCGGCTCCGGAACCACCAGCTGATGATGCTGGAAGTCAAAGCAGCCAAACTCCCGGCTGGACATCAGGCCAGGATGCTGACATTACACAGCAATCAGAGTCTACCCAAGCCGATACCGGCAATCAGCCTGAGGGTGGTGACAGCGAACAAGCAAGCGACGACACGCCTACCGGTTCTGAGGATGAGAGCAGCCCGTCAGCAGGTGGCAATGAACCGCAGAGTCAGTCCCGTACTGGAAACACCTGTATCCGGAGAAGTTATTGCTGACCCGACGCCTGAAGACATGTCGCAGCTGTTGTCTGAGAATACAGAGCTAAACTTCTACCCACAGCATCTTGCTGGAAATATGCTTGTAAAACAGCCCCCAGAGTTATCAGTGCCACCTAATCACGTTGAAGGTTTAGTAGAGTTTCTTAATGCTAATGAGGACAAAGAGCTTGTGTCTATGATTGATTATCTGGCAAAACCAGATTCAGAAGCATCACCGCAGCATTTAGCTACGATGTCCGAATTGTTTGATTACCATCTAGAAAACCCAGATAATGTCTCCTTGCCAGTACAAGTCGATAACAGCCATGTTAAGACAATGGATAATTACGTAGAAAAAATGCTTAAGCAAGCAATGGATCAGGCTGAGTCAGATCGTGTTTGGGAAGATATTGATAATGCCCAAGACGTCTACGACGACCTGGACTACTAAAAGAAATAAAAAACTTAGACGCACTCCCCCTCCACCATTCTTTAATTTAACGTAAATACGAATGCCAGAATTAAAACAATCACCAAAAGTTGGGTTGGGTAATAAATTCAGCTCTCCGGAGGAGGAGATTGAACACCTGCGTGAGCAGATAAAAGAGAAAGAAAAGGAAATGGAGGGGGGTTCTCAACAGGAAACAGCGGCAACAAAAGAAGCGCCGACTCCGGAAGCACCGACCCCGCCGGAAAAATCAGCTGTCTCTGAATATGCAGAAGACGACAAAGAAGACATGCTCAGCCCGGAGTACCGGATTGGTGATCAGCACGCCGAAGAAATTGCCTTAGACCTGGAACCAGAAGCACACGACAAGCAGATGGACGAGCTTTTGGAGATTATGGCCGAGGAAGGGCTGAAAAATACCTTAGATATCGTCAAGCGGTTAGATGACCCGCATATTGAAGACGATTTTCATCGTGTACTGATTCAGTATGTTAAAGAAGGCTACCCGTTAGGAAGCCTAACCGACACAGAGAAGAAAAATAAGGCGCTCAACCGCAAGCTTTTTGAGGTGATCTTAACACCGGCAGATGAGGAGGATGAAAAGCGCCAGATCGGTGAGCTGATTTCCGCCATGGGGCAGTTTTATGCCGGCATCTTATCTGCAGAAAACAGCGGTGATGACTTTACGTTAGCAATTGAGATTGCGACATCACATGCTAGCGAGGAAGTTAGCTTCTATGTGTCCGTGCCCCGTAGCCGGTCGGAGATGTTTGAAAAGCAAGTCTTGTCCTTATTTTCGGATGCAATTGTGCAGCCGAAACCGAATGACTTTAACATATTCAATCACGAAGGAGTGTCGGTTGGTTCGTACGTGAAGCCGGATACCCGCTCGGCAATGCCAATCAAAACCTACGACGATTTTGATCATGACCCGCTCAATGTACTGCTAAATGCGTTTTCAAAACTTAAGCGTGAGGGTGAAGGAGCCGCTGTTCAGCTGGTGATGAACGGTGGTAGTAATAATTACTACAAAAAAATTACCGATGCTATCGAGGATATTGAAGACGGCGAGGACGTTGAGGAGGCAATTGATATCAACACCTCTCTGGTTCGTGAATTCTGGGATACGGCTAAGGGTATATTCTGGGACAGTGACGACGACGACGAAGAAGATATGTCCGGTCCGGGCCAGAAAGGCCAGGACGCTATTGAGCGACTGCAAAAAAAGACTGACTCAGAAATCCAGCGTACCAATATTCGTATTGTCAGCTCCGCTCACTCTCGCCAGCGAGCAGAGAAAATCCTGTTTGATCTTGAGTCGGCCTTTAGCCAGTTTAGCGAACCGCACGGAAATAGCTTAGCGTTTGAGCGAGTTGCTGAAAGTAAAGAAGACGCCTTTTTCCATAAGTTTACGTTTCGGTTATACAACGACAGCCACGAGATCCCGCTTAACGTTGAGGAGCTTTCGACAATTCTACACTTTCCGGTTCGGGACATGGAAAAGTCACGCGAGCTAAAACAATCAAAAGCCAGCAAAGCGCCGGCACCGCTTGATATTCCCGAAGACGGCACGCACATCGGCATTAACGAGTACCGGGGCGAAGAAACTGACGTGTATCTCAGCCGTAAAGACCGGATGCGGCATTTTTACACAATCGGGCAAACCGGTACCGGTAAGACCAACCTGCTTACGAATATGATCAAGCAGGACATCAAGCGTGGTGACGGCTGTTGTTTTATTGATCCGCATGGTGATGTTGCTAATGATATCCTTGCTCACGTCCCCGAGGAGCGGTTTGATGATGTAATTTATTTTGATCCAGCCTACACAGATCGGCCGATGGGGTTGAATATGCTCGAATTTGACAGGGATTATCCGGAGCAGAAGACGTTTGTTGTTGATGAGATGATGAATATTTTTAATAAACTGTTTAATCTTGATCAGACTGGTGGTCCGATGTTTGAGCAGTATTTCCGCAACGGCGCGCTTTTGGCTCTCGAAGATCAAGAAAGCGGCTCTACAATATTAGAGATTTCCCGCGTGCTGTCTGATGCCGAGTTTCGTCAACGAAAACTGGCAGCGTCAGAAAACGAAGTGGTCAACCAGTTCTGGACAGAAATTGCCGAGGAGGCCGGTGGCGAGTCAAGTTTAGAAAATATCGTTCCTTACGTTACATCTAAGTTCGACAATTTCCTGTCCAATGAGATTATGCGGCCGATCATTGCTCAGCAGGAATCCAGCTTTGATTTCCGCGAAGTGATGGATAACCAAAAAATATTGATTGTCAATCTTTCCAAAGGCCGGCTGGGTGATATCAACGCCAACCTGATTGGACTTATTTTGGTGGGGAAAATTTTAATGAACGCCTTAAGTCGGGTTGATATACCCGAAGAGGAGCGGAAGCCGTTTTACCTTTATATGGATGAGTTTCAGAACATCTCCACCGACTCAATCTCGGCAATTCTTTCGGAAGCCAGAAAGTACAAACTGTCGTTGAATGTCGCCCACCAGTACATTGACCAGCTCGATGAAGAAATCCAGGACGCCGTGTTTGGTAACGTTGGTAATATGGCCACCCACCGCATTAGCACAAAAGACGCTGAGTTTATGGAAGATATGTACCAGCCAATTTTTGACCAAAAAGACTTAATGAACGTCGACAACTACAACTACTTTGCAAATATCCTCGTTGACGGCGAGCCGGTCAAACCATTCTCAGCCCGTGCCGTAGCACCAACAGAAGGCAATCCGGATCAAGTTGAGAAGTTAAAACAGCTAAGCTATCTTAAGTACGGCCGACCGCGAGAAGAGGTCGAAGCGGAGGTCAAAGAGAAAATCAAGAACATGTAATTGTGATAACATTGCTGTAAGGTGGCAGGTAGTATACTAACCAAGACAAAAACTATGAGTGATCAAAGTACCGCACAAGCTAAAGATAAATTGGACAAGATATACGATCAAATTCGATCACGCGTATCAAGGCTAGAAACCGAAAAGGAGCAGCTGGTTCGAGAATACCGCCGAGCATTAGAAGATAAGGGCGTTAAAAAAGTTAAAGCAGACTTACATGAAAACACCTGAGCAAAACAGAAAGGAGCAGGACATTGAGTCTGCAGAAACGCTAGACAGTACGGAAAAACCAACACTCAAACGACCAGAAGAGGTAGAAGTAGAAGTTAAAAAACGGCTTGAAAAAACCGCATCTGTCAACGAGAAAGTTAATGATACAGAAAATAAGTTTAAGGACAGACATGATTTATCAGACGCTGACATTCAGGAAACCAGAGAGCAAGCGGGGATTAATGAGCGGCTCTCTCAACTGCAAGATAAAATAAGCAAAACACGGCAGTGGGTCGATAAAAAAATAACGCGAGCAAAAGACTTGTTTCCCGCCAGTGAAAATACTGAACGCGGCGGACAGAGCAGCCAGGAAGGTGAATCCGGGCCGAAAATAGACAGTAATACTAACGAGCAACAAGGCGAATGGAACGGTGATTTCTGGGATCGTCATGATGAAGAAGCTTCAACAGAAGATGGGAGGCAACAGCAGACAAATGAAAAACAAAACCAAAATGAGACCATTGGTGGTAACTCAAGTTCTCCGGAATACTGGTATTACGATGACGGCGAAAAGCGAGAGCTCAGCCATTTGCTTGAACAGCCGGCAGAAGAGGTAGACCCGCTTGAAACCAGCCAAGCTTTTAACAGTATCTACTCGGACATTGATTACGGTCAGGCGACTGCAGACCAGATTGATAAGCTTAACGATATTGCGGAGAAGCATCTTGCGGCTGTAGAACAGCAGGGACTAGAAAGCGGCTGGAAAGAAGGCGCTTTGGAAAACTTTGCAAAAATTAATTCCTTAGAACATGAAAAGGGTGGTATCGAATCACGTGACGATTATGATCATGCGTTCGGTGAGGATTTAATGGATAAGATACAAGAGCGGGTGAATAATGTGCCTGACAATTCTCAACTTGCTTCCATCCTTTTAAAGTTAGAGGGTCAGTTTCCCCAGATCCATGACGATTTGCAAAATGTCTATAAAAAGCGAGCGAACTACCATATGCAGGCAACGTATATGTGGACTGCTTCAAATACAGTAGATGAAAGTCAGCTCACTGATATGTCCGAAGATCTTCTTACCGAAATTGAGAACAATCCAGTAGAGTACATGAAAGACACACTGAAAAGATTACGCCAATCATCGGACCCGGAAGATCCATATAAGGAGGATTATAGAGATGCTATCAGCGACTACGAGGCTGCAACCGAAACCAATCAGAACCACCAACTCCTTCAGGCGCGACTACTGAAACAAACAGGCAGAAACCCCAGTCGACAACAGAAGAAGGGTTAGAAAAATCTGTAGACCCAGAAGATGACCCGTTTGCAATGCCGTCTACTGAGGATGCCGATACCAATACCTCGGAAACAGTTTCTTCACAAGATACCGATAACGATGAATTTGCGATGCCTGATTTTGGTGAAGCAGAAACGGAAACACCTCCATCAGCGGATGATGCTAACGACAGATCGCCAGAAATAGATACTGGAGATAGTCAGCCGGAAAGAGATACACAGCCGGAAGATGATCCAATGGCAATGCCAGGGATGGGAACGCAAACAGGATCACCTGAAAACGAAGACACTGGTAATAAAGCAAACACCGGAGAGGTGCCGACACCCGATCAGGAATCTCGTTCTCAAGCTAAAGATACTACTGAGGGCGGACCAGAACCCAAAAACGGTTTTGTGGATCCGTTTGAGTTCACAGGTGATACCACTGAGGGTGGGGCTAAAGAAGAAGCTAATGTGACTGGGTCGACAGAGTCGGGCTCGGAATCATCAGAGTTTGACAAGACAGAAACAATTGACTCGGAAGTTCCGGACGAGCTGTATCAAGACGATAAGGATGAGTTTAACTTTGATAAACTGCGAGAACATGCTGAAAGTGTGGTTAATGATACATACTATGAAATGACTGATCCGGACGTACGCGAATTTATTGCGGATGATACAACTGAAGAACAATTTGAGAATCTTCTCAGTGAACTGCATGGGCGCAGAAAGAAGTATCCCGATATAAAAACTCCCGACCGAGATAATTTTGTTGCGTTGCTTGAGAAGACAAAAAGACAAACAAATAATGTAAGTGAAAAACTCTTGAAGGATGTTATAAACACGAATGACAGACCGTCCCTTCAGGACTCTCCGGATGCGTACTTTGTATGGGATAAGTATGTAGAAGAAGCTGAAGATCTTAGGCGTAATCTACCCGGCCGGAGGCTGGTGAGAATGAAAGAGGATATTCGACGGGCGGGGAATTAGACTGAAGTCAAAGAGGAAGGCACGTAACATGTAGTATAATGCGGGTACTTACCAGCTAACAGATACCTATTTTTTATGCATGAGAATGAAGAACAAACACTGATTATAATCAAGCCGGATGCTATTCATCGGGGATTGCTGGGCGAAATAACACATCGGTTTGAGCGGAAAGGGTTAAAACTAATTGGCATGAAAATGACCACTCTTGATGAGAATACGCTGGAAGAACATTACGCCCACCACGCCGACAAGCCCTTTTTTGAAGACCTGAAACGTTTTATGCAGGAAGCGCCGGTTGTGTTGATGGTGCTTTCGGGAATCGACGCGATCAAAGCCACGCGGAATGTTGTTGGTGATACTGCCGGCCACAAAGCGGAGCCGGGCAGCATTCGTGGTGACTTTGCTATGAGCGTACAAAGCAATCTTGTTCATGCGTCGGATTCTCCGGAGACAGCGGAAACAGAAATCAATCTCTTTTTTGACGACCAAGAACTCTACGAGTATCAGCGTAATGACTTTTCGGCTGTCTTCTTTGACGCTGACTAGTAAACCTCTCATATGCACGCCCGCAAGATAATTAGCACGCTTTTTGCCGGCTCGGTGATTCTTGCTGTTGGGCATCACCTGCTTATTAGCAAGGGCTGGTACTATCAGTACCCGCATGTGGATATGCCCATGCACCTACTTGGCGGCTTTGTTGGCGCCTTAGCTGCGTATGCGGTTATAGTGACGGTAGTTGATGTTTCCGTATCAGCGGAAAAAAGTTTGGTCGGTATTATGTTGGCGGTACTAGTTATTGTGATCGGCTGGGAAGTGTTTGAGCATATATGGGGTATTACCGAAGACGCCGGGCTAAGCTTAGACACAATGTCGGACATGCTATTTGGGCTTGTTGGTGGACTTGTCGGTTGGTGCGCCGTGACGGCAATTCGGTTGTAAGAGGTCTTAGAAAAGCTTGGGTATGTTAGGAGGGTATAGGATATGGGGGATAGGGTATCGAGATTAAAGAGAAAAGATGAAAGATTAAAGAGTAAACAGGTTAGAATCTAGAATTTTGAATTTAGAAGTTGGAAGTTAGAAGTTAACAAGAGATTTGGAAAGGTTAGACCCTCCTCACGAAGGTCACATTTCTAATAAATCGTCAAACAAAATCACAGGTCCGACCTGTGAATGGATAAAACATGAAATAAAGCATGCCAACTAAAAAGAGGATTGCCGATGAATTTGTAAGCAGAAAATTGTATCAACGGCACCTCCTTGGCAAAATTGTATATAGCACAAACTCTGGGCATGTTCTAACCGAGTGAGCACCCCTTGCTGGTGGGGCTTCGGAGTAGAAAATGCCTGGTCTTTGATTTTCTACGAGAATTGAGTGAGGATTTTCGCTGGAAATCCGAACGTACCCACCAGCAAGCGGGTGCGAACGCCTAGGTAACCTTTTCAACAATCGCCGAGAAAGCTTCGGGCTTGTTTTGAGCCAGCCGTGATAACACTTTCCGGTCTAACTCAATTCCGTTTTCTTTCAGTTGATGAATAAACTGTGAATAAGAAAGTTTATAATCGGAAAGCGCAGCGTTGATAATTACTTGCCACCGGCGTCGCATAACTCGTTTTTTACGCTTACGATCTCGGTAGGCGTCACGACCGGCCTTTGTCAGCGCCTCTTTGGCAGCCCGCTTGTGACTATTGCGACGATGGCGGTATCCTTTGGTTTTTTTCAGAATCCGTTTGCGCTTTTTGTTTTTAGTTGTTCCGCGCTTAACCCTGGTCATGTTGATTGATTCTTAAGTGTAGATACGTATAAATTAAAAATTTTCATCTTCTTGTGCCACCTATAGCCCCTCCCAGATTGCCATATTTGTTCTTTGACGCTATCTTACGAATGTGAATGTAGGTAGCAGTCTGGGTGAGGGGTTTAACTCTCGGCATGGTTGGTTATGTTACTGGTCGTGAGGAATTAGCCGGTCTTTGTCTTTTTGCTTCATATCAAAATCCTTTGAGCGATCTAGCTTTTGTTTTTTCTCACCACTCTTTTTTCCGTGAAAGTGGGTTTGGCCCTGCTTCCGAGCCTTTACTTTGCCATTTTTTGTAATTTTTACACGGTCTTTCAATGCTTTGTTTGTTTTGCTGCTCATAATGTGAGATGTAATTATGCCGGTTCAAGCATCATATTTAATCCCTTCGGTCCCTTTTCTGGTTCTTGGGTAATTGTATAGTCTGCCGTGACAAACTTCAAAAACCGGTCCATCCGTTCTCGGTGAAATTCGCGGCTTTTGCCTTTGGCGCGTCCGCGCAGATACAACTCCAGCCGTACACGGTTTCCGTCTTCCAGCCAACCACTGGCCTGCTCAGCTTTCGTCTGCAGGTCGTGTTCACCAGTATTTATTTTTACCTGCACCGTTTTAGTTTCAACCTGGTTTGATTTTGAGCCCTGCCGGCTTTTCTGTTTTTCGTACTTGTACTTACCGAAATCCATTATCTTCGCTACCGGCGGTTCCGCGTTGGGGGCGACCTCAACAAGATCAAGTTCATGATCACGAGCCATCTCCAGAGCGTCAGCAAGCGGTTTAACACCAATGTTTTCTCCCTCCGGATCAATCACCCGCACTTCGTCTGCAGTTATTTCTGTGTTTGCATTCGTATCTATGTTTGCCACGTAATGATGATATTACTACCTTAGCTTTTACGTTATACCATATTTATCAGCCGTATGCAATTTACTGACGCTTTGTCCAGGATACAAGTTTTTGTGTATCTTCCGCGGCCTGGTTGGATCCAAGAGTCACAATTACTACTGACCGACTGCGGCCATCCTTTGTAATCTTAAATACCGACAGTGCGGTATGCTGGGCAAAATCCGTGTAGCCGTTTTTTCCGCCCACAAACCCCGGCTCTGTATGAATTGGATTGTTATTAACGTACTGACGCGGACCGGACTGCCTTGCGGCCACTGTTTGCTGGGCGTCGGCAGTGATATCAAAAATAAACTGATTATGGTTATGAATATAGCGGGCAAGCCGCCCAAGATCAGTTACTGTCGAAATATTGTGGTCAGATAGACCGCTGGCATCGGCAAACCGTGTGTTGTTCATTCCGATTGCCAGCGCCTTCCGGTTCATCAGATTGCGGAAACGCTCCATCCCGCTTTTTTCGGCAATTGCCGTTGCTGCGTCGTTAGAAGAGGAAAGCAAAAGCGGGCGGTATAACGTACGCAACGATAACGTTGTGCCGGCTGTCAGTCCACCCGAGCCTCCGTATGTTGCAACGGCACTGTCAGAGATTGTGATGCTTGTATTGTTGCCGATAGCCTCGTGGGCAACGACTGCGGTCATTAACTTCGTTAGCGAGGCGATTGGCTGTTTTTTGTTGGGGTTTTTCGCGGCGAGAATCTGCCCGCTTTCAAGATCGGAAACAAGATATGCTGAGGCGTTTGTTTTTATGTCGGCAATCGGATAGTTGGTGTTTGTTTCGGTGGTTTTATTCGTATTTTTGTTTTCTGGCTGGGTTGTGTTTTCTATTGTTGCCGCTGTTTTTTGCTGCCAGAAGTTTTGGCTTTCAGTGAGAGGCTGGGGCGGGTTTTCTTGGAAAGCAGCCTGGGAGGCAATGCCCGCACCGGTAAATGCCACAGCAAGGACTACGATACTTCTAACAAGCAGTCGCCACCACGGCTTGCTATTTGCAGAAGAGCGGGCCATACGTATTTATTCTATCATTGTGCTTGCGGTCAATCGATATCGGGGAACTCTGTTGTTGATCACTTTCCATCTTGCAAGATTTACATTTTTGCCATCCGTGTCATTACTTCACAAGTCCGGCCTGTGTAATTTTGCCTTTTACATAATGTAATCTTGTTGTATTCATGTGCAAGGTTGAACCTTGCACACTTTTCTTTGCACATTTGTGTTTCCGCCCGATCTGTAAACATTTACCTGGTATCGCCGGTGTGTTCACAAACCTTAAGTCTGCGGACAAGCAAATAGCTCCAAAAGAATAAAAAACCTGAAGTACGTCTAATAATCGCGGTAATGTGGATAGTTTCTTCAACAAATCTACTGCTAATCTGCGTGCAGATGACTTGCAAAATTGTTACGTTTTCGGGGGGAATACACGGTGTTTTTCTCCCCGCGGGGTAGGGGGTACTGTCTCCGTAACGGTGCATTACGAAAAATGCCAAAAATTATTCACTCTCGTCGAATAAATCAGTGATTTTTCGGTAATAAATTGCCATTTTTGACCTACTAATTTTACGTGACAAATCAATATCGGGCACATTCGGGTTGGTTCAGTAATATAATTTTACAATGACGCAAATTCACGACCTACTGGAAGGTTGTGGATTGAACCGGCCATCTTAATTATATGAAGGGATACAATATAACTGCTTCTCGGAAGAACAAATTCCCGGGAGGCATTACTTCCGGTCTTGTGGCTGTGTAGTCAGCAGCTGAAGCCCTAACTTAGTTCTTTCAAAAAATTATGACCTCGCAACAACAAAAGAACCCCTTTTCACGTTGCTTTTCGGTTAAGGGAAGTACAAAAGTTGTCTGTGAACACAAAAATGGCAGCTTTGTTGTTGGTGACGGCGATGAAAGTATTCCCGCAAAAAGAAAACGCCTGAAGCTATACTTGTAGCTCCAGGCGTTACCAAAAACAAGCGATATGTTTTTCGAGTGGCAACCGCCACTCGTTTTTTATTATAACCCTACCTTTAGAGAATTTTTGCAAATATGTGGATAATTTTTTCAAAGACAGAAATTCAAGCCTTCATGAGGTTTAGTTATCAGGGGTTGGACTAAATACTTCTGATGGATCAATAATTAAAACTATTGCCGGAAAGCCTCATATAAACCCACCAAGGTGAGCAACGTAAGCTACTTTCCCGCCGGCTACAAAAAAATGAGTTTATGATTGCTAAAAGAAATAGAACTATTGGGAATCGAGTTGGAAGTCTGCCCGAGAAGGCCTGATTTCCAGTTTTGGGATAGGTTGGATTTTTTTCATCATAGAATTTCGAAAGTAAGGACGCACCAAAACGCCATATACTGTCCCTGAAGCGCCAATTGCTGGACGGATGAGCTGGCAGAAATGCTGCGCAACTTTATGTAAAATATTGCCAGGAGGAACTATGCTATAGTTTAGGTGCGTATTTGTTCGAGAACAGTAACGCTGAGAAATTGAAAGGGAAATTTATTGCTGTCGTTGGCGTAAATAAGAAAAGATTTATCGTACACGGATTTTGGGATTTAACTGATAGTAGCTGGCTTTTTTGAATAAAAACTCTTGTATACACATGCCTAATAAAGCACTATCATCGATACGAAAACTTGCGAACGGCGAAAATCTTTCAACGTCGGAGACACGCCGTACCCTTAACACACTAATGGACGAAGACGGTGAGTATTTTTTCACTACGGCGTTTAGTATGGGCCTAATGGCAAAAACGCCTACAGTAGATGAGTTGAAAGGATTCGTTCTCAGCTTTAAGGATAGAAGTGTTCCTCTGCGCCCTTCAGTGGACACCGATGAGCTTATTGATATCTCGGGAACTGGTGGAGATGATATCAAGACCCCTAACGTTGGTACTACCGCAAGCTTTGTTATGGCGGCCGGCGGCCTCTGTGTTGGTAAACAGTCTACACGAGGCTATACTGGTGCGACAGGTAGCCGTGATATGTTTACGGTGCTTGGAGTTGATGTGCCAATGTCAGGGGGTGACCCGCAATCAGTTGAAAGGGGGCCTTCAAGAAAACGATATCTTTCCTTTCTACTACCCATCATTTTCTGACGCCTTCGACAACCGTGTTTCTTTTTTCACAAAACTGAAAGAGGCGGAGCTAACTTTTGTTACGCCATGGCACCTTGCATCGTGGGTTCACTCACCACTTGACTTAAACTATCGTGTCTATGGAATGCTCACTGATGATTACCTATCTGATTTCGCCCACCTTTTTGATGAGATAGGATATGAGCACGTCCTTGTAGTACATGGAATGGATGGAATTGATGAAGTTTCTAATGTCGGTAAGACAAAGATAGCCGAGCTACATGAAGGAGAAGTCAAAACATATACCCTTTCGCCAAGTGACTTAGGGGTTAAAAAGTCTTCCATCGATGAAATTACTTCTGATGGTGCCGATCAGAATGTAGTTGATTTTGTTAATATAATCTACAATCAAGATAGAGGAGCGAAGAGAGACTTAGTTGCTGTTAATGCGGGTGCGGCATTTTATGCAGCCAACGTTACATCGTCTATCGAGGCGGGCACAAAATATGCCTTTAATATTCTCGAAAGTGGTGATGCAGCTCATAAGTTAGAACAGCTCGTGGAGTATGCAGGAGATCCTGATAAACTTAAAGAGTTAAAACCTTCGTTGTAGGGTTGTCTCGATACTAGATGTAATGGTGATAGTCAGGCTGTTATCAAGCAAATTACAATAACTCCCTGTTGGTTGCGAACATGTCGATGTAGTATTAGTACCGCCAAAAGACGGTATTGTTAATCTAATTAATTCAATTAGATGGAGGACTCTAAAATTGAAAACAGAGCGTCCGAGCTACAAGCAGTCAAGGCTCAGCTGGAATCCGTCACGGAGCAAGTAAGTAAGCTAGAAGAAAGTGATTTTATACTTGACTTGTATGTAATTTAGTGTATATTAAAATTAATGATTCAAACAAACCGCCACAATCTATATATCGATTTTGTAATGTCTGGCTCAAACACACCAGCGTTTGTGCTTAGCTGTGGCGGTTTTATGTCTCCGTAATTTCTTCAAACAACAATCAGATTTATAATCGCCTCGGCTAAGCAGAAGCCGGGGCTTTTGCTTAGCTGAATGCTCTTTTTCACAACAAAACTTTCCTTAGTCATGAGTGATCGAATAGTATTCCGTGAGGCGAAAAGTGTTCGGTTAGTTCACCTAGAAGAATCAGACGCTGAAATTTTGGTACGCTTCGTGAATAACCCTGAAATTACCCAGTTTATTGGACGGCGCTATCCGATAACAGAAGCAAAAGAGAAAAGCTGGCTGAAAGATGCTCGTGAGAGTATGGATGAAAGCCCGGTGTTCGGTATTGAGGTTGATAATACACTTATCGGAACAATGTCATTAGAGAAGGGTGATGAGGTAAATAGAACTGCAGAGACCGGCGCGATGATTGGCCGACCAGATTACCAAGGACAAGGATACGGAACAAGTGCAAAAATGCTCTTGTTAAAGTATGCGTTTGATGAGCTCAACCTCCGTATCGTCTACTCGCGAGTCTATGCGTTTAATGAGGCAAGCCAAGCGTATAGTCAGAAGTGTGGGTACGAACATGTGGCTACTCTTCCTGACAAGCAGTACGTCAAAGGTGAGTTTGTTGACGAGCTTATTTTTCAGGTAACTCATGGTATGTGGCGCCCTCAGTTCGAAAAATGGCAAAAGGATGATTTATAACACCAACCCTATAACCTCTCGGTCGCCCCGGCCGGGAGGTTATTTTATTGTACATCCAACAGGAAAAGCTATGACGGTAAAATTTTTGTATCTGAATAAATCCGTACATGCTGTGCACTGAGCTAAACGAAGGAATACTCTCTGGGGTGCGGTCTTCAATTCCCCCACGAAACAAGAAAACTTTATGCCGGGAATCGGCCACACATATTTTCTCTGACGAGAAAATTGTGTAGCCTCAGCTCACTGTTTTTGCCTTTCGCCTTCGCTGGGCTCAGGCTCAAACAAAACATCGTTGCGCTTTTCGATACCCACGCGAAAGAAGCAAAACTGCTTTGGGGAATCGCCTACAAGTATTTTCACTAACGTGAAAATCTCGTAGGCTGCTCCTCACGGTGCTCACCTTATTCTGCTGCAAGAAAAGTTTTAGCAGCAGAATAAACTCGCACAACGCTGCGGCCTTCAATTCCCCCACTAAACAAGAAAACTCTTGTTTCTCATCTGGGCGAATTTGTGGAGATGGCGGGAATTGAACCCGCGTGCAGGTGGTGTGTCGGCGTGAGTCTACGTGTCCTATCCGGTCTTAGAATTTAAGCAGACTACCTCAAGAGCCGGCAAAACAGTAGACTGCCGAGTCTTGATTGGGTTTGCAGTGCTGGCAAGACAACCAGCCCTGCTAGTCTGATGATATATCACCAGCGGCTTGCGCACAGACATTGCAAGCGTGGTGGCCTACGAGTGTTCTTACGCGTAGGCTGGTGCAACATCACTACTTGAGAAGTAGCGGGATGCGACACCGTCGGCAGATTGTTGATTGTCTGCACTTAGAGTTCTCGGCAGTTTGAAGCGGAACCGAGACCGCTGACACGCACACACAGACACAACCACCTGTCGAAGCCGGTCATCCCCAGGCGAAAATCAAAGATTTTCGAAATTCTAATTTCTAAATACTAACTAGGAGACAGGTAGGTGGCTTAGCGCTGGTATTTTCTTTTTAAGGTACGTTCGGTCTCCCGCTTGAGGTCCCGCTCTTTAATGTCCTTGCGTTTGTCGTGCTTTTTCTTACCTTTCCCGACAGCTACCTCTACTTTGATTCGTCCATGTTTATTATACACTGCAAGTGGGATTATGGCAATACCACCTTCACGCTCATGGGCGGCGATCTCATCAATTTCGTACTGATGCAAAAGGAGTTTGCGAGTGCGGTTGGGGTCGTAATCGTCGGGGGCATTAGCCGGCTGAAAGGCGGGGATATGCGCTTCGATAAGCCACGCCTCACCACCGCGGGCGGCTACGTAAGCGCCTTTTAGTGACCCCTCTTTGGCTCGCAGTGATTTTACCTCATATCCTTTCAGCTTAATTCCGGCTTCATAGGTTTCCCGGATTTTGTAATTACGGCGAGCAGTCTTGTTTTTGATCAGCGTCATTGTGTCTACGTATTTTAGCAGAGTCGCAGCTTTCAATTGCGAATCTTTCACGTATAATATGAGCGTTATGCCACCATCATTTCCGACGCCGGGCGGTTCCAGCGAAGATAGTTCAAAACCGTCCGGGCCGAATTCAAGTCCGAGTTTTACACAAAATATCCTTACCGCGCTGATTGTGTTGGTCATGATCGGTGCCGGTTTTGCGTTGTACGAGCAGTATAATCAAGGCACAGAAGAGATCCCGCTATCGAAATTAGCCAGCCAGATAAAAGACGGACAGGTTGAGGAAATTACTGTTGAAGGTGAGGATATCACCGCGAAAATTGAAGGCGAAGACAAAGACCGAGTCACCCAGAAAGAGGCGAATACCGCACTTACCGAGACACTATCCAATTACGGCGTAACGCCGGAGATGCTCTCCTCAATTGATACTGAAATTAATGACCCGTCCGGCATTGGTTACTGGCTGGCCACGCTTGGTCCGTTTTTGTTGCCGCTGCTTTTAATTGCCGTCTTTATCTGGTTCTTATCCCGGCAGGTTCGGGGCGGTGGTGGAGCCGGCGGCATGCAGCCGTTTAGCTTTGGTGAGTCGAAAGCTAAAATGATTGATCCGGAAGAGCCAGGCGACAAGATAACCTTTGATGACGTTGCCGGTGTCAAGGAGGCCAAACAAGAGCTGCGGGAGGTCGTTGAGTTTCTATCAAACCCGGAAAAGTTTATTGATATTGGTGCTGAGATTCCCAAAGGCGTGATTTTGATGGGCGAACCAGGAACCGGGAAAACGCTTCTGGCGCGTGCTGTTGCCGGTGAGGCGCAGGTTCCGTTCTTCTCGATTTCCGGTTCGGAGTTTGTTGAGATGTTTGTTGGTGTTGGGGCTAGCCGGGTGCGGGATATGTTTGAAAAGGCCAAGGATATCGCTCCGGCGATTATCTTTATTGACGAGATTGACGCGATCGGCCGGACGCGTGGGTCAGGCGTGGGCGGCGGCAATGACGAAAGAGAGCAAACGCTTAACCAGATCCTGACGGAGATGGACGGCTTTGAACCGAACGAGAAAGTGATTGTGATGGCGGCAACGAACCGGCCGGACGTGCTTGATCCGGCTCTCTTGCGCCCAGGCCGGTTTGACCGCCGCATTCGGGTTGATACGCCGGATATCAATGATCGGGAGGAAATTCTCGATATTCACGCAGAAGAAAAACCGTTAACCGATGATGTTGATCTGCGTACACTTGCCGAGCGCACGCCCGGCTTTACCGGTGCAGATCTTGAATCACTGGTAAATGAGGCGGCAATTCGGGCTGCTCAAGACGACCGGAAACAGGTGAGCCAAGAAGACTTTATCAGCTCCATTGAGAAGGTCATGCTTGGACCCGAACGAGAAAGCCACTTACTCAGCGACCACGAAAAGAAGATTACCGCTTACCATGAAGCCGGTCATGCGGTGGTCTCGTCGGTGCTTGAACACGCCGATCCGGTTCATAAGGTTTCAATAATCTCTCGTGGTAAAGCTGCTGGTTATACGCTTAATTTACCAACCGAAGAAAAGCGGTTTAAAACTCGTCGGGAATTTGTTGACGAGCTTGCCTACGCCCTTGGTGGCTATGTCACCGAGCAGATGATTTTTGATGATATTACGACCGGCCCGGCTAACGATATTAAACGTATTACCAAACGAGCCCGAGCAATGGTGACCAAATACGGTATGAGCGATACGCTTGGCCCAATTGCGTTTGAAGATGATGAGGGCAATCCGATGTATGGCCGCCGAGCTGGTGACAGCAAGGAGTATTCACAAGAGGTCGCCGCCAAAATTGACGAGGAAGTATCACAGCTAATTTCTAATGCAAAAAAACGAGCCAAGAAAACAATTACCGAACACCGCGATCTACTTGATGAGATTGCTAACCGCCTGATTGAAAACGAAACAATTGAACGCGATGCGTTTGAGGCAATCCTTCGTGATCACGGAGTGGAGGTAGAGCGTGATGAAAGTGATGAGGAATATAAAAAAGAGGAACAAAAGACGGAAGCAAGTAGCAAAGAAGGAAAAACAAATGCAGACAAAGACAACTCCGAAGATTAATTGGCTGTATCACGTTCACTACTGTGCGGCGAGCAGAGCAAGTTTTACGTGGTGCGCCCATCTGGAATCAAACGCCGTCGCTGCGCTCCCCTCTTAAACCGTTGGTTTTCAACGGCTCTACTATAGTCGAGCCTGCTTTCCAACACATGAAAACCGTGCCCCGAGTCCAGTTTGGGGCAGGACGAGGAAATACTCTTGGGGTGTTTCCCGACCTCTTCACGGTTCAAATCCAGGCCTTACTTGCTGCAATTTGAGAAGTTCTGTTAATCTAATATATCTAATCTATTGAGTTTAGCTGTGCGCCCACCTGGATTTGAACCAGGGACGGCGGCTGTATAAGAACCGTGCTCTAACCAGACTGAGCTATGGGCGCAGCACTTCGCTCGGATTTCCATCCGAGCTACGAGCGGCAAGTTGTGTCTTAATTATCATAAATGCTTGCCCTCCGTAGCTTGAATGCAAATGAAAGCGTAGGATGGGAGCTATGGGCGCAGATTTTTACCGCTTAAATGGTACGGCAGATACCGTGTTTTTTCAATAGTTACAGAATGTTCAACAGGCATTTTTTTGTTTTTTAACAACTTCTGTTGTTTATACAGTCAGGATAGAAGCAATTGGTGTAATAACTCTCGATTTTGTTACGCCAGATGGGTATTTTCTTCCAGTTGTTTGATGCGGTCCTTTACGTCTGGGTGGTCATCTAAATCCGGATCTGTACTGATAATATCTTGTGCCGCCTCTGCCGCTTTTTGTACCAGTTGTTTGTTTTCAAGAGCGTCCATGGCGATGTCAGCCACACCACTTTGGCGTTTGCCGACCATAGAGCCCGGACCACGAATTTCCAAGTCCTTTTCTGCCAGATCAAAACCGTTACTGAGCTGTTCCATAGCCTGAAGACGCTTCCGGGTTTTATCGTTTCGTATGTCGGCAAACAGAAAGCAGTGGGGTGTTTGGTGTGACCGCTGTATTCGCCCGCGCAGTTGATGCAGTTGAGCCAGACCGAATTGTTCGGCATTTTCAATAATAATTGTCGTCGCTTGCGGGACGTTAACCCCAACCTCAATGACTGACGTCGCAACCAAAAGGTCAATTGCTCCGTCAGCAAACTTACTCATCGTATCCTGCTTTTTCTCGTCACTCATTTTTCCGTGCAAGGGCGCGACCGAAAAACTTTCAAACCGATCTTGTAGTTTTTGGTGTGTCTCTTCTACAGAAGCAATATCCTTTTGGCTATCATCTTCCGGGTCTGGTTTTTCAATACGCGGACAGACAACATAGCCTTGTTGGCCGTCGGACAATTTTTGAGCAAGTTTATCATACACCCGACTGCGTTGGCTGTCTTTGACAACTTGTGTTTTCGCTGTTTTCCGGCCGGGTGGCAGCTTATCAATAACCGACAAATGAAGATCACCATGCAAGGTTAACGCCAGTGTTCGGGGAATAGGGGTTGCTGTCATGGCCAGAAAGTGTGGTAGCGGACCGTCTTTTTGGACGATTTGTTGGCGCTGGTTAACGCCGAACCGGTGCTGTTCGTCAATTATTGTGTAGGCTAGATTTTTGAACTGAATATCATCCTGGATCAGCGAATGAGTACCGAAAACCACAGAGACCACCCCCTCTTTGATCCATTTGAGAAGCTGACTGCGAGAGATATCAGTGGCTTTCGTGTCATCAATTTTAGAGGGAAACTTCCGGCAGTCGGAGCCGGTAATTAAGGCCATCTCAATTGGTAAATGTGCAAAGTAATCAACAAATTCCTGAAACTGCTGACGGGCTAAAATTTCGGTTGGTGCCATGTACGCTGTTTGCAGGTGACCGTACTCACGACCCTTTGGTGATGTGGTGACGGCAGCGTAGGTAGTGGTGGCGGCAACAAAGGTTTTACCAGCGCCAACGTCTCCTTCCAAAAGCCGGTTCATCGCTGTGTCACTGCGAAAATCACGCAGAATTTCTTTAATTGAACGAGTTTGTGCTTCTGTTGGATCAAAGCTAAAGCGGTCAAGAAAGGTGTCAAGATCACCGTATTCAGCCTGGATGGGAAACGTTTCCTGTGTGTTGTACTGGTAACGCTTCTGCTTTTTCACAATCTGGACGGCAAACACCTCCTCGAAGGCGAACCGCTTCCGGCTGACGACTGCGTGCTTTTTACGTTTCGGGCTGTGGACCCAGGTTAAAGCAGTCGTAATGTCAGGAAGGCTGAGCTTTTCACGTAGTGGTTCCGGCAGCGGGTCTGATAAACTTTTTATTAATCCATCATTACTTAGAAGTTTCCGAATTGTATGATACAGCCAGCGAGAGGTTACCCCTTCGCTTTCTGGGTAGACGGGCAGCAAAAAGTGTTTATTATCTGTTTGCGAGAAGGTGTCTTCAGATTGCTCTGGTAGTTTTCTGTATTCGGGATTGGTGATCTGTAAGCTACTGCTGTCTCTGCTGACACTGCCGGTAAGCTGTACCGGCTGATTGTCTTTAAGCATCTCGGCGATATATGGCTGGTGAAACCAGACGACATCAATTGATCCGGTCTCATCAACAAATGTCCCAACTGCCATCGGAATGCCTTGCTTGTAAGATTTTTTCGTTTCTAAGTTTTGTAGCTTACCGGACAGCACGACATCCATTCCGGCCGAAAGATTACGTACAGTAGTTTGGGTGTCCTCGGTGTGATAGCGGGCCGGGAAGTGATACAACAGGTCGCCTACCGTTGAAAGCCCCAGCCGGTTGAGGCCGTTTTTTCGTTTCTTTCTCAGGTTGAGTATCTCATCGAGTTTCGTCGTAAGATCCATAGTCTCATGATAGCAGTCTCAAGTTGATCAGGCTGGTGGTTGATAAATAGATTCGTTTTCTGTTTTCAGTAAACCCTCATCGGCAAGATTATTCAAATTTGTTTTCACACTCTTTTGGCGGTCTGTTTCAGCGCTGAATTTGTTTTCTAACGTCTTTAGTCTCGTTGGGCCGTTGTCCAGGATATAAGAAAGCAGCTGAGAGCGCAGCTGTCGGTTAGAGCCTTTGAAGGTAGATTGTTTGTGGTACGAGTCGCTTCTGCTATTCAGATTACCGACCTCATTTTTTATGTGTGCTCCGTAATCCATCAGACCCCAGTACCACTCGCAGATATCGTAGTCGGGTAGAGTCTTTTCAGCTTTCGCCTTGATTTGTTTGTCGGTAACACCATCTTCATCAGCAAAGAAATGATGGATAAACACCGTACGAATGTTAGTTTCTACAAACACTACCTGCTTTTGAAAGCAGAATGCCTGCAAAGCTCCGGCGGTGTAATCGCCAACGCCAGGAAGTTCAAGTAGCTGATCCTTTTCTTGCGGTAATGATCCGCTATGTTTGTTTACAATCTGTTGTGCAGATTGATGCAGGAAGTGTGCTCGGCGGTTATAGCCGAGCCCTTGCCAAAGCTTTAGTACGTCTTGTTTGTTTGCTTCGGCTAAACTCGTAAAGTCAGGAAATTGGTTTAGCCATTCTTTGTACTTGGGGATAACCCTTTGCGCTTGGGTTTGCTGGAGCATGATCTCGGAGACAAAAATTTCGTAGGGATCATCGGTATTTCGCCAGGGCAGATCACGGCCGTGTTTGTGGTAAAAATTACGAATTTTTTGCTGGAAATCCTTAGTTTGCATAGCTTTTTGCCCTAACTTGATCAAGATATCGTGAATACGTAGCTTATAATAAAAATGAAATGATTGCACTTATTAGTTTTAAATAATCACCAGTTTTTCGTGATGAAAAAGCAGGAAAAATCTGAAAACATGAAAACTGGGTTGATTGTTGCTGGGTCCATAATAGCAATAATTGTCGTCGGTCTTATCTACTGGGCTTCCACCTTAGAGTGTACAGGTCCAGCATCTCGTGATCTCCGGAGGGAGACTGATTTGGAGCAACTTCAAGAAGCACTTGATATGTACAAAAGAGACAACAGAGATTACCCTTCACAACTAACCGAACTGGACACTTATATGAACAGAGTACCGAAAGATCCGACCACAGATCAGTCATACAAATACAAAGCAGTAAACAACAAGAGTGGGTACTGCATCGGCACTTGTCTAACAGATGATATACATGATCCCGATAACAACAATAACCAGTGCGTAAACAAGTTGAATCTTAGTTGTGAAGAGGAGCCCTATGCGGTTGGTGGAGGCAAAATATAAGATAGCTCAGTAGCCGAAATGCCCGCTCATGAATGTAAAGACGGTCAGTGACTCAGTATCGCTTTGATTAAAATTATAAGTAAACCAGAGTGCGCAAACGCGAAAGGTTGCAGGCAAAGCGGAGAGGGAGGGATTCGAACCCTCGGTGCCCGAAAAGGCACACTCCCTTAGCAGGGGAGCCCAATCGACCGCTCTGGCACCTCTCCGCTTTGCCCGCAAGTTTATATTTTTAGCTGACCAAAAAGGATTCGATTACGAATATTTTCTCTGACGAGAAAATTTCTTCACCATATCTCGTAGTCTGCGCCTTGCTTTTCGGCAAACCTCAAAGCAAACGCAGACATCACTCCGATTCTGAAACCTCACAGCAAAGCAAAGAAAGTTGCTTTGCTGAGCTGGTTTCAGCCCTCGGTGCTCGAAAGGCACATCCCCTTAGCAGGTAAGACATTCGACCGCTCTGGCACCTCTCCCAAATAAATTATAACGAATCGGTGCCAGAAGCGCTCGACAGTCGTCCTCCTATCGCTGGTCCCGCTAAAGCGGGACACATGCGTTACGCCACTGGTGGACCGGATGAAAAAGAAAATTAATTCTTTTTTATCCACTCTGGCACCTCTCCTGGATGAGAACTCTATCACGAAGTATAGCATTTTTCACAGACGTTTTTAACGTTACTATTCGCAAAGTTTTGTAAATCTGCAGTAACTGAGTGAGCCCTTCGACAGGCTCAGGGCAAGCACCCCGCAACCCATGCGTCCTAAACTACTTCAATAATGTGGTAATACGCTTGGAGCGAGTCCCGCTAAAGCGGGATGAGCGACAACTGATGTGAGCACCCCGCTTCTGAAGTGACTCCGCACCCCAAGAGTATTTGGTCGCAGGCTCCCGGCACAACGAAAATGCATAGACTATGATTTTTGATGGTTATTTCAGTTTTGGCGCTTCCTTAGGAAAAACTAATTTTCATCATAGACTTCGGACATGCTATAACTGAGTGAATACCCCTTGCTGGCGGGGCTCCGCAGCGGAAAACGCATGGTTTTGTTTTCTCACGAGTCGAGCGCAAATCATCGTGCTGTGAGCGAAGCGAAGGAATACTCTTGGGGTGCTGATGATTTACACGTACCCGCCTGCAAGCGGGTGTGAACGCCCTAGTGTGCAAAAGCTACCGCATGTACACGCTCTGGATCTGCTTTAAGTAATGTTTTGCGAGCTTCAGCAAATGTTGCACCGGTCGTCGCTACATCATCAATGACAATTATATGTTTGCCGGCAATAGATACGTTTTCATTTACTGCAAATGAGCCGGCAATGTTTTTCCTACGTTGCGGTTTTGCGAGTGTAGTTTGTGGCTGTGTTGGTGCTGGCTTTTCTAGTGCTGATAGTACCCGAAACGTGTCACTGCTGTCTTGCCGGCAAATGTGCCTGCTGACCCGTTTGCACTGATTAAAGCCCCGTTTTTGCCGTCGTTGACGGGAAAGCGGTACAGGCACCAGAAAAACGTGCTTGCTGATGATGCGGTTTTCGGCACAGATAGTAAGGAGGTGGCTATACAAAAGACGCCCCATAATGCGAGCGCCTTCCCGACAGCCGTCGTATTTTGTGGCCTGCACAATCTTTCTTGTTGTGTCATCGCTGTATGCAAACAGCGCAGATATATTATCTGCTGAAACGTTGGCTTGTGGCAGGTTATAGAGGTCTTTTTCTGTTAAGTTGCGCACAAATAATGTCTTTTCCTTTGGCGGAAAAAGAAAATCAAGCACCAAACGCTTGAGATACTGCCAGTTGTCTGTATCTGTCATGTGCTATCATAATAGTACAGATTATTTGTCGTTATGAGCAGCTTTTTGTCAAAAATTTCTGACGCAATTTTCCACCCGACCAGTGGCAGTGGAAGTGGCGTGGTAGGGGTGGATTTTAGCTCAAGTGCGATTAAGGTTGTGCAGATCCGCCGTAAGGACAACCACCCTGTACTGCAGACCTACGGTGAGCTGTCACTTGCTCCGTACGTAGAAAAGTCTGTCGGCGAGTCGGTAAGCGCTAACCCGGAAATACTAATTGATGCGTTTGGTGATCTACTGAAAGAGGCCAAGGTAACAACGGAGTCTGCCGGCGTGGCTATCCCTTTATCGGCGAGCCTTATTAATATTATCGACTTGCCACCAGGAACAAACGATCGGGACCTGGATGAGGTAATACCTGGAAGCCCGTAAGTACATACCCGCAGACCCTGAGGGGGTGATGCTGGATTGGACACTTGTTGGTGAAGACACAAGCGACAGTGATCAGTTGCAAGCGTTAGTTGTAGCAATTCACAAGGATGCAATTTCTCAGTATCAACAAGCCATTGGCGAGACTGAGCTTAATACCGGTTTTTTTGAGATTGAAGTCTTCTCTTCAATACGAGCAACATTAGATCGCGGAATAGAGCCGGTCATGCTGGTTGACATGGGCACATCAGCTACCAAAGTGTACATTGTTGAGCATGGTGTTGTTCGCGGATCGCACCGTATCGAGCAGGGTGGTGAAGATATTACTCGCACACTTGCTAACACCCTTGACATTACATTCTCCGAAGCCGAAAAGGTTAAGCGGAAAGTTGGTTTAACTGGTGGTGGGGATGATGCTGAGGCAGTAAAAGAAAGTGCTCGGAATGTCCTGGATCATGTTTTTTCCCGGACGCAAGAAATTATCTCGACTTACCAGGAAGACAACGCGACAGTCGTTCAAGAGACTGTGCTTACCGGCGGCGGGGCAGTGCTTTCCGGCGTTGAGGGTGTGGCAAATGAGCTAATTGGAATTGAGGTCCGGCGTGCAGATCCGTTTGCTAAACTGGAAACACCCGAAT
>PXPA01000052.1 GCA_003022255.1 Parcubacteria group bacterium SW_6_46_9 | reverse complement strand
CAAAATATAGTCCTTACACTCCTTATTTTGCGGGCTCGTAGGCTGCCCCTCGCGGTCGTGCTCGCAAGCTGCGCACGACATCGCTGCGGCCTTCGAGCCGGCACGAACATGCATAAATGCATGTTCTATCCCTCCCTCATTCACTTCGCTCATTCGATGCGGGATGCCGGACTCGAACCGACGTCTTCTCCTTGGAAGGGAGACGTTCTACCGCTGAACTAATCCCGCCCACTAATTTTTACTTAGCAAACGACGAACGTCACTAATATTTTCGATAAACCAATCGATCTTTCAGGTGGTCTTAGGCTCTGGTCTGTCTTTATGTGTCAAGTTCGTCTTTTGCATAGTATATTCTGCAGTCCACGAGGGCAAGCGAGTTTATCTAATCAACACAATCAGCTCTATCATTGTGCTTTTTACGGATACGACGAAAAGTGATCAATGAATGATTTGTAATTTTTATTTTCTTACTCTACCCATAACAGAAATAAAACAAAAGGAAATAAAGTAAAAATTAGTGGGCGGGTAAGCCCGCTCATTGATTCTCACTCTGCAGAAGACTCTTTTCTATTCGACGCTCCATGCCACCCTTTGCCCGACCGCGTCGCTTCAGTTGCTTTTCCCAATTTAGAGCATCATCTTCTGCTCTGTATGCTTCATAATAAACTAACTCTAGGGGGCGTCTTGATTTGGTGGATTTGACCTTACCGTTTTTATGCTCTTGAAATCGCCTGTGTAAGTCACTAGTCGATCCAATGTATAAGTTTAGATCATCCTTACTTTGCAGCACATACACGTAATGCATACCAAATCAAAATAAGTAAGCGGGTAAACCCGCTGGTCCTCCGCAACGGCCCTTACAATACCAAATTTTGCCCACCAAAACAAAACAGCCTGCCTGAGGCAGACTGTTTATATCGCAACCATCAAAAAATGCGAGGTGCTAGAGAACCCCTTCAGAATCTTCGTCCTCGCTTTCGTCATTTTCATCACCCATCTCTTCTCCTTCATCATGCTCTCCTTCGTGAGTTTGTTCTTCGTCAGGCATAATTGGTTGTTTTATTAGGCGAACAATAAAACCCGGTTGCGACTATCAACCAGGTCTATCAAACATGGTACAAATAGCAGGATGGTTGTCAACGGGGGGGTTCACAAAATACTAATTTTGTCAATTCTGCCGCACTCAATCAAAATGTCGGGGCACCACGTATGCTCGTTTATTTAAAGCAAACTCGCACGTTGCAGGCTCGGACTTAGTTACGTATATTTTCTCTGATGATAAAATTGCGTCGGCACAATTCGTAAAGCCCCCTCTCCTTTCTTTATCCTTTGTGCTAATTATGCTTGCCGCGTGGGAACGCAGCTCCTCACTTGTAATTCTGAGTGGTGGTCGGGGCACTCGGACTTGCCTACAAATATTTTTCCTAACGGAAAAATTTCGTAGGCTGCCTCTCGCGGTGCTCGCTTTATTCTGCTGAAAAAAGGTATGATGACAGCAGAATAAACTCGCACAACGCTGCGACCTTCAAGTCCAACCGAAAGCACCAAACGGTGCTTTCTATACCCCTCCTGCGTGTTACTTAGTCGGGGCACTCGGACTTGAACCGAGAATCACTCCGTCCCAAACGGAGTATGTTAGCCAATTACACCATGCCCCGAGACAAAATTCCTGATTTCCAATAACTAATTTTGAAAGAGCCGCTTCCGGAATAATACGGCAATTTTTACCCCGAAGCCGTACCTGCCATGAACCTCACATGGTTTGGGGTGCTTCGGGAGCACCATGCCCCGAGATGAAATATCTAAATTTCTAAATACTAATCACTAAACAAGCCCTTACTTCTTTGAAAAGAATACCACAAATTTTTAAATCTTTCAGATAATAATATTTTTCAGCCAGTTAACACGTGATTCTTTCTGGCGAATATCAACGTAAACACAAAGTAGATCAACTCGCCAGTGCGGTCTGCCGGTGGCATTCTTATCTAAATACGTCTGGATTGTGCGTTTCAACCGCTGTCGTTTCTCGTCACTGACGTTTTCTTCTAATCTGTACTCGTCTTCACCTTCTCGTGGCACCTCATCGGGTATCTGACACCGTTTTGTTTTTACCTCTACGAACACAATACTCTCTCTATCCTTGGTTGTGATCAAATCCAGCTCTCCCCACTTACGGTTGAAGTTTGTTTCCAGAACCGAAAACCCCTTATTCTGCAAAAACTCACACGCTATGTCTTCACCAAGATCACCAACTTTGTTGTGTACAGCAGTCATACTCAGATAGTAGCAAAACGCCATTAACGTCACTTATCAACAAATTAACGACGTTATCAACACTATATAGCAAAAGCGACAGTGTTTTACTATATCTAAAATAACACTTATATTAGTAATATTTTAATAAAAAACGGATAATTAACTAATTAAGTGCCGTCAATCGACAGTGAATCGACGTCGTTTATCCACTAATCCAGTAAGTTTTCCACATACACTGGTGTTTATGTCTGTTTTACGTACACTTTTTATTAAAAAATAACTAGTATCAGTAATATTTTCTAAACGCCATCCGCATGTAATAACCTCACGCCCTTAAAGGCTTGTAATTTACGCTTACTACCTGTACAATTGTACCAGTATGAAAGTTACAGTAGACACATCGGCAATAATTGCTGTTATTGCCAACGAAGCTAGCAAGGAGGCAGTTATCAATGAAACACAGGGGGTGGACCTGATAGCCCCAAACTCTTTACGCTGGGAGGTGGGAAACGCTCTTTCTGCCATGTTTAAACAGAATCGCACTAATTTTAAGCTAGCACGCGATATGTGTGATGCCTTTACCGAAATTCCTGTTCAGTATGTTGATGTACGTCTAAAGAAAGCGTTACGGCTCGCAGACAAGCATAATATATACGCGTACGATGCTTACATGCTTGTTTGCGCAAACACGCACCAAACCCCCTTAATAACACTAGATGAAGAATTGGCTGGAATCGCCCAGAATATGAACATAAAAACACTAAACGTGTAATCCAGACAAAACCATGAACATGTATACATACACACAAGCCAGAAAAAAGTTGGCTGACTTACTCGATGAAGCCAAAGAGCGCGGCAAGGTGTTGATTCGTCGCCGAGACGGAAGCACATTTGCCCTTAGCGCTGAAAAAAATGACGGTTCCCCCCTTAATGTTGAAGGTGTAGACACCGACATTTCCCGAGAGGACATCGTGCCTGCCACGTTTTACGTGTACTCGCTAATGAAAGTGAGCGGCCTGACTGGTATGAATTCGCGAAGGTATTTGTTGTTGGTAAGAATTGAAATACACAAATTTATCGGTATAATTTAATTAGTCAAATGACACGCGGGCATAGTTTAGTGGTATAACACGCCCTTGCCATGGGTGAGACGGGAGTTCGATTCTCCCTGCCCGCACCACGTAAAGTCCCCCCGCTAAAGCGGGGTTCCCACGTGGCAGGCAGTGAGCGTTGTTAACAAGAGCAAGTAGAGAATTTGGCGTTTGCGAGATTCGTGGCAAATCGAATATTGGAGCCATGTCTAAGCTTATCTGAACGAAATGAAAACAAGGCGAGGAATAAGTGGGGCTACGAAATTTATACGCCAACGGAAATATTTGTAGGCGATTTTCCCCACCCAGACATCTAAAATCAATTGAATAAGACCCAGGCACAGTAAAGACAGACGCTTCTCGCTTACTCTCGTTATACGTAAAACGTTGAAGTGGAGTGTTTTACGCGAAACTTACCCATTTACCGTCTCGTATACCGACTCGATCCGGTTAGCCATTTTAAACGATCCGGTTAGCCATTTTAAAGTCGGCCTCTGTCAACCCGCCTTTTTCGTGAGTTGTGAGCATACAAACGACCGAGTTGTAGGAAATACACATATCTGGATGATGCTGAAGATCCTCGGCTTTCTCCCCTACTCTGTTCAAAAAGTCCATTGCTGCAACAAAATCTTCAAAACGAAACTCTTTTTGCATCATAGCGCCGCTATCACCTGCCTCCCATCCTTCTATGTGCTCGAGACGTGCTTCAACCTGTGATTGTGATAGTTTTTTCATAAATAATGGTTTATAAAGCGATTTAATTCTTATGAATAACAGAGCCTACATGTCTCATGATAAACATATACTTTCATGTGCGCCCGGGAAGATTCGCCTACAAATATTTTTCCTGCACCCCAAGAGTATTTCTTCGCTAGGCTCAGGGCACGGAAAACTTCGTAGGCTGCCCCTCGCGGTGCTCGCTTACACCTGTGCGCCCGGCAGGAGTCGAACCCGCAACCTGCTGATCCGAAGTCAGCCGCTCTATCCAGTTGAGCTACGGGCGCAGTCTGAAAAATGTTACCATAATCTTACTAATCTTCGGCCTCTTTTTTGAGGATAGCAAAAATTATGGAGAAAATCGAGCTCAACATACCAAAGGAAATACTATTTATCAGCAAAACGTTAGCCAATGAGGGGTTTGAGGCATTTTTGGTTGGCGGGTCAGTTCGGGATATAATCATCGATCAACGTCCAAAGGACTGGGATATCGCAACAAACGCACGACCCGAACAAATCACCTACCTATTCCCCGATTCTTATTACGACAACGCATACGGAACAGTTGAAGTTATAAACGACACTAAGAAAGACACATTAAAGACGGTTGAAATTACAACTTACCGAACAGAAGACACCTACTCTGATAACAGACACCCAGACGACATATCTTTCTCAGACAGTATTAGAGAAGATGTGAAGCGTCGTGATTTCACAATTAACGCATTAGCACTTGATCTCACAAAAGTTTCACGTGACAAAGTGATCACAGTTTCTCAAGAAACGCTTGTTGATTATCACGGTGGGCTTGCAGACCTTCAGGGTAAGATTCTTCGCACTGTGGGCAACTCACAAAAGCGTTTAAAAGAGGATCCGCTTCGGATCTTACGTGGGGTTCGGTTTGTGGGCGAACTGTCACTTACTATCGAGAACGATACCAAAGAATCAATGAAAGCTTTATCTAACCGACTAAATGATATTCCGGTTGAGCGAATCCGGGATGAGTTTGAGAAAATGGTTATGAGCAGTAATCCGAAGTTGTCCCTTGAAGTTGCTCGTGATATCGGTATTTTGTCAGTTTTTCTACCAGAGTTAAAAGAAACAGTTGGTATCGAACAAAATCAAGCCCATAAGTTTGACCTTTGGGGGCATTTAGTTGGAACACTGCAGGCTGCAGCAGATAAAGGGTGGCCCAAACATATCCGTCTTGCCGCTTTATTTCATGATATCGCTAAAGTCCAGACCCGCGAATGGGATGAAAATAAAGATGACTGGTCTTTCCATAACCACGAAGTGGTTGGTTCACATGTAACAGAAAAGATAATGAAGCGGTTGAAATTTCCCAATAAAATCATTTCACAAGTAACAAATCTTGTTCGCTGGCACATGTTCTACTCTGATACTGGTGAGATTACCCATTCAGCCGTTCGGCGTCTCATGAGAAACGTTGGTAAGGATAACGTATGGGATCTTATCAAGTTACGCAGGGCTGACAGATTAGGTATGGGGCGCCCAAAAGAAGAGCCTTACCGTCTGCGGAAGTACCAATCAATGATTGAAGAGGTGATTCGTGATCCTATATCCACCAAAAACCTCGTAATTGATGGGGATGATGTTATTCGTGAAACCGATGAAGAGCCCGGCCCTCGGGTTGGATACATACTGCATGGACTTTTAGAAGAAGTGCTTGATGATCCTGAAAGCAACAACACAACGTATCTTATCAAAAAAGCGAAAGAGCTTGCTGAATTACCCAATGCTAAGCTGAAAAAGATAGGAAAAAGAGGAAAAAAGAAAAAACAGAGCAAAGAAGAGGCAGCCAGAGAAGAAATCCGCAGTAAGTACTGGGTGGAATAGCACACAATCTAAAGAGGTTTTATTATATGTGTAACTTGAATTTGTAGTTACACATATAACAAAACGCCCTTAGTGGGCGTTTTATCGGATAGAGAAGTTAACAACAATTTTCAAAAGGAGAATAAATAAGGGTGTAGTTGCCACAGCCGTATACAACAAACTAAATAGCTTGCTGCAGGTTGTCGGAAAGAACATGCCGATATAAGTACCTAAAAGACATTTTATATCGGTCTACTATCTAGTGTAGACACTATAAAAGACATGTAAAGCTCGCTTGTGTGGATAAGTGTCTTTAAGACCTGGATAAATCGACAATTAAAGCATGTAGGGGATTGAGCACGACCGTCTTGTGCCCTAAGTGAGGCTAATGGCATCACATGTAAATGGTATCTGTAATACGTTTACGTTGTCTGTGAATGTTTTGATGATTATGAAATACGTTAATTTTGTGTTACTCTTGCTTTGCAATGGCATTAACAAAACGCAAAAAAACAAATACGATCAAAAAAACACGTCGGCATGAAGATGATACCGGCTCTCCGGAAGCTCAGATTGCCTTGTTAACCCGCCGTATTAATGAACTCAGTGACCACTTGGAGGATAATCCCAAGGACAAGGCCTCGCGGAAAGGATTGTTACGAATGGTTGAAAAGCGTCGTAAGCAAATCAAATACTTAATTGATGATGATCCTGACGCGTACCAAAACGTTGCTGAAGAGTTCGATCTGAAAGACCTTGAATCGCAACGAAAACAAGCAACAGCAGCTGCGAAAGAAACAGAAGAATAAAGAATTGTTACTGCTTTTGCAATATTTTCCCGACCTTTTTTATTACTTACGTTAATTATTTTTTATGTCTTCAATCAAACACCCTGCCCAGCGTGTGGGCGTATTCATTGATACCCAGAACCTTTACCATTCAGCAAAACATCTCTACAGTGCGAAAGTAAATTTTGACAACGTCTTAGAAGATGCCGTGTCCGACCGCCAGTTAGTTCGAGCAATAGCCTACGTTATTGCAACAGAGTCCGGGGAAGAGCAGGGATTTTTCGAGGCTCTTGAGAAAATGGGCATTGAAACTCGCGTGAAGGATCTGCAGGTTTTCTCCGGAGGAGCCAAGAAGGCGGACTGGGATGTTGGTCTTGCTGTTGATGCAATTAAAATGGCCCCGCGACTAGATGCGGTAGTCCTTGTTACCGGTGACGGAGATTTTACCACCCTCGTTGAGTATCTGCAGTTAAATGAGGGCTGTCAGGTTGAGGTTATTTCTTTCCGCAAGTCTTCATCTAGCGACCTTGTAGAGATTGCTGATGACTTTATTGATCTCGATGAAGACACGGATCGTTATCTTATTTCTTAATGTACCCCTATAACTAGCAATTTATTCGTCACCCTGTTCAGGGTGAGACTTTTGTTGGGCCTCCTTTTTTTGCTTTTGGGTCATTCGGTCTTTGATGACATCTTTAGCCTCATCTGATAACTGTGACCACGGAGAAGACAACTGTTGGCCCGGCTTTTCTGTTCCGTTTGTTAGCTCCGCCTCCTCTAAGTCGCTTTCTTTGATTTCTTTTTGTTTCTTTTCGTGAGAGGCGGAGTCAAGAATCGACTCATCTTCTTGTTTTTCGGAAGATTCAGAGCCTTGTCCGCTTGTTGGTGGCTTTTCTGGATTTACCATAGAAATTGGTTCAATTAAATAATTTATGAGGCTTTATATTTTGTAATTTGTTAGATTGTACCATCAGATCACAATAAACAAAGATAAGCATACATGTATCCAGTAATCAACAGGGAGGGGGCTGGAGCGGCCTTACTGCAAACTAACCGTATCAATGGTAATATTAAAGTGTATGACACACATTGATACAGATCATTTTAAACAAAAATTACAAGAAGAAAAGCAAGAACTTCAAAAAGACTTAGCACGCCTTGGCCGAATTAGCCCGGACAATCCGAAAGACTGGGAGGCGGTAAAAAAAGATCTAAATGTTCTGGAATCAGATTCCAATGTACTGTCTGATGAAATTGAGCAGTACGAAGAAGACGCAGCTATTTTGGGTGATTTAGAGGCGCGGCTAGCAGAGGTAGACCATGCACTAAATAAAATTAACGGCAAAGCTGACACTGGGTATGGCATATGTGAGGTGTCCGGCCAAGAAATTTCCAAAGCCCGGCTTGAGGCTAGCCCAGCCGCTCGCGCCCACGTTGAACACACCGACCAACTCGAACCGCTGTATCCGGACACAGATGCGTAATATAAGAAGTTAGAAGTTAAATAAAACTATCTATGTATCAACCAGACCAAGACATTCTGGAGAGGTATGCTAATTTACTTGTTAATTTCGCCTTAAATGAAGGTGAGGGTATTGATAATGGTGATGTTGTCCGCATTCGCTGTCCAGAAATTGCCAAGCCGCTGTATGCCGAACTGCGCAAAGCGGTACTGAAAAGCGGTGGCCATATTATTGGTTCGTATCGACCAAACGTGAGAGGCGGCATAAATACTAAAGAAGATTTTTACACACATGCCAGCGATAAGCAAATTGAGTATTTTCCCGAAGACTATTACCGCGGTCTGGTTGAAGAAATTGATCACTCAATTGCAATTCGGGGCCAAACAGACAAACATGCCTTAGAAGACATTGACTCAAAACAAATGATGCGCCGTAGCCAAGCGATGAAACCGTACTTAGACTGGCGCAGAGAAAAAGAAAACAAAGGCAAGTTTACTTGGACGTTGGCAATGTACGGAACCAAAGCGGGAGCAGATGAGGCAGATATGAGCTTAAAAGAGTACTGGCAGGAAATTATCTCCGCCTGCTATCTTGACCAAGACGACCCGATTGCCGAATGGGAAGACATGCAGGCAAAAATCCAGGAAATCCGCAATAAGCTGAACGAACTACCAATTGAGTCGGTTCATGTTGAGGCTGAGAATATCGATCTAAGGATAAAAAACGGAGAAAAGCGAGTCTGGCGTGGCGGCAGTGGAAACAATATTCCCAGTTACGAAATATTCACCTCACCGGACTGGCGGGGAACTGAAGGGACTATCGCCTTTAACCAGCCGCTTTACCGGTACGGCAATTTAATTTCCGGCATCCAGCTAGAATTTGAAGACGGTAAGGTTGTTGAAGCCAGCGCTGACAAAAATGAAGACGTGCTTTTAAATATGCTAAAAACAGAAAACGCTGATAAGGTTGGTGAGTTTTCTCTTACCGACAAACGTTTCTCCCGAATTGGCCAGTTCATGGCCGAAACGCTTTATGATGAGAATATGGGCGCAGAGCACGGCAATACCCACATTGCTTTAGGCCGGGCGTACAAAGACTGCTATGACGGCGACCCAAGCAACCCATCAGACGACAAGTGGGAAGAGCTTGGGTTCAACGACTCAGCAGTCCACACCGACATCGTGTCCACCGAGCCGCGCACCGCCACTGCCACACTCAAATGCAGCACGGAGAAAGTAATTTATGAAGACGGTCAGTTTCAGATATAAATTATTCCGGCTTTTTTAATTGTAACGGACAAACAGAAACATGAATACAAACAAGAAACTCGAAACGTTAGATGAGAAACTAAAAGAGATTGCTAATTTAGGGCACGCATCAAAACTAATGTCATGGGACAGAGAAGTTTACATGCCCGAGTCTGGTTCGAAGCATCGAGCTGAATCCATCTCGGAACTATCCGGTTTGATACACCAGAAAACGTTAGCATTAGATGAAAACAACTTGCTTTCTGACCTCAATGCAGCGAGAAAAGACGGTGGTTTATCTGAAGATGAAGCAGTGATTGTACGCGAAACGTGGCGAGAATACGAGCGGGAGGCTAAACTGTCTGAGGAGTTTGTGCGTAATCTTAGCCAGCTAACGTCAGAAGCTCAAGACGTGTGGAGGAAAGCTCGAGCCAATAATGACTTCTTGCAGTTTGGGCCGACCTTAGAAGAAATTGTGGACATGCAGCGGAAAAAGGCAGAGTATTTAGAGTTTGAAACCACCCCGTATGATCCGCTTTTAGATGGTTTCGAGCCCGGTATGTCTACCGAAAAGACTGAAAAATTGTTTTCTGACCTTCGAGATTTTTTGGTTCCGCTTATTGATAAAGTTAGTGATCAAAGCCTTGATATTACCCACTCAATCACCGGAAAGGAAATCAGAAAAGAGGACCAGAAAGCTTTTAATAAAGAAATCCTGGAAAAGTTCGGTTATGATTTTCAGGCCGGCCGACTAGATGCCAGCACTCACCCGTTTACACTCGGCTCACAAGACGTGCGAATTACAACCCGGTATGACAAAAGTGATCTGCTCAGCTCGCTTTCATTCACTCTGCATGAAATGGGGCACGGACTCTACGAGCAGGGCCTGCCGGACAAAAATTACGGAACCCCGCTAGCTCGCGAACCGTCACTGGGTATCCATGAATCGCAGTCTCGCCTGTGGGAAAATCATATTGGCCGTAGCCAACCTTTCACAAAGTGGCTGACGAGGCAGATGCAAGAAAATCTGCAAAGCGTCTCTGATGAACTTACAACGGACAATCTTTATCGAGAACTCAATACGGTTGAGCCATCACTCATTCGCACCGAAGCGGATGAGGTTACATACAATCTCCATATAATAATTCGCTTTGAGCTGGAGAAAGCGCTTATAGAAGAAGGCCTAGCAGTCGAGAATCTACCGGCCGCCTGGAATAAAAAGTATGAAGAATACCTTGGAATTGAGGTGCCAAATAATAAGCAGGGAGTATTGCAAGACATCCACTGGTCGCAGGGCTCTTTTGGGTACTTCCCAACCTATACATTCGGCAATCTGTATGCCGCAAAGCTGGATGCAACCATCCGGGAAGAAATTGATACTGTAGACGAGCAGTTATCCAACGGTACGTTTGACGAAATTCTGTCCTGGCTGCAAGACAATATCCACAAAGAAGGAATGCGTTACAAGACAGAAGATCTCATTGAAAACGTCACCGGCGAGCCACTAAAAACCGATGCCTTCAAGCAGTACATCGAAGATAAGTACAGGGGTTTGTACGACATATAGTTTTTTGTACAGCCTCAAGCAGTCCTGAAATATCACCCGTAAAGTCCGCTGTGAGCTCCGACAGCCACAAAATGCACCGCAGTCTCACTTAGTATGTATTTTCTATACATAATTGCAACACAAAGTTAAAACTTAAGGGTTTGGTCTTAATTGCGGTGTATTGGTTTTTATCCAAAAGATTGCATATCGACACGAAAAAAACCCGACAGCCGTGCGTTCGGCTGCCGGGTTGCGGTTTTGACAGAACCGCGCGAAAACTGTTTTCGCAGATTTAGCGCCACACTCGCTTGTGAGCAGGGCAACGTCTTTTGGTTCATAAAATGTGGTTAACTCCATCAACTCAGCTCGACTCATACCTCGACCATTCGGTTGTATCTTTCTCACGAACCCACCACTCTGGCTCTTCTTTATCATGAGCTCTGAAAGATACTAATGTTAATTCAGAATACTCTTTTGCTACCTCAAGCACTATCTTTTGCATCTTTTCCTTGGGTGGTAGCCCAAAGTCTTTGCTTGCTCCAAACACAAACAAGTACTTCTCGTTTTCCTTGTTTTTTCGGGGTCGTATTTGCATCCGAGCGCCACCGAGTATAGCTTTTTCGCTAGTAAGCTCTCTATGCTTTACTTTGTTGCTTCCCTCTTTACATTCTGCAGTGAATAGAGCTGGGCGATTATTACCTTCGCGAGCAACCACAAATTTCATTTCCTCCGCCGCAAAATCATTCTTTAGTCCTTGCATGACAATATTATGGGTTGGTTCATTGATTGTGAATGTGCGATTCTCTGTTCCTGCTTATCAAAATCTGTGATAAACAGGAAAGAAAGCAGAAGTTACTGGCGAGAACCGGTCGGTCTTCTGCAAACCGCACGTGATGGTAATGTCAGCCGTCACGTGAGTGGCCGACTGCGTTTTGCCGATATTCCGTAAAGCGGAAGTCGGCGCTTATGTTGCCCGGAGTGCAGTAACTCCGCCGCCCATTTCAGAGCTTCAGCTGAATCCCGACGAGCGGTTGCCACGAACCACCCTTAACGTACGCACCCCATGCTGTGATCGGGGTCTTTGGTACGTCAAACTCAATTCGTGGCCCTGCGCCGCGCAGCCCCTGTGACATCAATCCGGCCTTCCAGCTTTTAAACCGGTACAGCAGGATAGCTTGATGCCAACGGCCAGTCGGTTCTGAGTACTCAAGAAAGCCAAAAAATGTCAGTTTTTGGTACTTGAGAAAAACCGACCCGGCGACTCGCGGGGTAAAAGCCGGCTGCTCAAACCCGGCGCCAATACCGAACTGGGCAAACCCATCACCCTCAGCAAATGACTGAGAGTAGAGCGGACCCGCCAGCATCTCTGCCCACTGCGGTGTTACCCCAGCGAACAACCACATACCCCAGCTATCAGTGAACTGATGGGTGGGATAGAGGTTGACAAGCTTTGCCGGGCTTTCAGACGTCGGCGCCAGCATTTCTCCACCAGCTACGACACTGGTTTGTCCGCGAACGGGAACCGAAAACAGGAGGGTACCGACGATAATAAGAACAAGCTTTTTCATGGTTTTGGGGGTGTTTTTGGTGTGGAGTGGTGATGAGAACGCCCATAAAGACGATCTGTTCACCACTCCACGATTTGCTAAAAGAACTTGACTTTCATCCACTTAGAACTATAGTATGTACATGTGAGTGGTAAATATCACCACGTGGTGGTGTTTATCACCTAGTACGTAAATAACCCCTAATGTTAGCGGTTTTAAAAATTAACAATTGTAAAGTTACTTTTGTATGTCGTCAATCGAAGCCCTGCAGGAACTTGATTTATCAAAAAACGAAGCTCGTATCTACGAGACACTGGTTGATTTGGGTGAAATTGGTGTCGCAGAAATAGCCCAGGAGTCTGGAGTAAACCGGCGTAACGTGTACGACATAATGGATCGTCTGCAGGAAAAAGGGTTAGTGTTTGAAATAAAACGAGCAAACGAAAGCCATTTTAAGGCAGTACACCCCTCAAAACTACGAGAGATACTGAAAGAAAAAGAACAAAAACTGGAAGATGTTATTCCTGATCTTGAGTACTTATACCGAGAAAACCCACACGATAACGAAGTTTATATTTACCAAGGTATTGAGGGCTGGAAGAATTACCTGCAGGATATCCTGCGTGTTGAAAAAGATCTGTACACAATCGGTGGCAAAGGAGCCTGGACCGATGATAAATTACAGCCGTTTCTTGACCACTTTACCCAGCAGGTAGACAAGAAAAATATCGAAATACAGATTCTGTTTGACGCGGAAGTCAAAGAAGAAAAGCGAGATATACTAGAGAAAATAGATAGTAAACACCGATTTTTACCGTCTGATGCCAGCACACCGTCATCTGTAGATATATTTGGTGATTATGTGGTGATATTCTCCGGTCTTGAAGAAGGAAAAATTGATGAAGACACCTCGTTTACTGTCATCAAAAATCCGGAAATTGCCACGTCTTTCCGCACCTGGTTTCGGTTTGTGTGGGCCTCAGCAGAGGAAAAATAGGGGCTTTATAGTTTCCGCACTAGTAACGAAGTTTCTGTTTAATAAAAAGCGATCAGCGGCCGCATCATCTCGTGCATATGCATGATCCGGTGCTGGCATGTAATCTTCTCGAGTATTTCAAACACACGTGGAGCAGCAAGGTTAGAAAAATACCTAACAGCTTATTCGCTAAAGAATTTGTCAGACTCCGTAGGTTGCGGCGTTTCGGCATCTTTGATTTTTGTAGTGCTAATAATTGCATCGACAACTTTTTTTGAGGCACCTTCGGCAATGATTATATCGTAAAATGATTGGGGGTTTTTTGCCATGAGTTGTAAATAAACCGGGCTTTCTTGATCTGGGAACCCAAACTGAAAGCCTTGTACGTTTTCTGTTTGGAATAGTTGTGGATTAGTGCTAATCGGTGCTGCAACACCTCTCTTTAAAATAATTGCACGAGCTCGTGCCTTGGCTTCTTTCAGGTTATCTGCATTTGAGACATCTTCTGGTGTTGTATTAAGCACGTACTTGAAAAAGTCAAAACCTGAAAAGTTTTTACCCAATTCTTGATTGAATAGCGTCAGTGATTTAGTACTTGTTGCTGGCATATCTTTATCAAACTCCTGCAAAGACTTCTGTGGTGTACTACTAGATGGGGCCTTCATGATTGTTATTCTTTGCCCTTCAGGAAACGTAAGCTCAGCTGCTGTGCCCCTATCATCTACTGAAGACGGTCTTTCCCAAGGAACCTGAAATGTAATTCCGATAACATCTATAGTAGTCTGATAGTCATTTGAAACCCCTGATAGATCTTTTCTTGTTAAAGTGCTTTCAATTAATCGTTGGGTTGACGAGCCATAGCTATCAACCACTTCTTTCGTCTCATTCTCTATTTGTTCTATTCTCTTCTTTTCGGAAGGCTGAAAAAGCTGCCAACCACCAAATACAATAACTAGAATTCCTACACTTGCTACAATGATCTTTGCTGTTTTGTTCATAGTAAAAATTATAACAGCAATAAACGGCGGGGAATATAATCAAGGGTGGATGTAAAGCCTGTAAAACAAATGCTATACTTAAACTAATGACAGACAACACTCCTGACGAAAGTCAAGACGTGGAGGGGTTTGCGACTGTGCAGGCAGCCCAAACGACCATGCTCAACACCCAAACGATTGATGTTGAGGTAGATATTCTTCATGGTTTGCACTCATTTACTGTCGTCGGGCTGGCCGGAAAAGCAGTTGAGGAATCACGTGATCGGGTTTCGGCGGCGATTAAAAACGCCGGCTTTGGCACACCAAAAAAGAAAAACCAAAAAATTGTTATTGCCTTAGCCCCAGCAGATATCAAAAAGAGCGGACCGGTATTTGATCTGGCGATAGCGCTAGCGTACTTGCTTGCTGACGAGCAGATTACCTTTGACCCAACCGGTACGTTGTTTTTGGGCGAGCTGTCGCTTGATAGCAAGCTACGGGCCGTCAACGGTGTCTTGCCCTTAGCTCGTCACGCCAAAGCCGAGGGGTTTGAGCGGATTGTTGTACCCGAAGCAAATAAAAATGAGGCGGCGCTGGTTTCTGATATTGATGTGCTGCCGGCACGCACACTGACAGAGGTCATCGAGCATTTTAACGGCGACAAAGAGGTCATCACCCCGGCCGAGGATACCGACATTACCCACAAAGAGCCAGATCATACAGTTGATTTCGCTGATGTTCGCGGCAATGAGACCGCCAAACGGGGTCTGGAAATTGCTGCTGCCGGCGGCCATAACATCTTACTTTTTGGCCCACCCGGAACCGGCAAGACGATGCTAGCGCGGGCCTTTACCTCAATTCTGCCACCGTTGGAGTTTGAAGAATCACTTGAGGTGACCGGCATTCATTCGGCGGCCGGTGCAATCGGTGATGAGCTTGTTACCCACCCGCCATTTCGGGCGCCACACCATACGGCTAGTTACGTGGCCGTGGCCGGTGGTGGGCAAGTTCCCGAGCCGGGCGAGGTCACGTTAGCGCACCGAGGTGTGCTGTTTTTAGATGAGTTTCCTGAATTTAGCCGGCGAGTAATTGAGGCGTTACGACAGCCATTGGAAGATAAGAAAGTTCGGATAACACGCTCAAAAGCAAAAGCAGAGTTTCCCGCTAACTTTACTCTTTTAGCGGCGATGAATCCGTGTCCGTGCGGCAATTACGGCTCGGAAGATGATAACTGCACCTGCAGTCCACAGGCACGAAAGCGTTATCAAAGAAAAATCTCCGGCCCAATCATGGACCGGATTGATATGTGGATTGAGGTTGCCGAAGTTGATCATGAGAAACTAGCCGAACAAGCCGACGGTGAATCAAGCGAAACTGTACGCGATCGTGTCAAAGAGGCACTAGATAAGCAACACAAGCGGTTTGGAGATAGCGGGATTACCCACAACAGCGACATGTCGGCCAAAGAAATTGAAGACAGGATTGATTTATCAGAAGATGTACAACAAACGCTAACCCAGTCAGCAAACAAACTCAATCTATCGGCTCGAACGCATCACAAGACCGTCAAGCTTGCCCGGACAATTGCTGATTTAGAGGGCGCAGACAATATTCAAGAACCGCACTTGCTTGAGGCCCTGCAGTACCGTAGTCGGGATAGTCTTGAGTAAAATAGGAGATAGGATTTAGGATATAGGAAATAGAGAGTTGGAGACACAAGTCGGAAGTTGAGTCCGCCAAAGATCTTGCGAAATCCAGCCTGGCCGGTAAACCAGTTGGGTCGAGAGTGGGGGCTGAGATTTAAGAGGCTAGATTCAGGATTTACGATTTAAGATGTATTAATCAAAAGCTAAAAGCTCAAAGCAAAAGGTCGCTAAAGTATAAAATGGAAGTGGAAAGGTTAGACCCTCCCCACGAAAGTCACGTTTTTAGTGTATCGTCAAACAAAATCACAGGTCGAACCTGTGAATGAGTAATACATAAAATAAAGTATGTCAAGTAAACAGAGAATGGCTGGTGAGCGTTTTAATTTCTGAAGAATCTCAGCCAGCACTCCTGTCTCACCAACCGCCATAAAACTTAAATGAGAAAAAGCTTGGCCCTCTTGCAAACATAATTTATCGATGTCTGCTGATAACTCCGAGCCAAAAATATAATCTCGCACTTTTCATCACCCTCCGTTCGTACCTGGTTATCCATCAATTTCACATTCGTGGGCGTAAACCCTATCTCCTCTTTAATCTCTCTTTGGATACAAGATTTAGGTGTTTCCCCCTCTTCAATCTCTCCACCGAATAAACTCCAAGTGGCAGGAAGCGGGATAGATTCTTTATCGTCACGAAATTGCAAGAGTGCCTTTTTATTTTGATGCAATATAGTTTTAGCCACCGTCTTCATACCGAGCCAGATAAAAGCTAGAAGGGGTTTCTAGCGCCCCGGACCTCAAAGTGGAGATGCGGGCCAGTTGAGCGGCCGGTGTCGCCAACATACCCAATGGTTTCACCCTCAACGACACGCTGACCGCGACTCACGAGCACACTGGAAAGGTGAGAATAAAGCGTTTTCGTGCCGTTATCATGGCGAATTACCAAAAACTTTCCGTACCCACCGTTCCAGCCGGCCGGCACGCTTTTTTCTACGTTACCGGAGGCGGCAGCAACAACTGGTGTACCAACTGAAGCACCGAAGTCAACCGCATTATAGCCGTGCCGACCTTGCGTGCGCACACCGTTTGGCAGTGGGTGGGTGTAGTATCCGCTTTGTGCTGACTGAGCCGGTGTTACTGACTGACTTTGCACCGTCGCATTTGTTGTTTTTGTTTGGTTGGATTGGGTTGATCGCTTCGGCTTTTCTCCACCAGGAATATCGAGAATCGCCCCTACAGATAATTGCATGTCTTGAAGCTCGTTGTACTCACGAATCTTTTCTGTGGTTACTCCGAACCGATCGGCAATCTCAGATATCGTCTCACCTTCTTTAACCTCGTGCCGGATTCCGGACATAGGGAGAATAACCAAAGTATCACCGGGTGCGATTGTCTCGCCGGAAATATCATTTGCCCACACGATCGTATCAACGGAGACATCGAATAACTTGGCAATACTCGAGAGGGTGTCACCAGGCCGGACCGTGTAAATACTCGCCTGTTTGCTGTCAGAGCCGGTATCTGATTCAGCCAACTTCTCATCAACGGGTGTGTTCCGGGGAACAACTACTGCATCACCGCTTAACTGAATACCACCACCACCGACAGACTGGCGGGGATCTTTCAGTGATCGGGTTGGCTCAGCGACAGCGGCAGTTTGGGCTGTACTCAAAGCCTGAAACGTGTCAGCAGATGACTGCTTGTGGAGGTTAAATACGCTACTGCTTAAAAGCGCTACTGTAGTAAGCAGTATGCCGATCGTGTATGTAGCTAGTGCGGTATCACCAGTTGGCACTACGCTTTGTATACTGGGTTGAATATCTAAGTGAAGTTAACCGACACGCAAGAATTCTGTCGGGCAGATGACATCTTCGCTCGAGTGTGCTTTCTTACGGTTTTAAACTTTACACACACGATTATATCGATACATTTACGGCTGTCAACAAAAGTTATTAAGGTTTTTAATTTATCGCCTATGTTACGGCTAAAACAGGCATGGTAAAATAATTTTGTGGCGAACGTAACTGACAATCTCAACCAAAAACAAAAAAAGGCAGCAACGCATGTATGCGGCCCGATGCGGGTCATTGCCGGTGCCGGAACCGGGAAAACCCGCGTGTTAACACACCGCATAGCGCATTTAATAGCCAACGGCCACGCGAAGCCGACAGAAATCCTTGCGCTTACATTTACCAGCAAGGCCGCCAACGAAATGGCTGAGCGGGTGGCCGGCATCATTGACGCTGATACAACCCCGGAAACATTCACCTTCCATGCCTTAGGTGCAAAGCTTTTGCGAAACCACGCCGACCAACTGCCGATCTCCCAAGATTTTACCATCCGGGACAGCCAGCAAACCAGAAAAATTACCAAGGAGGCAACCAAAGCGGCCAGCCACAACCCGCAGGAGTGGTCACCAAAAGACACCGCCAGTTTCATCAGCCGACAGAAATCAGCCGGACAAACGCTGCAGGATTTTCGGGAATCAGTAGCGGATGATACCGGTCTGGCGCCAGCTGTTTTGGAGATCTGGCCAATTTACAAGCGGAAGATGCGTGAGCAGGACAGCGTTGATTTTGCTGACTTGCTACTTTTAACCAGAAAGCTGCTTGCGGAAAACGAAAAGATTCGTTCTTACTATCAAAACCGGTGGCGGTATCTTCTGGTTGATGAGTATCAGGACACAAATGTGCTGCAGGCAGATGTTATTAGCCTGCTTGCCGACGAGGAAAATAACGTGTTTGTAGTTGGTGACGGAGACCAAACAATCTACAGCTGGCGGGGGGCAACCCGAGAGAATATTATCAGTTTTGATAGTGAGTTCCCGAATGCAGAAACCGTTATTCTCAATCAAAACTATCGTTCAACCGAACACATTCTGCAAGCTGCAAACGATGTTATATCTCAAAATCCCAACCGACACGAGAAAGAATTAACCGCTCAAGGCCAGGCCGGCGACAAACTACAGCTTAAAACCGCTACCAATGCAAAGCATGAAGCTCAACTAATAGTGCAGGAGGCCGGAAGCTCCACACCCGATAACTGGGCGGTGCTGTATCGTACCAACGCCCAGTCACGAGTTATTGAGGAAGCACTGCTTTCGGCGGATATTCCCTACGAAATTGCCGGTACCAGCTTTTTTGACCGCAAGGAGGTGCGGGATCTGCTTGCCTATATACGCTTAAGCTTAAATCGCGATGCCGACGCTGACCGCCGGCGAATTATCAACCGGCCACGCCGGGGTGTTGGTGATAAAACGCTACAACGCGTACTAGATGGAGAAAAAGACCAGATAAGCAGTAGACGCCAGAAGAAACTCAAGCGGTTTCGGAAACTGCTTGATGAGATCGAGCAGACAATCAACCAAAAGCCCCCGAGTGAAGCAATTCTGGATATAATCCAAAAAACTGAACTGGTTGACTTTTACGATGACAACACCTATGAGCGTAAAAAGAATATGCAGGAGCTAGCATCAATGGCGGCGAATTTCGACGATCAGTTTACCGGCGGCACCGAGGCTATGCAGGCGTTTTTGCAAAATGTCGCACTCTCCAGTGATCAGGACAGAATTGAAGGCAGTGACGGCGTCCAGCTGATGACCGTCCACGCCGCGAAAGGGTTAGAATTCCCTCACGTATGGATTTGCGGGCTCGAAGATGGCTTGTTTCCGCAAAAACAGGATGAATACGTGGAGCCAGACGAAGAAGAGCGGCGGCTTTTTTACGTAG
>PXPA01000051.1 GCA_003022255.1 Parcubacteria group bacterium SW_6_46_9 | reverse complement strand
AGTCCACTGTGTCGGTATTGGCGGTGTTGGTGTCTCTGCAGTAGCGCGGTTTTTCCGTCATCGCGGAGCAGACGTATCCGGCTCTGATGCATCGATGTCACCCGTGGTTGCGGGTTTAAGAAAAGAAGGTATAGACGTTACCGTTGGCCATGACGCTGATAATGTGCCGGCTGATGCTGATCTGGTAGTTTATTCAATTGCCGTCCCGCACAATAATCCCGAATTAACTAAAGCCCGAGAAGCCGGGATTCCCACACTGACCTATCCGGAAACAATCGGGTTGATATCCGAAAACATGCGTACGCTGGCAGTGTCCGGTACGCACGGGAAGACCACCACAACAGCGATGCTTGCTGATATTTTTGCCGGCTCAACGCTTGACCCAACGGTGATTGTCGGTAGTATGCTCAAAGACAGTCACACCAACTTTGTGCCCGGAGACGACAATTTGTTTGTTGTGGAGGCCTGTGAGTACAAACGCTCCTTTCTTCACTTGCACCCGAATGAATTAATCATCACAAACATTGACACCGACCACCTTGATTATTTTGATAATCTGACCGATATCCAGGATGCGTTTGCGAGCTTCGTTGATCAGGTGCCCGATGATGGTACAGTTATCTGTAACTCTCAAAGCGATAATACTGCCCCGGTAGTAGCAAACACCAATTCGTCTGTAATTGATTACACGAATACTGAAATTAACGCAGAAGGCCTACAAGTGCTTGGTGAGCACAACAAAGAAAACGCGCAGGCGGCAGTTGCAGCCGCCAGGGAGATCGGTGTTGGCTCCGAAGTTGCCAAGACAGCGGCCCGCAACTTCTCCGGCACCCGGCGACGGGCTCAAAAGAAAGGCGTCCTGCGGTCGGCTGAGGATAAAACAACTAACGCCTTAATCTATGATGATTACGGCCATCACCCGACCGAAATTCGGTCTACACTTGCTGGATTCCGGGAAACATTCCCCGACCGGAAGCTGATTATCATATTTCAGCCCCACCTCTTCTCACGAACCAAAAAACTTTTGGGTGAATTTGCGACCAGCTTTTCTGCGGCTGATCAACTGATCATATTGCCAATTTATGCGGCCCGTGAAGCCCCGGAAGCAGACATATCATCTCGTGATCTTGTCGAAAAAACCAAAAAGCATCACCCCAATGCCTCCTATGCAGACGACTTTGCCGGTGCCCGCCGGCAGGCGCTTGAGTGTGCGGATGAGAACAGTCTCATTCTTACCCAAGGAGCCGGTGACGTGTATGAAATTGCTGATAATTTAGTCTCTGAATAGTAGAACCATCAGAAAAAAACTTGCAAGGTTGCAACCCTTCCACATAGCGGGTAATGATTTTGCTTGCAGCCGGACCTCCAATAAGCTTAATTAGTACGCCGTGGTGGTAAGAGGTTGATTTGTATCCCTAAAGGAGATAGTAAATGTTGTTTGGCCAAGTATTCGTCCGTCTTCGATTGCCGTGATAACCCGCCACTTACCCGGAAAGATATTTTGCTTTAATGAGTAACCACGATAGCCACCAGCTCGCCCGCCAACTACTGGAAATGAAACTTCCGATGCAGTTACCCATTTACCCTGCGTGTTATACTGCCAGCGGTGTATCACGCTTGCGGTTAGATCGGTTGGGGCGAATACCGACGTGAAAAAGTACACGGGTTCGCCCGAGGAAACATGAATTGTTGGATCGCCGAACAGTGGCTGATACCACGGCTCTTTTTCATAGGCTACCTGGTAGGTGTTGTTGGAAGTTTTTTGTACCTGGTGAGCTACGTGTGTGTGTTTTAAGGATAACGGAATTGGCGGCATTATATTGAGAAAGTACAACATGTTCATTAGAAGGAAGACACCACCAACGGATAGCATCCAGGTTACACTCGCTTGCAGTTGGTCGGGTGATATTTGTTGTAAAAGTTTGATAAACAGTGCAATGACAATAAGGCTTACTATGCCGCTGAGCACAAAAACGAGTGGCCCAATCTGCCCGATAATTAAGGGAACGGCAAAAATGGTGTAGGCAAACACCGCAGTGTACCAGACTAAAGTGTTAACGTATATTCGCTGGTAGTGTCGTCGGACAATTTCATTGCCAACTAAAAGC
>PXPA01000050.1 GCA_003022255.1 Parcubacteria group bacterium SW_6_46_9 | reverse complement strand
ACCATCGCCTCGCCCTGACCGGAGTGGCCAAAGATAATACCTCTTGCCTTCTCAGACTCCGAAACGGCCTCAGCAGCAGGGTGAATAAAATCCGGATAATCATCTTTTTCGTTGAGTGCTGTCGCTCCGTGATCAACCACGTGCCGACCAGCTTCATCCAGGTGATCTTTGATAACTTCTTTCAGTAAATAACCGGCGTGATCAGTTGCGATATGAATTTTCATACTATTTATATTTTAGCATGAGAAAACCCCACGACCGGCTAACACCGCCAATCGTGAGGTTTGTGGTGAGAGATCCGAGTCGAAGCTAAAAACACCCGCTCTGTTCGGCAAAAAGTCTAACAGCCCCCATGAGGCGTTTTATTTCCTTCAAGTCATTCGGGGCTTCTCCCTCAAACTTGCCCATCAACTTCTTAAGCCTTCTCTCAGGAGCACCTTTCTTGGCAGATATATTTTCTGTATCTATAAACTCTCTCCTGACAGAATTAAGCAAGTTATTGAGGTCTCGACCGACCTCATCCGAGTACTCATTATTTTCAGTGAGCTTTTTAACTTCCTCGTGAAGCTCATCAGCCCTCAAGGTAATTTGATCTGGTGCGACAGACATGGCAAGCAGTAGAGTAATGAAACAGAACGTACGACTAGATTAATTGTAGCAGTAACCTCCTCAAACTAAAAACTATTGCTAGCCTTAATCGTTTATTGGGTAGTTTTTTCCCTGTCAAGTCTGTAAGTTTGTATCTTCTTGGCTGATACCTTCACGATCCATCATCTGGATGAGCCATCTGCTTTTCTATGTCGCTAATTGTACCGTCAACCTTTTTGCCGGGATTGAAAATATTGTTCGGATCAAAGATATCTTTGACATCTTCAAAAAGCGCATACACCTCATCACCGTACATCTGCGGCAAAAATGGCGTCCGAATTATGCCGTCATTATGCTCGGCAGTAATCGTGCCATCATACTCCATTACCAGATCATAGAACCGCTTCGATACTTCGGCAATCTTATCGCGCTCCTCCTTTTTGGTTAGATCCATTAACGGAATAATATGGAAGTTACCATTACCGGCATGGCCGGCGATGTTAACGTTAATATCATAGTCCTCAAGCAGTTCCCGGGCCTGCGGCAGGAACTCAGGAATGTCATCCGGTTGCACACAGAAATCCTCAACAAACGGTGCGGTTTGCTTGTCCGGCATTGAGTCATGAAGCAGATCAAAACTTTCCCGACGCATGGTCCAGTATTTTTCCTGTTCGCTATCATCGTATAAGGTTCGTGAGTACACCGGCGCATCAGCAAGCACATTTTCAACTGCTTCAGTTTTTTCATCTAACTTGTCTTCGGTGTTCTCCGCCAGCTCAACCAAAAGAATCATTTCCGGCAGACCACCCATTTTAACGCCAATCCAGGCCTCCGGTAAAAACCGAGCCGCAAACGAGACTAAATTCTCACCAGTTTCCTTGGCGATCTGGGGCATAAACCGCAAGCCTAACTTGAGCGTCTCTTTATCAAATACTTCCAAGCTTTCCGGGTCGTGCTCAAGTAAATCATTTACAACTGGTGGTAGTCTGTCCCAACTGTCCATGAACACCGCGACAAGCCGGTCATGTTCTTTGGTTTTTTGCAGTTTAATATTGGCTTCTGTGAGCATGCCTAAGGTTCCTTGGCTGCCGACAAAAAGCTCACTCAAATCAAAGGTGCCCTCATCCCGATCCCAGATACGCCAGAGTGCGTATCCGGCCGAGTTTTTTGAGGTGTTCGGTTTAGCCTGCTTAACTGTCTCCCAGTTGTCTTCAAGTAGCTGATGCACCCTACGGTACACTTCTCCCTCCAGATTATCCTGAGCTTTTTTCTCTTTTAGCTTGTCTTCAGAAATCGGCCCGAAGGTGTACTCGTTACCATCCCGCAGGACCATATTCACCGAGTTAACGTACTCACGCATCTGGCCGTACCGTAAGGTTTTCTCGCCACCGCAGTTGTTCATGATCATTCCCCCGAATGCCGCAATTGATTTGGAGGCCGGATAGGTCGGCATAGTCAGGTGCCTTGGAGTGATCTTATTTTCAAAATCGTGATAGTACACACCCGGCTGTACCACTGCATGATCGTCAGTGATCTTTTTCACCTCATTCAGATGCTCAGTACAGGACATGATGATTGAATCATTCAGGGGGCCGCCGGTCATGTCTGTGCCCGC
>PXPA01000049.1 GCA_003022255.1 Parcubacteria group bacterium SW_6_46_9 | reverse complement strand
AAGACACCACTCGAGCAGTTAGCCAGTATTGGCAATGAAGGCCCACGGACTTTGCGGATTGATGTGTATGATGCCAACCAAATCAACGATATCGAAACAGCCCTACGGCAGGCTGATCTGGGGGCAAGCATCATCAAGGATGATTCTGGGTTGCGGTTGAATTTTCCGGAGATGACCCAAAAGAACCGTAAAGAAGCGATGGAGAAAGCCCAGTCAAAACAAGAAGAAGCAAAAATATCGTTACGCAAACAGCGTGAGAAAACACGTAATAAAATTGAATCAGCCGAAGATGATGGTAATATCAGTGAGGATCAGATGCATCGCCAGAAAGAAAAGTTAGAAGAGAAAATGCAAGACGCAAAAGACCGGCTTGATCAGCTGATTACTGACAAACGCGAATCCTTAGAAATGTAATCATATCGTTGTGACCATCGTTATTTTTATAGTTGTATTAGCGTTACTTATCCTGGTCCATGAGGCCGGGCATTTTTTTATTGCCAAATGGACGGGCATGCGAGTTGATGAGTTTGGGCTTGGCTTTCCGCCCCGAGCGGCCAGTTATCAGCCGGAAGGAAGCGTTACCACGTACACGCTGAACTGGCTAAAATTTTTGGTGAGGATCTTGAAAATATTGACGAAGACCATCCGGATAAAGATCGCAGTTTTGCTGAGCAGTCAACCGGCTCTCAGGTAGCGGTGCTTGTGGCCGGGGTGGTGATGAACATGATTCTTGCATATCTACTGTTGTCTTTAGCATTCATGACCGGCAAGGCGGTCGTTGATGAGGAGGGTACGAAAAATCTCACGGACCGGCGTGTGGTAATCACGCAGGTTCTGCCCGACTCACCAGCAGAAACGGCTGGCCTTAATCCGGGATCACGAATTAACGAAATTACGTCCGGTCAGACGGTGCTTTCCGGATCGGAAATTACCCTTGACGGTATTCAGCAGTTGGTTAATCAGGCAACAAGTGCTCCAGTAACGGTCAGCACCCAAAATGGTAGCGACCAGATGAAAGCTACGGTTACACCAACGTCAACCGAAAGTGGTGACCGGCAGATTGGTATTGCTATGGCACAGGTCGGCACCCAAACGCTTGGTCCGTTGGGTGCGTTAAAAGAGGGGGCAGTTGCAACGTATAATCTCACCCACCAGACAGTTGTTGGTTTTTATAACTTAATTGGTCAGGCCTTAACCGGATCGGGCGGGCTTTCACAGGTAGCCGGGCCGGTTGGTATCGCTGATTTGGTTGGCGATGCCGCCGATCGAGGGGCAGCACCCCTGTTTTCGTTTGTAGCGTTAATATCGATTAATCTGGCCATTCTCAACTTGCTACCATTTCCAGCACTTGATGGTGGGCGGATCGTGCTTTCGCTGATTGAATATACTCGGGGCAAACCATTACCGCCGAAATTTGCTAAATGGGCAAATGGTATTGGTTTAGCCTTGTTGTTGCTTTTGATGCTTGTAGTGACGTATCAGGATATTCTTCGACTACTGTAGTTTGCACCCACAGGTCGTTCGCACCCGCTTGTTGGCAGGTACGCGCAAATCACCAGCGTTGATTTGCGCTCAGTCCTCGCGGAAAACAAAACCATGCGTTTTCCGCTGCGGAGCCCCGCCAGCAAGGAGTGCTCACTTAGTTTCTCATGTCCAGGTTTTGGAAAATGTTTTAGACTTCACTAAGTACGTGCAATATATAGGAATCAGGAATTTGAAATACATAAATTAGGGAATATAAAACGGCCGGACACCGTGAGGTATCCGGCCGAAAGCGGGCGTGACAACCCTCTGTTTATTTTATTGGTAGCAGTTGGCTGATTCCTATTTTGTCTTGTTCTCGTGGTGTGATCCCATGCAGTACACCGAGGCGTTATTGAGAACTCCACAGATTATTCCGGAGATCAGCCACGGAGTGCTTTGTGAAAGATTGGGGTTGAGAAGTCCAGTGACCATGATTCCCGCGAACACAAGGCCTGAAAAAAGCCCAAAAGTCTTGGATTCACTTGGAAGCCAACCGAGCATTCCGATTACAAGTCCTCCAACCAGAGCGATTCCACCTCCCACCATAAATGTAATTTTTCTTCCTGGAGGAAGGATGCTGGTAATCACAAGACCGAGAAACAATGCAAGAAGAATGACATACAATCCTGAAACAAACTTCCAGTTCATCATGATATTCCATGTCTTGTGGTGTGATTGTACACGAAGGTGCGTCTCTGTGAGTCTAGACTAATTTTATCATTTAATAAGTACTCTGTCAATTATTTTAGTTAGGTTTTGGTTCTAATAAAAAAGCCCCGAAACCCGCGAGTGATAAAACTACGGGTCGGGGCAAGATGCGCCACGGAAAACGCGGGAATGGTCTACGCCGTATTAACCCCTAATGCCGATTTAGCGCGGTGGGTGTAATCCCGCCGAGTATCGAGTGTGGCGTTGTTCGCCGATTTGATCGCGTTCAGGTTAAGGCTGTGATCGTTGAGAACAGCCACGCTGTTGAACTGCAATTGGGCCATGCGGTGAGCCGAAGATGTCGGATCCGCCTTACTGTCGATACGGTTTTGCACATACCGCATACCGGTATATTCGCCCGCACCATTAGCGTGAGTCAAGCTCTGACGGCTGTTGGTGCCGTTGTCGTTCGTGAAGTTCAGATCCGAAGCAAAGTCCGTTGCAGACTGGGCCATAGGCACAAGGCCGTACGTGTATTCGATGTCTTGACTGATGATGGGGTTAGTGTCAATTGTTTGCGATTCAGCGAGTGTCGGCGGTGCCAAAAGAAGCACAGTTGCCAACAACACCAGTCGCTTGAAAAGACGCTCCATGAGACCACTATTATGATGAAAAATACAGTGAAAGGAGCAGAGCGAGATTTCTCTCTGTCCAATTAAAAGCTAGCAAAAATAATAATTTTGTCAAACAAAATCACATTACGTGGAATTTTCCATGTCTTGTTACGTTTTGTGCTAAAATAGAAACCAACCACACGGGTGTGGTTTGCCGAAACGTTTTATGATTCCGAGCGCAGCGAGGAATTAATAATTAAATGAGTTTATATCTGTTGTGAGCCTTGCGCAGACCGCTCAGCACGGTTCCGCCGCAGGCGGATGAGCGGTCGAGCAGATAGAAATCACCGCTGGTGATTTACTTGTAGCGTAACAACAGATGTGAACGAATGCCCTATGCGACAATCAAACCTATTTACTAAGACCAACAAAAAGCCACCGGCTGACGAAGACAGCAAAAATGCTACATTACTACGCCAGGCCGGATTTATTCACAAAGAGGCGGCGGGGGTGTATTCGTTTTTACCACTCGGTAAACGAGTGCGGGATAATATTGAGGAAATTATTCGTGAGGAGATGGATGCCGTTGGCGGGCAGGAGCTGGATTTGACCGCGCTTCAGGATCAAAATCTCTGGCAACAGACCGACCGCTGGAGTGACGAGGCAATTGATGTCTGGTTTAAGACGGCGTTAAAAAATGGTACGGAAATGGGGCTGGCGACAACCCACGAAGAGCCGATTCCTAACATGCTGACCCACCATGCCGAGTCGTATCGGGACTTTCCGGTGGCAGTTTATCAGTTCCAAACCAAGTTTCGCAATGAACTGCGAGCAAAAGCTGGTATTATGCGTGGTCGGGAGTTTTTGATGAAGGATCTGTACTCGTTTTCACGAACCCAAAAAGAGCACGATGATTTTTATGAAAAGATGAAGTCAGCCTACAAACGAATTTTTGCCCGCGTTGGTATTGGAGCAGATACTCATTACACATACGCCGATGGTGGAAGCTTCTCTGAGTTTTCGCATGAATTCCAAACCGAAAGTGAGGCCGGTGAAGACACAATCTATCTGAGCACAGATGATGATTTGGCTGTTAATGAGGAAGTGCTATCCGATGACGTGCTCGAAAAGCTTAATCTAGACCAGGACAACCTACAAGAAACGACGGCGATTGAGGTTGGTAATATCTTCCCGTTGGGAACAAAATTCTCAAAGCCGCTTGGGCTGACATATACCGACAAAGATGGCCAGGATCAGCCAGTAATCATGGGTTCGTATGGCATCGGGGTTGGCCGGCTAATGGGGGCGATAACAGAAATAAAAGCATCAGAAGACAACCTGCTGTGGCCAGAATCAGTTGCACCGTTTGAGGTGCACCTGCTGCGGCTTGGTGATAGTGAGGATGTAGTAGCGGAGACGCGGACGGTATACAAAACACTGCAAGGCGCTGGCGTTTCCGTGCTGTATGATGACCGAAATGCATCTGCCGGCGAAAAGTTTGCGGACAGCGACTTGTACGGACTGCCTTTCCAGGTAATTGTCAGCGAAAAAACAGAAAACAAAGGCAAGCTGGAAGTAACGTTTCGTCCGAATACAGAGCCCGCTTATCTCGAACTGTCTGAACTAATTGCTAAACTTGCCAACACACAACATGAGTAGCACCGCTTGGCTGCCAACATCTAACCGGCAGCACGCAATTGATCTTGGCAGTTCACGGTTGCGTGTTTCCCGGCCACCACACGAAAATGTGTCATCTGAGCCGAGTGTATTAGTCCGCAACCAGAAGACTGGAAGCATTGTAGCGGCGGGTGGTGACGCGGAAG
>PXPA01000048.1 GCA_003022255.1 Parcubacteria group bacterium SW_6_46_9 | reverse complement strand
ATTTTCTCTCGCGCACGCAAACCTGGTTGCCGTTTGCCGCGTTTATAATCGGGGCGGCAATTGGATTTGTTGATGACATCTTCCAGATTCGGTCCGCCGGTTTTTTTCCGGGAGGCTTGCCGTTTCGGTACCGATTTATACCGGTGATACTCTTTGGTGTTGTGTCCGCCTGGTGGTTTTACGCAAAGTTAGGTATGTCATCGGTGCTGGTTCCGTTCTATGGCCAATTTGAGTTGGGCGTATTCTTTATTCCGTTTTTCTTGCTTGTGCTAACAGCAATTTATGCCAGCGCGATCATTGACGGACTTGATGGGCTGTCTGGTGGTGTGCTATCGGTCGTATTTTCTGCGATTGGGTTTTTAGCCTTAATGCAAACACAGGTTGATATTGCCGCGTTTTCGTTTGTTATCGTTGGCGGTACCTTAGCGTTTTTGTGGTTTAACATTCCGCCCGCTCGGTTTTATCTCGGTGAATCTGGGTTTACGGCTCTCGCGTTTGCGCTTACAATCATCGCCTTTCTTACCAACACCGTGATGGTGCTACCGGTAATTGCTTTTATTCAGTGTATTACGGTAGCAACCAACATCCTGCAGGTGGCAGCAAAAAAACTCGGATACGGAAAAATATTTAAGGTTGCTCCCGTTCATCATCACTTTGAGGCTATCGGGTGGCCGGATTACAAGGTCACGATGCGGTACTGGATTATCAGTATCATCTTTGCAATAATTGGTATAATTATAATGCTGATCGGTTGAAAACCAAACGAGTTCCAGGCAATGGTACTATAGATACATGAGCGCAAAGAATAACGTTGATCGTATACTCCTCACACTGACGTGTATCCTACTTGCGATTGGTTTTTTTATTCTCGTTTCTGCGTCGCTGGGACTGTTTGCAGCTGAAAATATCAATTTGATATCACTTCTTGTTCGGCAGTTATTTTTGGGTATTGCCGGTGGGGTGGCGGTTATGTTTGCTGTCAGCCGGATCCCTTACACATTCTGGCGATCATACGCCTTACCGGTATTTATCGGATCTTTGATTCTGACAATGGTAACATTTATTCCCGGTCTCAGCTTTTCGCACGGTGGAGCAACGCGGTGGATTGATCTTGGGGTTATAACCTTTCAGCCGGTTGAGCTTTTGAAAATTGGCTTTGTCATTTATGCCGCCGGGTGGTGTGCGTACGCGGGCGACAAGATAACCGACTGGCGATACAGTTTACTTCCGTTTGCGATTATTGTCGGTCTTGTCTCTGCATTACTTTTAGCTCAGCCGGACACCGGAAGTCTGCTGGTAATAGCCGTAACAGCCGGAGCTATCTTCGTTGCTGCGGGGACACGCTGGCTTCATATCTGTATTGCTTTCGGTGTTTCCGGGGCTGGCCTTGGATTTCTCGCGTGGACGCGGCCATATTTACAAGAGCGCATTTTGACGTTTCTTAACCCGACGGCAAATCCGTTTGGCTCCGGCTACCAGGTTCAGCAGTCACTACTTGCGGTTGGCTCGGGGACAAGCGACTCAATCTTTGCTGTTTTTGCCGAAGAGTGGGGATTTATTGGTGCTGCCGTACTACTTGTTCTTTTCACAGCCTTTATCCTGCGTGGGTATGTAATCGCCGCGGACAGCCCCGACACGTTTTCTCGGCTGCTTGTCGTTGGGCTTATATCCTTGATTGCCGTACAAGCGTTTGTAAATATCGGTGGCATTATCGGGTTGTTGCCGCTCAGTGGCTTACCGCTGCCGTTTATTTCCCATGGTGGTACCGCGTTGTTGGCTACGCTGACATCAGTGGGTATTGTGCTTAATGTGTCTCGACACTGACGTTCGCACCCACAGGTCATTCGCACCCGCTTGCTGGTGGGTACGTTCGGGTTTCCAGCGAAAACCCTCACTCAATTCTCGTAGAAAATCAAAGACCATGCATTTTCTACTCCGAAGCCCCACCAGCAAGGGGTGCTCACTCGGTTAGAACATGCCGAAAGTTTGTGCTATATACAGTTTTGCTAAGGAAGTGCCTAAATTGCAATGATTCGGAAACTAAACCCACTTTTTTTAATAAAAAGTATTTACGGTTAACCGAAAAGGCTAAAAGCAACTTGCTTATTTGTTGTATTTTTGTGATTTATAACTAATATCAGTAACTTTTACTAATATACGTAAAATCGTTAGAAATACTTGACAAAACTGCTATACTTTGTTAAATTTACAACTGGATAGGAAATAGTTCTTTGCATCGGTGGTGTAGCGGGATGTGGTTCGTATAGTCTCAAGTCGAAAGACTTGAGCGCCACACTCGCTACACCACTCCAAAGACAAGACAGTAGTATGTCAGAAGCTACTTGCTCTTATTTAGCTGACTTTGTTTTCATCGTACATATTATCTGGATTGCATTGTTGCTTATTAGTACGCTCACTAATCTCTTGAGCTCTAATGAAAAACTAGAAAAAGTTCACTTGGCGATCTTGACAGCGACGGTTGTATCCCAATCTATTTTTCTGGGCTGCCCTCTGACCACCTTAGAATCGGCAATACGATCAAAATATAATTCTAGTTTCTCTTTAACGGATGGCTCGTTTATGGTGCATTACCTGAACCAGTGGTTCGGAGTGAAAGTTTCTCCAGCAGCAATTACCTTGATGCTGTTGGTAGTATTCATGTTGTCTACGGTTGGCTTCTTCTGGAGTGAGATTGTGAAGGTAACAAAGCAAGAAGCAGAACCAAAGAGGGGTTAAGCATTTGAAAGAGGATCAAAAAATTTAGTAAGAATGTCCGACACCGAACAGGCCTAGTGTGGGCGGACTGTCTTGTCAGGCGTGTTTGAAACCACGCTAAACAAAGAACTCCGGCCGCCTGGCGTCCATTAGCCGGCGGCTTTTTTCTGTGTCTTTTCGCGTGGCGTTACGCGAAGGGAATATTTCTACTCTTAAGTTCATGATTGGTGGTTCCTAAATTATATGAATCATGAATCCTAAATTTTGTATCTTCAACCTTCGACCCATCTGGTTTAGTAAACGAGTTGAATTTCACTTGCTATGCTTACTCAATTTTTGACTTTAGACTTTCGACTTTTTGCTTAAGCTTTGCCAAGAATAGAAAGAAATTTTACATCCAAATATCGTAGTTTAGATGATATACTAACAAGTGATGATAACCACCATACAAACATGCGCATAGTGCTTGCCGGCGGGGGAACAGGCGGTCATTTTTATCCGCTGATTGCTGTTGCTGAAGCTGTGTACAAGCAGGCAAAAGAAGAAAAGATAGTGGGTACCCCAGAAATTCATTTTTTTGCCCCCGATCCGTTCGACCGGGAGATGCTACAAAAACACGACATTACCTACCGACACGTCTCCTCGGGAAAGCTTAGTTCGCACAAAAACAACTTCTTTAGTTATCTGAAAGCCGGCATGGGCATCCTGAAAGCACTGTGGTCATTGTTTGCGGTGTACCCGGATGTTGTGTTTGCCAAAGGCGGATACGCATCGTTTCCAACCCTAATGGCTGCACGGATTTTGCGCATACCGGTTGTGATTCATGAGTCCGACAGTGTTCCCGGCCGAACCAACAAATGGGCGAGCTCGTTTGCTGACCGCATTGCCGTATCTTATCCGCAAGCAGTAAAGCATTTCCCTGAAGATAAGGTAGCTGTAACCGGCAATCCGGTCCGGTCAGAAATTGCCCAGCCGGCGATGTCAGGCGCCCGCAAGTTCTTAGAAATTCCCGCGGATATTCCGGTCATTTTTGTTATTGGCGGATCACAAGGGTCACAAACATTAAACAGTGTTATTCTTTCCACGTTTCCCGAACTGCTTGAAGATTACGCGGTCATTCATCAAACCGG
>PXPA01000047.1 GCA_003022255.1 Parcubacteria group bacterium SW_6_46_9 | reverse complement strand
TGGCCTGCCGAAATTCTTCAAGCTCTTCAGCAATTAGCTCCTCCTGCAGTTCCTGTATATCTTTTTTGGGAAATTTTGGAGACTCCTGGGTAAGGCATTCGTATGCTTCATTAAACTCTTTTCTTTGTTGTAATTGCTTTTCCATAGTAATTTTGTTATTGGTAACTTCACGGTCTTCATACATTTTTGGTAGCATCTGCTTGGGGTGCCAGTTTTCTTTGAGTGTCTCAAGCCTATCTTCAGTTTGGTACTTTCCGTCGTCGGTGTAATCAGTGTCTCTGATTTCGCCGGTTGCAAAGAAAATGATTTGGGCAACGCGCCGGCCGACAACCAGAGGAATGGAGTAATGCCGGCTGTTGTTGGTGATTTCCATTGTCCATCGGCCGGTGTAACCAACATCACCCCAGCCGGCACATTTACATACCTCAATAAAATTACGACCTAAAGACGACCGGGCTTTCATCATTGTCGTGATGGTATTGCGTCCGCCAATGAATTCTTGGGTGTGGGCAAGGATCGTTTCGCCGGGGTCAAGGACGATAACTTCATCACTCGGGTCTTGCTCTGGGGTTTGTTCGGCAAAAAAGTGCTTGCCCAAGGTCACATCGTAACTAGCGGTGCCAAGGTGTTCTTTCTGGAATGGTTCAATAATAATATTTCCCGCCGCTTTTTCCTGTAAGATTTTTTCGTCCGATAATGCCATAATGTAACCCGATTGTATCACGTTACTGGTTAAACAATTTTTTATGGATCTGAAAATCAAACGGATGGAGAAGGCAGAAGGAATAACACTGCCAAATTTTTACCACGAAGGTGATGTGGGGTGTGATATCCGAGCCGCAGAAGAAGTGACCGTACAGCCCGGCAAGATAGAAAGTATTGACACTGGTCTGAAAATGCAAATCCCAGAAGGTCATGCCGGGCTGATCTGGGAGAAAAGCGGACTAGCCTTCAACCACGGCATCAAAACCGCTGGCGGTGTGATTGATCGCGGATATCGTGGTGAGGTGAAGGTGGCAATTTTCAATGCCGGCGACGAACCGTATACGTTTGCGCGTGGTGACAAAATTGCCCAAATACTTGTCCAGAAAGTAGAAAGACCTGAAGTAGTTGCGGTGGAAGAACTTAGTAGCTCAAGTCGAGGCGAAGACGGTTTTGGGAGCACAGGCAAAAAGTAGTTTTTTGTAATAATCAAAAATAAAGAAGCCCCGCCGAGCACGAAAATGCTCGACAGGGCCTCAATGTGATCTTCACCGTGATGGTGAGCAGTATTTGTCTTCAAAAATCGCGAGAAACTCCTTGGTGTTGGAAAATTCCTCTCGGTTCTTTCGCTCTCGCTCCTTGAGAGCACTCAGGACCTCTTCGTCACCTGCGTGCTCTTTCTGTAGTTTTCGATTGGCCTCAATGGCCGCCTTTTGGGTTGCCAACTCAAGCTCGATTAGCACCTTTTGGGCCTCATTCGAGTTCGTATTATTGCTATGACCTGTGGTGAACATAATTGTAAGGAGCTGATGAAAAAGAACGCAGTATACATTAAATACAAAACTATATACTTTGTCAAGTGCTTATACTGCCATCTTCGCTGAGATATGTGGGTGATGATCGTAATCTTTAAGCTCAATATCCTCCATGGAAAATCCATCAATATCGTCAACGTCCGGGTCCAGCCACAGCTCCGGCAGACTTTTTGGTTCACGAGTTAGCTGCTTGTCTACCTGCTTGTAATGGATCTCATAAATGTGGGCATCACCGAGCGTGATGATAACCTCTCCAGGATCCAGGTCGGTAACTTGTGCGACCATAGACAAAAGCAGGGCGCAGCTGGCAATGTTAAACGGTACACCCAAAAACATATCACATGATCGCTGATACATGTGAAGGTGTAATCGTTCATCAGCCACGAAAAACTGAAACAAAATATGACACGGCGGGAGAGCCATCTCATCTAACTCGGCTGGATTCCAGGCGGTAACCACATGCCGACGGGAGTTTGGTTTTTCTTGAATCCGTTCGATGACATTACCGAGCTGATCGATTGTCTCGCCGTCGGGTGCACGCCAGCTGCGCCACTGAACGCCATAAATCCGGCCGACATCACCATTAAACTGGGCACTTGGTTTCCAGTAATCAGCTTCAGCATTGTCAGTCCATATCGTGGAGTCACGCTCAATAATTTCCTGGAAACGTCTGTCCGAAGCTCTTCCCTCTTTGTGTGGACCTTCCAGAAACCACAGAAGCTCTCCTTTCACCAGCTTAAAATACAGTCGCTTTGTTGTCAGTGCCGGAAACCCGTCTTCCAGATCATGCCGGAACTGTTTTGCGAACTGAGCACGGGTAACGCCATTCCGGCCCTCACGCTCAACCCCGTTTTCGTAAATATCCTCAAGAATGTCAAGATACTGTTTCATTGTTTGCATGATATCATCAATACGATGAGCAACCACGACGGAACATTTATCGTGTTTGAGGGCGGTGAGGGGGCTGGCAAAGGCACCCAGATTGATCTGCTAAAAGGCAAATTACCTGATAACACGGTCTTCACTAAAGAGCCCGGTGGCACAGAAGTGGCAGAGGAGATACGCTCTATTTTGTTATCCTCTGACAATGAAATTTCCGAACGCGCTGAGCTTGCCTTATTTTGTGCGACCCGAGGAGACCACGTGCAGAAAGTCATTGGTCCGGCACTTGCTGCTGGAAAAATAGTGGTGTCTGATCGATTTGATCTGTCCACGGTTGCGTATCAAATTTATGGACGAAAGCAGGAGCAGCACAAGGAGTATCTTTATAACTTTAGTGAGTACATGGTCGGTAATGCTCGTCCTGATTTATACATTTACTTAGACGTGCCGGTTGATGTTGGTTTGAAACGAGTGAGCGGGAGAGATAAAGAAAATACTCGCTTGGACCAGGAAACGCTTGATTTCCATCAGCGTGT
>PXPA01000046.1 GCA_003022255.1 Parcubacteria group bacterium SW_6_46_9 | reverse complement strand
TGGCGGCTGCCATTAATCCACAAAACAGCACGACCAACGCAAAACCGGCTAAAAAAGGAATGGTGAGGAAAAACGATTTGCGTGCAACCTCCGGGCTTTCAGCTGAAAATATTCGTTGCCAGTGTGAAGTGTTGCCAGCATACACAAACCCACTAAAAAGTATCAACCCAAAGAAGAAGGCTGGCCCTTCAAACCCGAAAATATCAAGGTGGCCCGCCGGTAGTTGCTGGATAACTGGTGCGATACCACCAAAGTCCATAAAGCCAATTACGGCCATAGCACCAAACACAAACATGATAACCCAGAACTGGATGAAGTCTGTAATCAAATCTACTTGTAGACCGCCGACTGCTGTGTACAGGATGGTGGTTCCGGCCGCAGCAATAAGTGCGACAGAAAACGGAATGTCAATTAATACAGAGGCCAGTGAACCGACAGCAATCGCGAGTGTGCCGATCCACATTGTTAACAGGCCCATCTGTAAGATGCCAACCAGTATCTTATTTTTCGTGTCGTATCGGCTGGCAAAGACGTCAACGAGTGTTCGTGCGTCATGTTCATCACCAAGTTCCTTAATTTTGTGCGCAATTAATCCCATTACAATCATTCCTACAATGTACGAGATGGGCAAAGCTACACCATAAGAGATACCGGTGTTATATACCTCAGCTACGACCCCAACCACACCACCGGCACCAATGACGCTGGCAATCGTTGATAGTGTCATCAACCACAGCCCGGTTTTCTTGTTGTTAAGAAAGTAGGCTTCTAAATTTTGATTTCGCGAGAAATACCAAGCAAGAGCAAACACACCAACCAGATAAAGCGCAAGGATTGTCAGGGTGGTATTCATGAATAGCTTGTTAATTTCTTAGTAACAACAGTATAGCTTTTTGACAGTATACAGTCAAGATATTATGATTTACTTGTTATAATATTTTTGACAACATTTCTATGAACCGCCAAAAGATTAGCAGTATACTCAAAGAAGCCGGATTATCAGACAATGAGATCACAGTCTACCTTGACGGTTTACAACTTGGTCCCAGCGGCGCTAGCCAGATCTCGGAAAAATGCGATCTCAATCGAACACTCGTGTACCACGTGTTAGATGACTTGGAAGCGAAAGGATTAGTGAGTAAATCAGGTGATGAGTACGGACGGACATTTCAGATGGAGCCACCAACCCGTTTAAAAGATCTACTTGCCAGAAAAAAGCAGGATCTTATGGCTACTACTGACAAAATTGAAACGATTATTCCGGCCATAGAAAATATCAAAACCGACAGTCAGACTCCCTCAACAGTACGCTTTTATGAAGGCCAAGACGGCATAAAGAGTGTGGCCGATAATTTACTGAACATGGACTCAGATGAATTTTTAGCCCTTGTGCCAATTGCCAATGTGTTTGACGTCGTTGGCGAATCCTATATTGAGTACTGGTTGACAGAACGTGAAAGTCGCAGTATCAAATCTCGAAGTATTTGGCAAGAACCCGATTCTCGCATCGCAATTAAAAAAGCCTTTACAAACCGGCGTTTTGCACCCGATGATATGGAAAACTTTGGAACCACAATGGTGATCTACGATAATAAAGTAGCGGTGTTTTCCGCGCCCGAACACCTGTTTGCATTTGTCGTTGAAAGCGATGATTTTTCTGCTACAATGCGCGCTGTTTTTGAACAGCTTTGGAATCAAGCCCGTCATGAGTAAGAAACCAGTTTGCCTAGAGTTCAAGCTCTTACATGGACTTTAGCGGATGCTGCCAGGCCGGAGATCTCACCTCGTATAATTCACTACACTTTTATCACGAGGGATGTAGGCATGAACACAATCTTGCCGGCCCTCCTGTACCTTGTATCCTTACGATCAACATCCAAAATTTCTGCTAGCGCAGAATTCGCCTACTGAAGCGAGTGAAGAGTGGAATAAATTAATTTATTCACTCAGAACGACGCTTTAGGTGTTTAGTACAAGTATTATCACTGACGTGAAAATCTTAGCCTCAACCATCTGGGTGTCCGTGCTATGATAAATTTACCTTCTTTTCCCGGCGCCACCCCTTGATTTGTTTCTCTCGACCACGTGCTTTCGATCGTGTCTTGTGTTTTTCCGTGTAGAGCAATTTCTCGAAGCCGTGCTCTCGCGTGTGTTTGCTACCTTGGCTCGTGCGGTGTTCTTCCAGTCTCCGCTGGACGTCATCGGTCACACCAGTGTAAATAACTATCGTCTTCGCATAAAATCATGTATACATGCCACATTGGATAGAGGTTATCAGGCCCTTCGGTGCAGGATGCTTCGCATCCTTTACTCAGGACCCTCCGACATACTCAGGCCAAGCTAAGAGTGCCTGCCCTGAGCCAGTCGAAGGGCTGCCGGACCAGGAATCTCACATAAACACAATCTCGTTCCCGCAGGATTCGGTCACAAGTAAATCCGCTGACGCGGATTTCTCGCGACCCCGGCTCGCTATTTGCGCCTTCTCATTTCATTCGAAACGCAAATATAGCTGCGCCTTTCGAATCCGGACGCGAGCAAAGAAAGTTGCTCGCTTTCCGGCAGCAATCTTCATTATAAACTCCAAAGGTAAATTGCTGCCGGACCAGGATTCGAACCTGGATTTCGTGGACCAAAACCACGCGTCCTACCATTAGACGATCCGGCAATAAAAACCAGTATTAACAATACCGAATATCTGCTTGAATGTGAAGCTGTCAGATTCGAAAGCATAGTGTATAATATAAATGATGAGCAATGATTTACACGACATTGCACAACAATTAGTCGCTCCCGGAAAAGGAATCCTTGCTGCTGATGAGAGTAACTCTACAGCCGGTGATCGGCTGGCCGATTGTGGGCTAGAAAACACACCAGAAAACCGTCGGCGTTATCGCAATCTGCTTTTGAATACAGACGGTATCGGTGAGTATCTCAACGGTGTAATCCTCTTTACTGAGACACTCAACCAGGAAAGTGATGACGGTGTAAAGTTTCCGAAGCTGCTACAGAACAAAGGAATAATACCGGGGGTAAAAGTTGACCTGGGTAAAGTTGATTTTAACGGCTTTCCGGGGGAAAAGATTACTGAGGGTATTGATGGGCTGGCAAAACGATTGCAGAAATACAAATCAAGCGGAGCGAAGTTTACCAAGTGGCGAGCTGTGTTTACAATCGGTGCGGATACACCAACGCCTGAGTGCATTCACACGAACGCCGTTAATCTCGCCCGGTATGCTCGTATTGCTCAAGACGAAGGGTACGTGCCAATTGTTGAACCGGAGGTGCTGCATGAGGGTGGTCACAGTATCGAGGATTGTGAGCAAGCGACGTCTCGTGTATTATCAGAAGTCAACTATCAGCTCGACCGGTATCGTGTTGATTGCAAAGCTACTATTATAAAAACGAATATGGTGCTGCCGGGAAAAAGCAGCAATCAGGATGTTGACGATGATACAGTTGCCGAAAAGACAGTCTCGGTACTGCGTGAAAATCTTACTGAAGAGATAGCCGGTGTAGTGTTTTTATCCGGTGGTCAGAATGCAAATCAGGCAACCCAACACCTCAATGCAATTGCTGAAAAAGAGCCCCTACCGTTTGAAATTACCTTCTCGTACGGTCGGGCGATTCAGAAACCGGCACTGCTTGAGTGGTCCGGTGACCCCGATAATATACCGGCCGCTCGTGAA
>PXPA01000045.1 GCA_003022255.1 Parcubacteria group bacterium SW_6_46_9 | reverse complement strand
AGATATTTATTGCCAGCACGAGTCCGGGGTCGGATGGGTTTGTTAAAATTGCCAATGATCTCAGCCGTGATGTTAACTTGGCTGGTTGGCATCTGCGGACAGCCGAGGGCGTATCAACGCTGCCGGATTACACAATTGTTTCTGCTCGGGATAGCGTAACTATCTCTAACCGCGGCACCGATTTCAGCCGAGTCAGTCAAGCACAACTACTGTACCCGGACGGTCGAGTTGCTGATTCGTACCGCTCAGATAGGCGTGATAAGCAGGATGGGTCTGCGGAAAGCATTTCCTCCGGCGAGATAGACACTGACACAACTACTGTTACTGTAAATGAAGATTCAGAACAAGGCAGCGAAAACGAGAACAATTCGGACAGCGCTGAAGACAAAACCCAAGAAAGCTCAGCCACAAACACAAACCTGCAGAAGTTATTTACTACCAGTAGCCAACAAGCTGCAGCTAGTCAAGCGAACCCGGGATCATACTTCTGGCGCTGGGCTGGTCTGCTAACATTAGTTGTCGCCGCCGGCGTGAGCGTGGCGGTGGCTGTAAGTCGTTATGCGGTTACGACCGATACTGAGGACAAGTTAGCGGAAACATTTAATATCAATGAGATGTAAGCAGGCAAAGCGATTGCAATGTAGCGATCATATGTAAACGCTTAAAATAAGCACGTATTTTGCGAATACGTTCGGCAACAATAGATAAGCCAGAAAGTTTTTTTTGGCTGGAAACCAGAGACAACACTTAAAGCGAGTGTAACAAAACAAGTTCAGTAGTTTTGCAAACACAATATTTTCAGTGTCCGTAACCAGCTCTAATACTGATACTGTGCAACACGATACTGTGCAACACTTAGTGTTGTACAGTGTTACTACCGGTCGGTCGTTTCGACAGCTTGCACTCTGGTTTTGATTCAGAATCTGGTGAATTTAGCAAATCAAATGACGGTCAGTAGTCTCCATTTATTCTGGATAGAACTGCTCGTTATATCAGGCGAGCAACTGTCCGGGTGCCCGCCGTTACTACATTTTCTTATAAAGGACTTTTGGATGTCATAATAAAACAGATTTGCGCTGTCTTTTCATTGTTATCAGTTTACATCTTCAAATATGGAAAAACAAAAGGAGCCAACAATTGGTTTTATTGGTCAAGGCTGGGTCGGAAAAACCTATGCAGATATGTTTTTCGAGCGCGGGTACGATGTTATCCGCTACGGGTTAGAAGAGCCGTACCGGCAAAACAAAGACGACATTCCCGGTTGTGACATCGTTTTTATCGCCGTCCCAACACCAACAACACAAGAGGAATTTGATGACAGTATTGTCCGTGAGGCTGTCGGGTTAGTTGGTGCGGGCAAAACGGCTGTTATCAAGTCAACAGTTCTGCCGGGAACAACTGAGTCAATCCAGAAGGAGTATCCGAACAAATTCGTTTTTCATGCTCCGGAGTTTCTTACCGAAGCGAACGCAAAAGCAGATGTGCGGAACCCGTCTCGTAATATTATCGGTAGGCCAAAAGATAATAGCGAATACAATAATCGAGCACAGACTGTCATTGACATACTTCCTGATGCGCCGACGGAAATGATTTGTGACAGCAAGGAAGCGGAGCTGGTTAAGTATGCCGGCAATACATTTTTGTACATGAAAGTGCTGTTTGCCAACTTGTTCTATGATCTTGCGGAAACTGAAGATATCGACTGGGCAACCGTCCGGCAGGGTATGGTTGCTGATGAGCGGATTGGCGAGACTCATCTTGAGCCGGTTCATCACAGCCAGCCAGGTAAAAAGCCGGCTCGAGGCGCTGGTGGTGACTGCTTTATCAAAGACTTTTCAGCCATTAAGCAACTGTTTGCCGACACTTTAAAAGATGAGAAGGCTCAAAAGATTTTTGCGGCGCTGGAGGACAAAAACATCGAACTGCTCTGTGATACGAATAAAGATACCGACATACTCAAAGAGGTGTACGGTGACGATGTTTGCAAATGAAGTTTTTTGCAGTCCGTGACTCGACCTGTCAGCAAAAAATGTCATTATATACGCAAACATGAAAATCGTTGTTACCGGTGCAGCGGGGTTTATCGGTTCACATATTGCCGAAACGCTGGCGGCGGCTGATTATGATGTGGTTGGCATTGATAACTTTGCTGACCACTACAGCTTTGAGCTTAAGCGCTTGCATGCTGAGACAGTCCAAGACGTTGGTGTCGATATGCGGGAGGCCGATCTGGCTGATTCTGCGGATATACCGAAAGATACTGAGGTGATCGTACATTGTGCCGCTCAACCGGGCATTAGCTCTGATGTCCCTTTTAGCGATTATGAGCAAAACAATATTCAGGCCACACATAACCTGCTTGGTGAGACGATCAGCCGAGACAACCCTCTGTTTTTTGTCCATATTTCAACCTCATCTGTGTACGGCCTGGAAGCTACCGGGTCAGAAACAGCCGAACCGAAGCCGGCCTCGGATTACCAGCTTACGCCTGTTTTCTGTTTATGGTCCCCGCGAGCGGCCGGAAAAACTGCTTACCAAACTCATTCATTCCGGGGCAGCAGGTGACACGTTTCCGCTTTTTGAGGGAAGCCGTGAGCATGTACGTAGTTTTACCTATGTCGGCGATGTTGCGGGTGCGATTGAATCAGCAATTGATAAACGCCAAAAAGTCAACGGCGAAATTATCAATATTGGCAGTGATAATACAAACACAACCGGCGAGGCGATTACAGCTGTTGAAAATGCACTCGGCACGAAAATCGAGTTCAATATGCAGCCACCACGCGACGGCGACCAAATTAAGACAAAAGCAACAATTGATAAAGCCCGCAAGCTACTCGGCTGGGAGCCGGAAACAGCATTAGAAGAGGGAGTGCAGAAGCAAGTTAAGTGGTTCCGGGAAAACAATATTTCTCAGTATTTATAACATCAGTACTGTGACACTCAGTGTTGCGCAGTTGTAGTGTGAGCTTCCGCAGCTTACACTTGCTTACACTCGAAATGTGCACTCAAAGATGGCATAATTGTAAATAATGAAGACATTACTGGTTGTCACAAAAGGTGATCTGGGCGGGGCGCAGCAAGTGGTTTTAAATCTGGCGCGAAGTTTGTATGAAGAAGGGCATGAAGTGTTGGTTGCTTACGGAGAAGATGACACGTACCTACCAGACGAGCTTCAAGATACTGATATTTCCGTGCATCAGTTTAACCATCTATCACGCAGCAAAAACCCAATTGCCGGATTACGATTTGCCTTTGAGTTGAAGCGTTTTGTGCAGAAAAATAATATTGATTTAGTTCACTTGCACAGTTCGAACACATTGTTGGGGGCTTTCGGAGTATCTTTAACGAAAGCAAAATCAGTCTTTACTTTCCACGGAATGTCGGTGCTAGCGCCGGGGTACGACAAGACAAAAGTTCTTAAGTATATCTATAGTGTTTATTTTGCAATTTTTTCTCGGTTTCTCGATGGGGCAATTTATCTTACGGAGGCCGACAAGCAGATCGCCGATGACTGGCTTATTAAACCA
>PXPA01000044.1 GCA_003022255.1 Parcubacteria group bacterium SW_6_46_9 | reverse complement strand
CACGTTCAAATCGCCAGCGCGATTTTCACTCAGTCCTCACGGAAAATTACAGACCAGCATTTTCCGTTGCGGAGTCCTGCCAGCAAGGGGTGCTCACTCGGTTAGGGCATGTCCGAAACCTGTGACGAAAATTGATTTTGCTAAGGAAGTGCCAAAACCAAAACAATTAGAGAAAATCAGCCATCATTGATATAGTACCACAATATTAATCCAAAATTTATAGAGGTTTAAAGAAATTAGTGCATCTGATTGCCCTCTTCTTATCACAACCTTATCAAAGCACAATTTTTAGCATTTCGAGAAAAAACGCCCCGCCACGGAGTTTCGTGACGAGGCAGAGAAGTTTTGTGGCAGGCATTTGCGTGATAGCTTACTTCATGTATCCGTCTTACGCATACGTTCTGTCGGCGGATGAAAGCCAGCATCACTAACTGCTTCCTCCCAGCCGTCATAGCGATAGTAAATCAAGCCGTTCAAGAATATCGGCAATCTGCTTGGTTTAATAGATTTACCCTTTTCTTTACGATACTGCAACGCCTTCACCACTATTCCTTCCGGCCACGAGATACGACGGCGCGTATAGCGGACCTCTTCTGGATTAAACCCAAGCTCTGCTAGCACCCGCTCAAGATCTTTGTCATCAGCTTTTTCCTTCTCTGGATCCAGCCCGGCCTTTTTTAACACCTGATTCCAATTCTCATGACGCTGATACACCAAACTCATAAGGTATTGAGGTACAAATCGAGGGTCCAAAGATTTACCTTTACGCTTCCGTTCCTTTATCTTTTCTACTACGTATCCGTCAGGATATCTCTTGCGCCCACTAGCTAAAGCAAAAGAAACTAAAGTTAAAGACAAGACCGATGCAGTCACCTGCGTCAAAACTTCCATTGGTTTGTATTGCTTGTGCACAGAATACGAAAGAGCCTCCAATTAGATAGTAATTTTTCTATTTTTTTATACAAGCCCTTAAAAAGGATGATTTTTTAAGTAAATTTGTCAAGTTTCCAGAAGCATGCTTATTGGTTACTGATTCTTTATTAGGCATACTAAGGTCATAGAACATCTAATACCTCATGCATAAGAACCTACCGAGTTTTGGTAACATCAAGCGTATCCACCAGTACTTCATGATCATTTTCAAACACGCTTTGGATCAGTTTGTCGTAGACGTTGTAACGGTACTGAAACTCATCTTCATCAAAGAGCGTATAACGGAGTTCAGTACCCATCGCTGATTCAATGCGAGCTAAGGCATTACCAAGCTCGTCTTTATCTACCCCCTCCCCGACAATCAGCAAATCAACCGGCGTGTTGTCGGTACCAACCAAAACCCCGGCGGCGATTAAAAGAGAGATATCGCCGGTTTCTGCAAGTCGGTCTTTGATATCCGTCAGTTGCACATCCTCATACATCAGCATCAGCTCATGCAGCGGACTGCGGACTGGCGACTCTTTGTTTAGCTGCCAAACTGTGCGCATCTGACCATCTTCTTCACTTTCTGTCTCCGACTGACGTAAAAAATCAATACTCGCCAGCTCCCGGGCGTGCTTGCGTACCGTGCTAACCGCTGCTCCGGTTTGATCGGATAAATCACGCGCACTAAACGTTCGGTCCGGCTGAAATAAAAAAGACCGAAGCACTTTGACACGCGGACGGCTGGAAAATAATGTCTCTAACTCCTCCATAGTTACAACGGTAATTTTAACATACGACGATAATTAGTGCTGAGTCCCGTCAATTAGCAACTTGTCACCAAGCACACTGCTGAATCTCTTGTGCTATACAATAAAATTATGAACGAAGTGTTTCAGAAATTAGCAAATTTCCTGAAGTGGTTAATCCTAGTAGGGGTAATTGTACCTATAGTACTTTTAGGCATTGCTGGAACGCAGCAACCTCCAAGTGATACTGCTAATTTGCTGTTTCCTTTAGCAATTGGCCTGATTTCAATATTTGTCTTGTTGGGCATATTAATTTTGGTTATTACTCCACTTTACGTGCTGTACTACCAGAAGCAGTCTGCACAGCCAAAGATGTTAAACAAGCATGTCTGGTGTCTGTTCTTGCCTGTCATAGCTTTGGGTCTCATGCTTATTTCGTCCCTTATTCAGAAAAATGGCTCATCGACTTCATCCTGTAATGCCCTTACCTACGAAGCTTGGGTAAAACAAAAACAAGCTGCCCAACACGTCCGGGATGTCCTGGACATGCTCCTTCCTTACTACAATTATGCTCTCTGGGGATTAGTAGGCGCATTTTTTCTATACGCAATTTGGCTGTACATTAAAGAACGAAGTGCTTTTTCAAAGGTATTCGCAGGATTCTGGATAGTAATGCTGGTTACAATGGCGCTCTTTCAGGTAGTTTCCGGCTCGAATGTTGCACGCACAACACGCACAATAAATGTTGATGCCCGACGCCAAACAGACTTAAACCAAATACACACAGCATTGAAGCTGTATTACGAGAAAAATGGAAGCTACCCAAAAATTACTACAGAGAAAAAACCGCCTGCACGCTGGAACAAGTTAAAGTCTTACTTAGAGGAAAATACAATCACCGAGCTTCCTGATGACCGTTGCTTAGATACGAACAAAAGCCATCAGTATGATTACAAAAGTAATGAGACCGGAAGCACCTATGTCTTAAAGGCGCTCATGGAGCGTGATACACTTCCCAATAACGACGTTGACGGACAGGTTCTCGGTATTAACTGCGGTAAAGACGGTATGGAAATTGAGTATTGTGTCACGCCAGAATCTAACTAAAATTCATAAGTGAATTACCCATAAAAAAATCGGAGCATATTTGGTGCTTATCCGCAATTTTCAATCACACGCCTACAACGATACTATACGAGTAGACGAGTTCTTCGCACGAATTGCCAAAAGTACCATGTCTGATAATCCGCTCCAGTTTTCAGCAAGCAGAAAGAAACGGGAGGAGTTCATGGCCAAAGTAAAAGCCCGAATCGACCAGATTAAAGACCAGAGCGTTACCTACAAAGTGAAATGGACCGGGATTGCGTCCGAAATGATCGTGGAGAACGGTGTGCGGCTTTGGGTTGCAGTCGACCCCGAATCACAAACACTGCTTGTGAAAGTAGACGAATCCAGCACCCGACGGAAACCAAGTGAGCGACCGCAAGATCCAAATGAGTATCATGATTGCGACAAAGCAGTCGATAGCATGATCGGTTCGCTTAAAAGTAAATTATGTGAGGGCCGAGACAACCACTAACCCTACGCCGTGCTCTGGCGTAGGGTTTACTCTAGACGCCAGCAGTTCAAAGACGCGAAACGAAAGTTGATGCACAAAACCTTTTTAGTTTTAGACGACCTAAAAATAAAAAAGCCGCCACCCGGCGGCTTACTTTGAAATGAAGAATGTATTATTTGGGGTTTGTAGAATTGAAACCCACGGCAACTCTGTTTCTCTTTTGCGCTCACTTTCGTGGGTACTGCAAGAGCTCTACTTTTAACACCAGAAAGACTGCCAAGTTTTAGAATGGCACTTCCTTAGCAAAATCAGTTTACATCACAAACTTCGGATATGTCTTAACCGAGTGAGCACCCCTGTTTTGTTCGGGCTCCGCAGGTGAGTGGGAATGGTTCCCCCACTACACATGTAGTGGGGGAGAGCGAACCGAGGACTGAGCAGAAGCTCACGCTGGGAGCTTCTGCGTACCGAAACAAAACACGGGGTGCGAACGCCCGTTATTTCAACTCTATTGTGCCCCCTTCTTCTTCCACCTTCTCTTTCATCTCTTCGGCCTCCTCTGCCGGCATTGCTTCTTTAAGCACAACCGGTGCGTCTTCTACCATACCCTTTGCCTCTTTCAGGCCAAGGCCTAGTGACGATTTGACCTGCTTGATAACGCTAATTTTAGAATCACCAAAGTCAGTCAGCTCAACATCATACGCATCCTTTTCTTCTTCCTCTTCATCATCGCCACCACCGCCACCGGCAGCCACAGCTTGTGCTGATACACCCCATTTCTTCTCAAGCAAGGAAACCAGTTCGTTTAACTCAACGACCGGCATTTCTTCAATCCCCTCAACGATATCTTCAAATTTTTCCGGCACCTCTACATCCGATTCCTCATCAGCGACGTCTTCGTCATCCCCATCTTGGTCTTCATCGTCTTCGTCCTCATCACCACCTTCATCATCTGAATCGCCCTCATCATCGTTATCCTCTTCACTCCCTTCGGCTTCATCTTCCTCATCTGCATAATCTTCGTTATCGTCCTTAGTTTCTTCCTCATTATCTTCATCTTCGTCATCGTCATCATCTGAGTTTTCTTTCCCTTCGTTATCTTCCTCGCCCTCTTCCTCTTTATCGCCTTCGTTATCCTCTTCAGTCTCTTGCTCATTTTTGGTTTCCCCCTCTTCTGTTTCTTCGTTGTTTTGTTCTTTTTCGTTTGAATCTTCAGCCATAAATATGTATTAGTTATTAACTCGTAATATGATTACTCAAGCTGTTTTGCTCGTTCGTTTAATGTAACCGCAAACCCATTCAACGGTGATGCAATTGCGTTGACAAACATACCACGCAGTTCATCTGCGCCCGGAATCTGAGCTATTTCGTTCATCGCTTCTTTATCACGATACCGCCCCTCAAAAATCCCGCCAACAATCTCCAGCGTCTCCCCGGCTTCCTCGTCCGTTTCAAACTGATACACACTGCGTGCCGGTGCTGTAACGTCTCCTCCGTAGGCAAACGCAATCTTTCCGGGCAGCTCCGGCCGATCGCCGTCAACATCAACATCATCCAAAGTTAAATTAAGCAAGGTCTTTTTCACTACTTGCAACTGCACATCCTCTTCACGCAATGCTGTACGCAGTTGCTCCATCCGGTCAACATTCAGCCCATCAAAGCGCACGAAAGTAACTGTTTCAACATCCGCAAACGTATCAGCTAATTCATCAAGAATTTCCTTTTTTTCTGGTCGTGTTAATGCCATGTGAGAAATTATTACCTGTGATAATTTCGAATACCCAGCACCTTTTTTAGCCTACAAATCAGCACTTCGTTCGATGCGGTCTTTTACATATGTACGAGCGTTTCAATACTGTTTGAGTTGCTTTTCTCGGTCTACCGCATCCTGCTTACTGCGGTAAGATTCGATGTACACATACTGCCACGGCCGGCTATCGCGAGTCGATTTTGTTCGGCCTGCATTGTGATCCGTAAGGCGCTGCTTTAGATCCTTAGTGCGTCCGTAGTACAACTCATGCGTACGCTCACTTTGAATCACATACACATGATGCATAGACAAATAAAAAGCTAAAAAAGGGCTGAGTTGGGCTCACTTTTGTTCGCAACAAAAAAAGCGGCCCACGCCGGGCCGCACATACTACGAAACCTGTGTAGACTGTGGGCCTAAGCAGGACTTCAGGCTGCCTGCTGTCTCTGGCGCTACATACATAAATGTATCCAATTTTTGTTGGTATGTCAATAAAAACCCGACCAGCTAGAGCTGGCCGGGGTAGGGTGTGGGAAGCATGAAATAATTACCGGAAGGCCCAATCTCATTCGACAGCCTCCCACGAAAATTCAAAATCAACCTTAGTCCCGCTTGCAAACTTAAGTGATCCAGTGAACGATTCGCTGTCAGTTCGTTCTGACCGCGACTGAATATACTCTATGATAGCAGAACACATATCAATCATACTATGATCCGGCTCTGATGGCTCTCTAGCCGATTCTGATGACTGTCTCTGCCTATTCTGCCTATTTCTTTTGCTTAGCTCTTGAAGTGCTTTTTGCGCAATTTCAAAGCATCTTTCCTTTGAAATACTTTGCTTAGAAGCAGCTTTTTCCAGCCATTCAAGAGGATCTTCGTTTAGTGCGATCGCTAGCTTAGCTGTGCTTTTCAGGGGCGGCTCCTCTCTCTTAGCTTTCTTCAGCTGATAAATAGTGCGTGTGGAAATACCAGCATGCTCCGATAGTTGTCGTTGTGATCTAGGGTCATTCTGAAGAGATTCGGTGATTTTTTTAGCGAGCAGTTTTAAGTCGGTTTCATTACCACTGTTTTTCATCATGGCTCAGGATTTTTTCAAAGGGACGATTCAGAAAATATATTTACATGGATTATTATATTTGTCAATGAATCTGCAACTTTTGGGCCTGCATATTCCTCCTAAACCAAATCTGATTAGGTATCCTATAAAATAGAGCACATAAATATCTACTGACTTCGAGTATAAATTGTAGTGAGGGCGTTACTGAATCTCGTAAGTAATTTCCACTTGCTGCTGAATACGACTTTCACCGGCCGGCATGTCCGGGCTCGCTGGGTCATCTGCCGCTACATCATCTGTCTCAAGCTGACGATGCTTAGGCGTGTAACCACCGGACTGGTCGTAGCTTACAACCCGCTGCAGACTAACCCCAAGCGCATCGGCAAGACGTTGGGCTTTCTTGCGTGTATTCTCAATTGCCGCGACCTCTGCTTTTTGCTGAAGCGCTTCTCGGTCTTCGACCACAAAAGACAGGCCGGACATATCATCAGCACCACGCTCGCCAACACCACTCAGTAGATCACCGGCCTGAGAAATATCCGTCACGGTCACCTGCACACGCTGACTTGCCTCATACCCAATCAACTGCCGCTCACCGCTTGGACGGCGCGGAATGCCCTCATTTTCCATGTACTCATACTGAGGATTAATGTCATAACTTGTCGTTTTAATATCTTCGTCCGCCACACCCTGGTCTTTAAGGTAAGAAATAATCTCATTAATTTCCTCTGTTGATTGCTTTTGCGCATCACCTACCGTTTCTGCCTGATTGGTAACACCGACACCAAAACGAGCCGAGTCAGGGATTGCAGCTGCTTCGCCACTGCTGGAAACAGTGATTGTATTCTGTGTGTCTTCAGCCTTGCCGATATACTGCCCAGACCGAATTTGATTGATTGTTAAGACAAGCAAAAACAAGGTACCGACAACCAACAAAGCAAAACCGGCTTTACATAAAAGCGCCTGCCATTTTTTGCCTTCAGCACTTGAAAATAACGACATGTCTAATTTAGATTATCTATTAATCTTCAAAAAATATTAAAACCCATACACCGTTCTACAACTACCGTAACTGATCCGGCGCTGCTTGCAGCGTTGCCGAAACAGTTATCCGCTCACCATCTCGAAGTAATGTAATGTCCACCACCTCCTCAACCTGAGCACTGCGCACCAAGCTTTGCAAACTGCTGTCTTCACCGATTTTCTTGCCGTTAAATGCAAGCAACACATCGCCGGGCCTAATTCCTGCTTTATCAGCTGGCGAACCCGGCTGAACCGCTGGTGCCGTAGCGTCACCAACGACAAGCGCCCCGCGTTCGACCTGAAGATCACGATTTTCTGCTATCTCTTCGGTAACCGCCGTGTACCGAACCCCCAAAAACGGACGAACAATCTCTCCCTCCTTTTTCACTGACTCAACAACCGACTGCACGACATCAGCCGGCAGCGCGAACGATATGTTCTCTGATCCTTGCGCAATCGCCACGTTGACACCGACTACCTGACCAGAAAGGTCAAGTAACGGACCGCCGGAATTACCGGGATTGACAGCAGCATCCGTCTGGATCACCTGCTCAAGACGTTCTGTGTTACCGCTCATCCGGCCAGCAATAATCGAGCGGCTCAGCCCGGAAACTACACCAGTTGACACAGAATTTTGAAATTCACCCAAAGCATTGCCGATTGCAATAACTTTTTGGCCGGAACGTAGCTTGCTGGAATCACCGAACGGCAAAGCGGGATACGAGGTCGTACTGTTTTTTGCTTTTAGTACAGCGATATCAAGCGTCGGATCACGATCAACAACCTCCAAGTCAACGGTCTTACCATCATTTGTCACGGCTGAGTAACTGGCTTCCGTATCAGACACCACATGCTGGTTGGTCACAATCACCCCAGCCGATGATACGAAAAACCCGGAACCGCTACCGACTTGCTGCCGTTCGTAGCCGGTAATGCCTTGCTGGGGAATCCGGATGCCAAACGGGCCTTCCTGAAAGTACCGCTCGATTTGGGGGATTTCTTTGCTGACAACAATCGAGACAACCGATGGTTTCGCAGCTTCAACAACGTTAACGACAGCGGAGTTACTGCTTGTTGTAGCTGTAACCCCTCCGTTTTGTACAGGAGTTACCGGCTGGTTATTCTCGGGTGATTGTGGGTTTGTTTCTGCTAGCCCAAACCCAAGCACAATAACAATGCCAACAATTGCACTGACAAGAGCACTAATAAAAACGGTTTGTGTTTTATCTGTTTGCATACGGACGTAAGGTAGTTAAAACGTGTCTTTATACTACCGTATTTACCCCTGATATTAAAGTAAAAGTAAGGTGTAAGCCTTATAAGCCAGTTAGCTCTCCCACGGAATCTCATGCTCGCCGTATTCACCCAAAAGCTTTTCGTCATACAAAAGCCGAGAGATCGCCTCCGCGGTTAGTTTGGCATCTTCCAAAGCATTGTGTTCACCACGTTGATATTCAATACCAACGTAATCAAAAAGAAAATCCGAGTTAATTCGTGAGTGGCCGTCGTCTGTTGCCGGCGTGTTTCCGTCCTTGACTAATTTCATCCAGGCCAGCGAGTGTGTGTCAACAACGCGATCATAGAAGTAACCCCGACGGGCCGAGAGGGTGTTTTCCAGGTCGAAACGCCTGCCGGTATCATTAAGAAACTGAAGATCAAAATGTACATTATGCCCGGCGATCGTTTGCCGGTCGCAAGCTTCGACCCAGCCGATAAAGTTTTTCAGCAACGACTCTGGAGACTGCTTGCTTTTGTCCGTAATGTCTTCACGAGTGAGATCGATGACTTCCAGTGCTTCCGGCATAATTTCTGCTCCTTCCCACATCCGACACTCCTGATAAAACTGATTCTCAGGCTGGCTTATCTTGTGGCGAGATTTTGAGTTGTCTGATTCAAAACCGAGTTTTACGGGATCAAACTCCACCGCTCCGACAGACACAACTGAGTGTTTATCGGGATTAAGGCCGGTTGTTTCAATATCAAGGACAATCATAGCCTTATCGTATCACGAGACACGAATCATGAATCAAGAAAAATTAGCGGATCTAGAATTACGATCAAAAGAAAACATTGACAGAAAGTATATCTTTGCTTAGATAATACTAGAGTTCTTTGCACTCTAGAATTAGCTCTCTCATCAAACCACAGTGTTTAGTTATGCAAGTTTTGGAAGGACTTCTTCGTGAATGGGAAGACCTCTGTTTTCTCATGAGAATTCAAGTAAAGATGTATGAAAGAGAAAACCGTTATCACGGTATAGCCCAATCCATAATAGACGGTCCGCTGTCTCATTGGAGTGAGTTTAGAAAATACCTCAACGACTTTGATCCTCAGAAAACTTTTGACCGCCGTCGGTTTTGTGGAGAAACAAACCAAACTGGAAGAGTTGGCTTGAGTTTGAACGCCCCACTTCTGGCTGGATGGGCGGCTCACTCCAGAAGGGTTTTTCAGGTTAACGAAGCAGTACAGGAAAAACTTGAGTCGATCGACCCAGGAAGGATGTTGCTCTCTGATCTTACCTGGCCACTTGACTCATTCGGAATCTCTTTCGAAAAACCCGTCTTCAAGTTTGATGGATACACATACCGTTTTGCGCTTGTCAGTAACTACAAAGACCTACTGTATCCAGAGAGGGATCAAAATCAGCTTGCTATTGCTTTCTTGCCAGACTGGATGCGAAAATACTATGGTATCCGTCAAGAAAAAAGAGAGAAAGCCCGTAAATATTTTGAAGCTGGCAAGCAAACGAAAGTAATGGCTGTTCTTGACAAGTACGTGGAACGACTGCTAAACCGTGAAGACAGCGGTGTTAAAACTTGGCAGTGCAGTCCTAACAAGAACATTAAAATCAACACCCTAACAAACTTTGACCAAGCTCGAGACAAAGGGTATGTTGCTGGGCGCGAACAAGGCTTTTCGCTCAAAAAGGCATCGAGGGAAGGCGTTGATGTCATATTTAAGGCATGCGAAGCGGTTTTAAATCTGGTAATTTTTCTTGAGACTATTGGCGGAGAATGTACGCAAAAGTTACCAGAAGGCGTGCCGCCAGCAGAAGAGCGCCCAGAGCAAAACCGCGGCAAATCCTTGACTACATCATCCGACGTTTTTGAGGTAGACAATGAACACATTGTTCAAAGTGTAAACCGATTGTCTGTGCCTGGAAATAAATCTGACCGAGAACTTCGACCACACTGGCGACGAGGTCATAAGCGCCGTCCACCAGGCAAGGGTGATGATCCGACCGCCGAAAAAACAGTGGAGGTGTCTCCCACATTAGTTCGCGGAGATAAGCTTGGTGAGGAAAATATAATTACCGTCAATTCTAATTTTAATTGACGGTATGGCAGTATTTTGGAAGTGGAGAGCGCTATTTCACTACTAATCTCAACACGTTGGGCGAAGACACCATTCTCCCATTTTAATGCCCGATCCGAATCTCTGGATCGGGCGTTTTTTATTTTAGAGTGTTAATTACTACTAATTGAAACACGAAAGTTTTTACGAAATACTAAAATCCAATAGAAGCGGGGCGTGATCCGATACTTCGTCCGGAAGCACCTGAAAGTCATTAACGGTAATACCGCTTGAGGCCAGAATGTAATCAGCAAAGCGTTCATCCTTATCGTAAAAACTGGTCCGAGTATCGGTAACGTCAAACTCAGTAACTAAATTGCGAAATCCGGTGGACTCAATAATTTCCATGCTTTTGGTGTCCGGTCGCATATTGAAGTCACCACAGACAATTTGCGGGCCATCGTGTTTGTGTAAATGAGAAGCAAGGTTTTTGCTTTGCTGAATTCGTCTCTCCGTATCAATTTTTCCTTCTGCACTCCACATACCATGGAAATTATGTACAAAGATTGGTTTTTCGTCTGCAGTTAGCTGAAGATACTGGACATTACGCGTGTGATCCTTCCGACCGCCATAATTGACCCCATCTTCTCGGTTGCCGCTTACGAACGTATCGCCCTCTTTTTCTACCGTACATTTTTTATGCACAAAA
>PXPA01000043.1 GCA_003022255.1 Parcubacteria group bacterium SW_6_46_9 | reverse complement strand
ACGTTAATACTGGCCTGATTTAAGACACGCATAACTACCGACTCGCCGTAATTGCCGGGAACAACCGATGAGCGGATTTCAATGGCACTGCCTTTCATGCGGATACTAAACCGACCGTCCTGAGCCTTGTCGGTGATATTTAGCTTCATTCCCGAAAGCAGCTTCAGCCGAGACAATATTTTTTCGTAGACTGTCTCCGGTATTTTGCTTATATCATGCAGAACCCCATCAATACGCATCCGCAAGAACGATCCAGTTTCATCAATTTCGATATGAATATCTGACGCGTCTATTGCTACAGCAGCGGCAATTAACACCTCAACGAGACGGCTGGTTTCCCCACCTTCCGGATCATGAAGTGATTCTTTCACAAACGAAATTGCGTCGTCTCGGGTTGGGTTTTCGGATAAAAAATTTTTAACCCGTTTGCTGGCGATCTCAACTTCGCCGGCTGTTTGTTTTTCGGTTAAGGAAATATCTTCGTAATACTTCCAGGCTCTTTCTAAGCCCGGCTTTGAGGTGATAAATACCGTCGGCTCAAAGCCACGGCTTTTAAGACTTTTTACCACCGAATGAACTTCGTTAGTTTCTGGATTACGAGCAGCTAAACGCAGGTCATCACCAACTTTGCTAAAGGCGGCAATTTCAACATCCCGAGCAACGCTTTCATCGATCAGCCGCAACGCTTCGGTATTTATGGACACACTGGTAAGATCAATAAACTCAGCTTCCATCCGCTCAGCCGCGTGCTTGGCTAGATGCTCGGACTCCTGATCATGGAAGCGTCGCAGGCGTTTTTCTTTTTCGCTTTCGTCAAGTTGAACCATTAACTATATGGTAGCCTTTATTCGGTTATTTTTCCAATCTTATCTGTTGACTTGAAATATATTTATTGTATTATACAAGTAGGTTCGTTCACAATTTGTTTCCTAAGTAACTCAGACTCATGCACTATACTCGCTTTAGCCTTTTGATGTTTATCGTTTTCCTGTACGCCTGTGACGTTAATTCGTACAAAAAGCGCACCCGTCACTGCTTTCAAGTAGAGAATGACACGAAAGATACGTTAACGCTTCAGGCGTGGACAAGTGTAACTAACGGCACAAAGAGTATTGAAAACGGTAATAGAAAAATAATCTGGATATCTCAATCTAATAACCGCGAGTATGAAGATATAGAATTGTCGCTGCGGATAATAAACAATAATACCAACCAAAGAGTCTGGAAAACGACAAGAGAGTATCACTTTGACGACGTGGGTGATCATGAGCAAACTGGTTGTAAAACCGTCAGCGTCCAGATGGAAGGACAAGACGATAACTTCCGCGTTCACGATGGCGGTTTCGTGAGACCACAACCAATCAGAAAATAAGTGTGTCTTTAGTCTGAGACTAACACGAAAACGGCACGCCTTCTTCCCGGAGGCGTGCCTATCTTTTTAAGCGATGCTTGGTGTTGACAAATAACTTGTATTGTTGTAGTATAAAAGCGGACGTCGAAATTGCACGTTCACAACTTGCCAGACTTTCACTGAACTTCTGACAAAACCTAATCCTGGTTATGAATTTACCTCGCCCGTTCGATCGCATGAGTTGGGGTCAAATCTTCAAAGAAACTGCTAAGAGCATTCTCGGGGTGGTTGCGATTGTGGTGATCGTAATTTCGTTTGCGATTATCATGGGGGGTTGTAGCAACACAAACGCCTTGCGAACAGTTGGAGGCGGAGACATGGCTGAGGAATGCCAAGAAGAAGGAGTCTTAAGATGCGCTAACCAAGGACTGAGGATATGGGAAAACTTGATGGACCAAGGTGGAGATGCAGTGGATAAGACAGGTGATTTTGGTCGCACTACTGCAAACGCGCGAGAAAAAATCGAAGCTTCTTTTGGTAGCGAGTCAGCATGTTTTGCTCCTGTTCTGGACACGAAGAAGGGGTACAGCATGAAATTTGAAATACCCGGCCGGAAGCTTTTAATTGTTCACGAAAGTGGTGAGCAAGAAAACAAATCGTATTTAAAGCTTGGCAATTTTGAGAGAGCTAATGCGATCTTTCCGGTTGATAGGTTTGCTAGCTTCATGAAGGCAAACTTACTCATTCGGGTATATGATGCTGGTGGTGAGCCCATCCAGGCCACTTACGAGCGAGTTGGTGACGTGTACTCCAAAAGAGATTTTGGGGATAAGTCATGCGCAACCGCCCTTGTTTCCTTGAGCGGAGAGAATGTGCGTATAAGCACTGGAGACCACTAATAAATTTTCGTCCCGGCCTGTCGGAGCCGTACAAACCTGGAACGATCTGCGTTCCGAACACATCAATCCGACGAACACACTATGAGGTCGTTGCCGTCCGGCAGCGGCCTCTTCTTTTTGAAAGTAGCACCTTAAAAATAAACATTGTATTGTAAGGTTGCAACCCTTCCATGATTTGCACAGGTTGCAACCTTGTAGGCTTACTACTGGATCGTGATATTATTAGCATACATGGACGTGGTTGCAGAAACAGTCGATCAGACCCACAGCGTGGCGGCTGATTTGTTGGAAAGCTTACAACCCCAAGACAACCAAGCGACAGTTGTCGGGTTTTCCGGACCACTGGGTGCCGGTAAGACTGAGTTTATACGCGGATTATTGCGATCGGCCGGCATTGAAAGCGCGGTTACCAGCCCGACCTATACAATTGAGACCGTCTACAAACTGCCGAAAACCAGTTTTGATCATGCGTATCATGTTGATGCGTACCGGCTGGAAGACGGCTCAGACTTACAGGATATTGGCTTCGAAAACCGGCTGACTGACCCGAAAAACCTTGTGTTGGTTGAGTGGGCTGATTCGGTAGCTGGCAAGCTTTCGGAAAAAACAATCTCTGTTGATATATCAATAAAAGACGATAAGCGGGTAATTGCTATCAAACATGAGCAAGGAGAATAACGAATACAAAAGGCGGCTGGTACTTTTAGATACCAACGCGATTATGCATCGGGGGTACCATGCGTTGCCGGATTTTGAGACCTCAGGCGGCCAGCCGACCGGCGCTTTGTACGGGTTGTGCTTGATGCTGCTTTCAACAATTGATGATCTTAACCCCGATGAGATTATTGCCTGTTTTGACCGACCGGAACCAACCCACCGGCACGAAAAGTTTGCCGATTACAAAGCCCACCGGCCGGATACGGACGAGGAGCTGGTTGAGCAAATCAAAAAAGCCCATGATGTCTTGGATGCGTTTGCAATACCACACTATGAGCTAGAAGGGTTTGAGGCTGATGATCTTCTAGGTACGATTGCCGAAGAGATGAAAAAAGATAAAGACACGCAGGTTGTGATTGCTTCTGGTGATCATGACACACTACAACTTGTCCAGGATAAAAAAACACTCGTGTATACCCAGAGGCGAGGGCTAAAAGATACCATCCTCTACGATGAAGAGGGGGTTAAGGAGAAGTACGGCTTTGCGCCCGAATACTTGCCTGATTACAAGGGACTGAAAGGCGATTCTTCGGATAATATTCCCGGTATTAAAGGTGTTGGTGAGAAAACGGCAACCCGGGTAATTAAAAACTTCGGTCACCTGGAGGAGGCTTACGACAAGCTAGCTGATGATGGTGTTGACTTTGCCAAAGCCGGCATTTCTAGCCGGTTTGCCGACAAAATCAAGGACGGCAAAGACGCCGCAATGTTTTCCAAGGAGCTGGCGACGATCCGGCTTGACGCTGACATTGATTTTATATTTCCGGACACGCCGTGGAAAGACCGATTAGATGTCGAGAAAATCAACAGCCTTTTTGATGAGCTTGAGTTTCAGTCACTGAAACGGCGAGTAAAACGAGAATTGTTTCCTGACAAAAACGAAAGCGGTAGCCAAGCAAAAGATGGCACAAAAGAAACTAGCGAAGATGATTTATCTGGGCACGAAAAAGCAGAACTGAAAATAATGCTGTGGCTGTGTGATTCAACCAAAACCGATTCCACACTTGAAGATGTGCAGACGTACACGGACACTAATAAACTCAACCAAGCTCGCAAACAGTTGACTGAGGAAATGAAAGAAAAAGATGTCTACAGCGTATTTACCGACATAGAAAAACCGCTGATACCGGTCGTAGCAAAAATGGAAGAAAACGGTGTCTGTCTTGACCGCAAGTATTTGTCTGACTTATCCGAGGAGTATCACAGCCGGCTGGAGAAACTACGAGATGAGATCCACAGACAGGCGGGTACGGAATTTAATGTGAACTCACCACAGCAGTTAGCCGAGGTGATGTTTGAGAAGATGGAAATCCCGACAACCGGACTAGCAAAAACATCAACCGGCAGTATTTCCACCCGGGAGTCCGAGCTGAAAAAACTTGCTGATGACCACAAAATTGCCGAACTTGTGCTGGATTACCGACACGTACAGAAGCTGGTGTCTACCTACATTGATGTCTTGCAGGAACGAATTAGCGATGACGGACGGTTGCACGCTGAGTTTGTGCAAGCAGGCACGACAACCGGGCGCATGTCGTCAAAAAACCCGAACCTGCAGAATATCCCTGTTCGCAGTGAAGACGGCAAAAAGATTCGCGGTGCGTTTGTGCCGGCTGATGGGTACAATTTAGTTTCGTTGGATTACTCACAAATTGAACTACGCATCGCCGCCTGGCTTTCTGGAGACAAGAAACTCACAGAAATTTTTCAGGAAGGCAAAGACGTGCACGCCGAGACAGCTGGGTATATGTTCAAAAAAGAACCCGACGAGGTGACAAAAAGCGAGCGGGATAAAGCGAAGGTGATTAACTTCGGCATTTTATACGGAATGGGGGTAAACGCACTCAAAGACAACCTCGGCGAAGATACGACCAAAGACCAAGCCAAGCAGTATCTTGATGATTATCTGGACACGTACGAGGGGCTGGCTGAATTCATGGAGGCAAAAAAACAAGCAGTCCGCAATCAAGGTTATACCACAACGTACTTTGGTCGGCGCCGGTACTTTCCAGAGATTTACTCCAGCCGGTCGCATGTCCAGGCCCGGGCAGAACGGGAGGCAATTAACGCTCCAATCCAGGGAACACAGGCAGATATTATCAAGCGAGCAATGGTTGATATTGACAACAAAATAATTCAAGAAGCCGGTGATGACGTACGTTTGCTTTTGCAGGTGCATGACGAATTGATTTATGAGATTACTGAAAATAAAACCCAAAATTACACAGAAGATATTAAAGCGTTAATGGAGTCGGTTGTGTCACCAGAAGAGACCAACGGCATTCGGATGGTGGCCGATGCATCCATTGGTAAGCGTTGGAGTAAATTATAGCTATGTACGATATCTACTGTGGCAACAATGTAACCGACCGGCGAAAGCAGATTAAAAGCCTTAAAAAAAGCTTACAAGCCAAGCACGAGAGCGCAGAGGTGTTTGAAATTGATGCCGATGAGTTTGAGCCTAAACAACTGACAGAACTTACCGGCGGACGAGGATTGTTTGAGGAAAATTACTTAGTGTTACTTTTTCATGTTATTTCCTATGAAGAAGGAAAAGAGGTTATTGAGGAAAATGTCACTGCGCTCAAAGAGTCCGATCACTTGTTCGTGCTGATTACTGATAATTGTGAAAACGTAAGTGATAATCTCCAAGATCATGCTCGGATGGTAAAAGAGTTTAGAGGTAAAAGGAAAAAGAAACAGGAACCGTGGGACTTAGTTGATGCTTACGGTCGCAGAGACACTAGAACTGCCTGGATTGAGATTTTAAAAAATCTCCAGGATCCCAGTGTTCTGAACGAAGCAGCTCAAGGAGCTCTCTGGTGGCAGTTAAAGATTATTTGGTTAGCTAAGCATACCGATTCAGCCGATGAGGCTGATGTGTCCGAATATCCGTACAAAAAAGCAAAAAAATTTGCTGGAAATTTTACCGATGAAGAGCTATGGAAAAAAACAAAAAAACTTATTGCTATCTACCATCAATCTCATCGCGGTGACTATGAGTTAGAAGACGCACTGGAACAGTTTATTTTGGAGGTGTAAAAAAATCTATAGAGTCTGGTAATAAACAAAATCTGTGCCACCCTGAGACGTTCAATTGTTGTGGGTTCCACAAGTCACCAAGGCTCACTCAGAAAGTTGACAGTTACTCTAATATACTCCTCTAATACTAGACCTGCCACTGCCCTTTTTCATTACTTACTCTGACTGCTATGTACGATTCTGATTCGCCACTGGTTGCCAAACTCAAGTCGCATGGATTTGACATTCAGGAGTTGCAAGAAAAGGAAAAGAAGACGATTACTGATTATGCCAAGGAGGCGTTTGAGGAATGCTCTGAACACAGACCGTTTTCTGCAGAGAAGACCACATTCCAAAAAATGGTTGTAGAAGGAAAAGACGGTTATGGAAATAGGGTGGCTCTTGCCCCACGCTTTACTTTATATGGAGCCCTCTTGTCATTACCCCTTTATTTCTTGCACCCTGTGTTTGAGACGGTTGGCGCATTTGCAGTGATTATCTCTCTGACTCTTGGGCTAACTTTTGGTTTAACAAGCTATCAGGACGCCTGGGTATACGGTCTCTGGCGTTGGCTGACTGACTGGAGTGACTCTGAGCTACTTACGGACCAAAAGGTGGTAGAGCACCTAAGCCAGAAACTGAAAGAAGAAAAAGAGAGGGCGCTTGGTATCACTATCGCCGATGAGAAGCGGAAGCTCGAAGATGACAAGGCGGGGTTTGAAGAGGACCGGCAGGAGTTGCTGTCTTTACGAGACAGGGGTGGGCTGGGTGATTTGAGAGATGAGATTGATACCCATCTGGCGGCAATCGATAAAAAGATTGCCAAGATTAATACGATGCGAGATCGCATTGACAGATCGCTTGCCAACGTGCGGCAGTTGGTTGCTGACATTGCGGCGAATATTCTTCCGGCGTACCTTCGCCGAAAGAGGGTGTTAGAAATTTTCGAGTCGGTTGCGGAAAGATTAGGTCTAGCCGACAAGCACCTTACATCTGCCAGAAAGGAACTGCAGGTAATCCAGCTCAAGCTTGATCGCAAACTGGAAGCTTTGCGTGACTCAGTTCAGGTGACCAACGAGGTTTCTGTAGAACTCGGAAAACTTAAAACCGACGATATGCTACACTCAAAGCACATTGCCGGCAAGCTGGACATTCCGGAAGTGAATGTAACTGATAATAGTGGTCACGGCCAGGAAGTCGCTGGTCGTACGCGTGCATAGCAGTACGCGATCACTCCACACATACCACCCGAGGCGGTCCGACCGCCTCGGGTGTTTTCTTTTGTGCGGGCTCGTTTTTATGAATCCATTGTTCTGTTCAGAAAGTGCTTGTCCGTGCAAGCATAAGCGAGATTTATGTGGTGCATCTACAGAGTTGGTCACAAATATTTCTGCTGACGCAGAAATTTCGTCACCCCAGCTCGCTATTTTTGCCTTGCGCTTCGCGCAAACAAAAATGTGTGACTGTGCCCTGAGTCTGCTTTGGGCAGGCGAGGAAATACTCTTGGGGTGCGCTTTTCGACTCCCAGGCGTACATGCATAAATGCATGTACGTTATGTCGGCACAATTCTCACTGCGCTCAAATTGTGCCTCCACAGGGAGTCGAACCCCGATCAACAGATTAAAAGTCTGCTGCTTTGCCATTAAGCTATGGAGGCATCTCTCAACTTATTTGCTGTTGCACAAAATAAACTTTCGACGAAACCTTACCCGCTTAAGCCTTCATATCCGACTTCGTCGAATCACCATGCTAAAAGCTCCGCGAGAGGTACAACAACAAGATGCATCGTCCTGTTCAGCCAAATAAAATGATACCATAATTGATGAATTTTTAAATACTTGCTTACATGCAGGTAATTTTGCACAACATTCGCAGTATTCACAATGTCGGATCAATGTTCCGCACGGCTGATGGGTTGGGCGTAAAGAAGCTGTATTTGACCGGATACACGCCGAAGCCGGTTGATCGGTTTGGCCGTAAGCGAAAGAAATTTTCGAAGGTTGCACTTGGGGCTGAGGATACAGTAGACTGGGAGAGTGAAGAAAACATTCTTGATTTGATAAACAAAAAAGCGGCTGAAGATACAACAGTCTGTGCCTGTGAACCAACCGATTCGGCAGTACCGATTGGTGAAGTAACAACAAAAAAACAAAATATTTGTCTGGTGTTTGGAAATGAGGTTGATGGATTACCTAACAAAGTCATTAAAGCGTCTGACCAAACCATCAAAATACCGATGCAGGGCATAAAAAGCTCACTGAATGTTGCGGTTGCTTTTGGTATCATTAGCTTCTGTGTTGTTGACAAATGACTATATCTCTGATAAAAATAAATTTACACTCACAGTACATTCAAAATATCATCCAGACCCATGACTTGGCTTTCTAAATCTCGGCAACTACGACCACAGACAGCAAGAGACGTATTTCTTTTTTTAATTGTGGTGGTGGTAGTTTCTTATTATCTCTGGCTTGAGCTAAAAAAGACGGCAACAGGAATTCTACTCGTTGCTGGGATAGCCTTTGTTATCAACAACCCCTTCGGCAAAAGTGTTTCCAAAAAGAACCAAGAGAAATGTAGGGGCTACTTGGCAGCGAATAAAAAACAAGACCCCTTCAATCCGAACCCGGAACCACCAAAGCACGAACTGGGTGATTTATCTGGTTTACCATCAAATTATACGCCTGGACCAGACAATCACCCCGGTCTTTCGGTTTCTGGGACAACAATAGTAATAAAAGAGGTAAATAACGTTCATGGTAATTTGCACCAAAGGAGAAACTAATTTTTTCACCACGAAAAACCAAAACCCTGCTCACTCTGCACCGAGTGGGGTTTTGCTATGAATTGAGTATTTCTTTTAACTCCTCTCGGGCAATTGCCGCCTCATCCCACTCTTGTTTTTTACCGTCCTCGCGCATGATGTACGGGTCGGTACCTTTGCCGGTAAGCAAGACAACGTCTTTCTGGCTTGCCTCTTCTAGGGCGGCTCGAATTGCTTTGCGGCGGTCCATGATTATTTCGTACTTGGGAATACTGATTGCTTTCGCCATCTCTTCAACGATTTGTTTTGGGTCTTCATCGTAGGGGTCCTCATCGGTCAGAAAAATCTTCCGACAGTGGTTCTCTGCCAGCTTCGCCATTTTTTTGCGTTTCCACTTATCCCGGCCACCACCACAGGCGCCGAGAATACACACCTTCGAAAAATCACCAAACGTTTCGTACACCTTCTCCAATGAATCAGGCGTATGAGCATAGTCCACATACACCCCAAACTCCTGACCTGCATCAATAGCTTCCAGCCGGCCAGGAACACCGGAAAAAGAGCTAACTCCATTTTTAATATTTTCCCTGCTTAGGCCGTGCGCGTGGCCGGTTTTTGCTGCTGCCAGGATATTGTAAATGTTAAACTCGCCAAACAGTTTGGTTTTCAACTCTTCATCTTCAAGTGTAATTTTGCTACCGCTTGCGGTGCTAGAGAACGGCTTGGCATCTTCAAGCTGGAAGGTTATGTGTTTGTCAGCAGAAATATTTAAAAACGCATCACTGTGCTTGTCATCGCCGTTAACAACCAACCGGGTAGGCGATTTACTCGATCGCGTTAATTGGCGGGCAATGTCTAACTTAGCTCCTTTATAATTTGCAAATGACCCGTGGGCATCCAAATGCTCTGGTGATAGGTTGGTGAAAATCAACGTATCAAGCTCAATGAACCGATGACGAAACTGGGCCGCGCCTTCCGAGGTCATCTCGACAACGGCATACTCACAATCCGCATCAACAGCCTGCCGGAAAAAGTGCTGTAGGAAAAACCGCCCCGGCATTGACATTTTGCGTTTGTTTCGTCGGTTTGTGCCAGCAACCTTAAAACGAATTGTGTTTGAGACGGCGACAGTATATCCGGCCGTCTTGAGAATATGTGCCACCAGTTCGGTGGTGGTGGATTTCCCTTTCGTGCCGGTAACGCCGATAACGGTAAGGTCTTTGCTCGGGTTTCCGTACCAAACAGAGGACAGCCACGCCAAAAAGAAGTGGTAGGCGGGTCGAAAGAAGTTCATAATTGACGTCGGTAGCCAACGCTTGATTGTGTGAAGTAATTCACTCATTATTTCCTAATTGTTTTAGGGCACTTTTTACCTTCTTTTCGGTTGTGTCAATATCTTTATCAACGTTACCAACTGCTTTTTGCGCCTGGGATTTACTATACCCAAGCGCTTGCAGGGCTTCGACCGCCTCGCCGGACTCTTTACGTAGCTTGGCATCATCGGCTGTACCGGTGTCCTCAAAAGCGTCTTTTAATTCTAACACTACTTTTTCTGCTGTTTTTGTGCCGATTCCTGACACCTTCGTTAAATAAGACGTATCTTCAGCGGCGATTGCGGACGTGATCGTTGGAGCATCAGCGACCGATAAAATTCCCAGTGCTGATTTTGGACCAACTCCGGACACGCCAAGCAGATGCTCAAACAATGACTGCTGTCTTTCGTTCGTGAACCCATACAAATCCAGCGCGTCGTCACTGACGGCCAGATACGTCCGCACAGTAATTTTATCTTTACGCCGAGCTTCGGAGATAACCTGCGGCGGTGCCAGCACATCATAGCCGACACCACCAATATCAACAATCATCTGCTCCTTGGAAACAACTTCTGGTTGTCCGGTGAGTCTGCCAATCATTACCTAAAGTATAACGCAGCAAGCAGCACCAAACTAATCTTATCGTTTTGCTTAACTATAATTTTTTGGTACTATTCCAATATAGAAACAGATGCTTACTACAGTCGCACTTCGTACACATCCAGCTGTACTTTTATCTGATAACGTCAGTGCTTTCCTGAAAACATTTGCTACTATTACCAAGCTTTTAATCCTTTGACTGTGCAATAAAAGTACGAGCTGGATACTCAGTTTTTATTCATTTAATTCATAAAAACTTCGTATGCCCGTAACAGACTCATCAGCAAAAGCACTGCGTCGTGATAAAAAGCGTACAAAGGTCAACCGTCGTCGCAAAGACGCCATGAAAGATGCAATCAAGGAGGTTGAAGATCTTGTTGAAGATGGAGAAGTAGAGAAGGCAGAAGACAAACTACCAGAGGCCCAAAAAGCAATTGACAAAGCAGAAAAGCAGAATATCATCCACAAAAACAAGGCGGCCCGCAAGAAATCCCAGCTGGCTCGGCTTGTTAGTGACAACATGGAGTAACCCTTGATTTTAGCCCCGATATCCGTTATAATGTAAGCAACAAGCAAGACAGACGCGAGCACCTTACAGCTGAACATCTGTCGGGAATTTAATGGTTTAACCCAACTAAAACCATGGCACTTATTCCACGACAAAACCGTAGTCCATTGGCAAATTTCTTTGGGGATGATCTTTTCTCTGGCAGTCCGGCACGTACGAATCGGGGAACAGATCTTGCAATTGATATCTACGAGCAGGACGGTGATACAGTAGCGGAGATGAATGTTCCCGGAATCGATCCGGAGAATATTGACGTATCAGTTGATCGTAATCAGCTCACGATCTCTGGTTCGTATGAGGACGAGTCTGAGAATGAAGACAAGGATTACAGTTACCGTGAACGCCGCTATGGCCAGTTTAGCCGATCAATCCGGCTACCACACGAAGTAGATGCTGAAGCTACTGAAGCAGAGTACGATAACGGTGTGCTGAAGGTGTCAATGCCCAGCGAAGATACGGCAGATCGGGCCGGACACAGTATTGAAGTGAAAACATCATAACAGTTTAGTAAACCCAAAGACTGTAACCCGTAAAATCCGCCGAGAGGCGGATTTTTTGTTATAATCAGGCTTATATGAAAGTGTATGTGGCAGGGAAAAACATTGCCCGTGCTGTTTCTGTTATGAAAAAGTTACGAGATGCCGGTCATACAATCACGTATGACTGGGCGACTGATTTTGATAACGCAGAGGACTTTGATGCAAAGCGGACACAGGAGTTGGCTTCAGATGAATTAGCGGGCGTGAAAGCGGCAGATTGTCTTGTATATTTGTGGGAAGAAGATCAAGAAAGCGCTCGATATGAAGCCGGTATGGCTATGGGATTGGGGATACCAGTATTAGTTGTTGCTGATCATGACTCACTGTTTTTTCATCTATCAATAGTTCAGCAAGTTGATTCTGACGATCAAATTACAGATGCAATCGAGCAAGACTCATTTCAGTAATATTCCGCCTCTGGTTTATTGGTCCTGTAATTTGCGGTATAATTTTTGTGCTGAATTAACTACGCCATTTGCGCCTGTAGCTCAGTGGATAGAGCGCATCGTTGCGGACGATGAGGTCGGGTGTTCGAATCATCCCAGGCGCACATTTGAACAAAGTGAAAATGTGCGACTGGAGAAAGCCCAGTTTTGGGCTTTCGCGATGATTCGAAAAGCGCAACTATATCTGCGTTTCGAACGGAGTGAGAAGGCGCAGATAGTGAGCTGGGGTCGCGCAAAATTTCCGTCAGGAAATTTATGCGTGACCAAATCATCCCAGAACATAGTTTGGGCTTTGCGTGATGATTCGAAAGGCGCACCCCAAGAGTATTTCTTCGCTCAGTCTTGTAGATAATTTTACAAGACTTCGCTCAGGGCACAGCAATACGAGCCGGGGATAAAAAGCAAAGCAGATTGCTTTTTATCCGATTCCGCGTTAGCGGAAATTTCGGATGTTGAGCATAGCGAAACAAGAAATAGGAGGACCGCGAGAAATCCGCGTCAGCGGATTTACTTGTGACCAAACCTCCCAGGCGCACAGTTTTTACGAGCACCGTTGAGAACACAAACTCTCGTTCCCGTGTTGAAAAGCAGCGAGTCCACCAGAGGCGGACGAGCGTTGAAAACCACCGGTTTATCACCCACCAAGACCCCCCAGGCTTTAGCCTGGGGATGAATCGTTCGAGCAAAAGACAACTGAATGTTGTCACCCGAGGTTATCTGTGATGCTGAGACTGTATGGGTACTGTCAACTTTTGGTCGGACACGGCCTCAAAACATCGTCTGAAATACCACATAACGTTTATACCGAAATACCGTCACGGCGTACTGCAAGGCGAAGTAGCCAAGCACACAAAGCGATTGTTCTACGACTGTGCCGAAGCGAACAGCTGGTAGATAGAAGAACTGGATATACCGGAGGATCATGTACACATGCTCGTACGGCTGCCACCGCGGTACTCAGTACCGAAAGCAGTACAGTTACTAGAAGGCGGTAGCTCCAAAGTGCTCCGTGATCAGCATCCTGATCTGGACATATGGCTCTGGGGTAATTCATTCTGGGCCGAAGGCTGCTTCGCCGAAATAGTCGGCCGTGTTCATGAAAGTGAAATGAAAGAGTACATCCGGAAGCAGTCTCAGCATAACGCTTAGTTAAAAGCTAGTTAAAAGCCCCGGGCTTTAGCCCGGGGGCCCTATAAAGCAAATGGTTTCGGTGTTAGGCATAGTGTAAAGTAATCTCGCGGTGAACGAAAGATTCTGTCTTGAGAAAACCGCAAGGCGAACTCATGTACGATCGCCGGCAGTTTGTCTGTCGTCACGTGATGATACATCCGCCGAACAAACGTCCGGAAGTTCGCCCAGACACCTTCAGTCTCGGCCGTTAGACTGAACTCAAACTGGTTGTGTCGCTCGTACTCGTGTGTAATTCGGTGGTAATCACCGATACCGCGGTAGATACCGGCACCGTCGGTACAGACAGTCGTATCAGTTGCCACAAAGCGGATCAGAAACTCCACGGCGTGTTGTTTGTGCGGATCTTCGGTATTCACTCAACACTTTCAGCACAACATTGCGTGTGCCTTTCGCTTTGGCACCCATGACGGCTTTCTCACCGACAAACAGTTTATCACACGCAACCGTATCTGTGTCCTCTTCCAGCACCGTCTCAGCCCGCTTTTGCGGGATATTATTCCGGAATTTCGCAAACCAGCTATACGCTGTTACCGCTGAGACACCACAAATATCGGCAGTCTGGTCTTTCGGTATCTCTTCTTGCCAGCACCAGACCAGAAGCCAGATTGTCTCTAAGGATAGCTTACTGTGCTTGAGAAACGAACAACAGCTTTTGATACTGAACGGATGCCGACACCGCCGACAACGCCACCGCTGTGCTCGTTTGATACTTCTGGCTTGCCGACTTCCGCACTGTGGACACTGTGGTCGACCGTCATCGGGAAAGATTAATCGCTTGAGGTGCGTTCGTAATGTCTGGGTAGAAGGTACTTGCTCTAATATGCTAGAATTGTTCATGTGAATGGGTTGGGTTACCTGGTAATTTCTTGACATTACTCAGTGTACCTGACCCATTTACTTTATGTTACCCAGCCCGGGGTGGTTTACATTATGTTAAGAGTTTACTCGTCTGAAACATGTAAATTATTTCAACTAACAACTAATGGTTTGATCAAAAGGCGCAGTCGTAAATACGAATGTTATCGGCAAGCCCATCCCATTGGCTTCCACCTAAGTATCCTTTACCACCAAGAAAAAGGTTTCCTGGTTTGAGATCGCCGGATGCAGAGACTGAGTTAACCATCTTTCCGTCTATGTACATTCTTATTTCGCTCTGCTTTCGGTCATAGACTCCAGCCATGTGGAACCACTCGCTTTGGTCTGCTTTTGGGCCGGACATGCGGATGCTGTTGTTTTGAGTTTCGGCCTCGAGTTCATACTCGGTGATGTTGTTTTCAAGGCCAAGCTGAAATTGTTCATTATCATCAGCAAAGAAAAAGCCATGCTGGCTCGGCCAACCATCAATTTTTGCCCAACCGGTTACTGTTAAAGGTTTTGTCCGGTCTACTGCTTTGTCAGGGACTTTGACCTCGTCGTTTCTGCCGTCTACGAATCTGATTGCTTTTCCGAGCCCGTCTAAACTATCGACTCTTTCTAGAGTTCCTGATACTGCCCCGTCTGGTCCGGTACCACCAGCTTCTCGCACGGTGGAGCCGCTTGTGCTTTCAAAGTTGTAGAAAGCAACCGAACAATCACTAATTGATGATCGGACTGCTGTTTCAAAACGCTTGTTGGCGGCAAGGCGGGCTTGATTTCTTGCTCCGGAAAGTCCGGTTAAAATAGCACTGGATAACAGACTAATAATGGAGATGACAACCAGAAGTTCAATCAGGGTGAAGCCTGAAGGTTTGTGGTTGGGGGAGAGGAGCATAACTCACTTCTATATTAGCATTTTTTATATTTTGAATTTAGAATTTTTAATCTTGATTCTTAACAAAGCCTGAAAGTGTTCAAGGTTAATGAGTTTAGGACCCCACATCCCACTCTTTTTGATACAAATTTTAATAAAAACTCCGGGCGTAAATCCGTACTTTTTTTTATTCTAGCAAACTTGTGAAGTAAATTTTACTAGCTCAAACACTCTTTGCTGTTGGGATTCTGTAGGCTATCTGGTAGACCCAAAACTGATTGAGACCATGTGCAAGGTCTAAACCTCCCCACGAAAAGTACACTTTTAATACACCATCCAGCCGAATCACTGGTCGGACCTGTGAAAAGGTAAAACGAAAAGCAATCTTTGCCAACTAATCGAGAGCCCTCAGCGGAGTTATAAACATAATACGGCAATTACTGGCACTTCCTTAGCAAAATCGGTTTACATCATAGATCTCGGACGTGCCCTAACTGAGTGAACACTCCGTTTCTCATGTGCCTTGAATCACTCTAAGATTTTGGCAATACTCTCGGAGCGAATTCGCCCTGGCGGATGAGCGACAACTGATGTGAGTATCCCTGTTTTGTTCGGGCTCCGCACCCCGAAAGTATTCGGTCGCTTCACTCCCAGCACAGTGAGCGGGCATGCCCCCCCACTACACATGTAGTGGGGGAGAACGAACCGAGGACTGAGAAAAATCTACGCTGGAGATTTTTCGTACCGAAACAAAACACGGGGTGCGAACGCCCTAGAACCCCAAATACTCCATAATTTTCTGCGAAAGCGGTTCTTTCAGCTTCTCTTCTGGTAGATACTGCAAAAGAAAATGCCGCACGTTTTCCGGGTTGACATTATCAATAGGAACAACGACATACGGCATGTAAGTTTTTTCTGATTTGAGGATAAGTTTTTGCTCCTGCGGGTTGTTGATAACCCAAAAAGACTGTAAGGAGGAGAACGGGTAAAGGGTATCAGCTACCTGAACGCCTTGTTTGGTTACTTTTATTTCTATAACGTCTGGTTGTTGCGATGCTTGAAAACTTATGGCAAAAGATCCGACAATAAGCACGATTGCAAATAGTATGTTACCTAACGATAAGGCTATAATGACAAGCGTTAGTGTAATCAGGCCGACCATCCAGTACCAGTCCGGCCCTTTTGGCGTGTAATTAAATTCTGGAGCTGTCCAGGAGATACTGTCTGCCATACTGTTTACATAGTAGCATTCTGGTAATCCAACACGTTCCACATTACTTCGGCTACCGGCTGGGCTGTACCTTTGGACGGATGAGCGTGCATGTCAATATACGGCTTGGTGTTTGCCTCAATAATACCGCACTGCTGGTTCTTCCAAGAAGTAGTGATATTTGGACAGATAAAATCAAATCCAACCAACCCGGCAGAAAGCGTGTTTGCAGCCTGCCGAAATACGAGCACATTGTCTTCATGAACTGACTCTGTGCACCCAATAATGTCACAGCCGGCTGCCAGCGTGTAGGTGTTGGATAGTAATACCATCTCATTTAGGTTAGGGACTGACGCCAGGTTGTACTCAGTGTCGGTAAGAAACTGCCGGGCTCGGTCGGTATCAATCACGTGCAAGGTGGTGTTTTTCTGCTTGGTGTGACCGCGACTGTCGTTGGCGTTTTTGCTTTTGATTAACTGTTTGATTGTGTGCTCGCCGTCGCCAACCACATGCGGACGACGTTTCTGGCAGACAAAGACACGCTCTCGATTGACAACGGTGGCTCGGTACAGGTTGCCCGGAAGGTGTTTTTCAACGATGTACCGGGCGCTGAACTGCTTGGCGATATCTATAGCGTGGTTTAGCTCGTTTTTATTTTCAATGTTGACAGTAACGTGTTTACTTAAGGATCCGTGTGTTGGTTTTACCGCCAGCGGATATCCGATACTGTGGCCCCAATGCAGGCCGGACTGTTTTGCAAAGAAGCTTTGGCCTTGGGATACAGGGATTCCAGCGTCTTTAAGGGTTCGTTTGGTCCACGCTTTGTTATCTATTCGGCTGTCGGCAGCTGGGGGCGGGCACGGGAGTTGCGAGAAAAGTTTTAGATTATCACCATCTTTATAGTATCCAAAAATTGTGACGACCCGGATATCGATTCCGCGACGAACTGCTTCGTCAAAAAATATTAAGCCGCGGTTGTACAACTTGGTTCTGTCCGGGTCAGAAAGAAAATTGACTACCCCAATTATACGAAGCGCTCGGAGGATTTTTAGCCACAGCCAGTTCGTTGTGTGTTCGCTGGTGGTGGGAAATACCGCCGAAAGAACCGGACTAACTAAAGAGTTAATGTAATCATCAATATGAGTGTACTCTTCATACGGCTGGCAGTGTGGGCACGGAGATACATCCATACTCGTATTATACTGTGCTTTGACTACGCACGGAACCTATAATAGGCTTGAAGTCTAAGAGATACCTAAAACAAACCTATCATGTCCGATACCGGCACAATCACAACAAACACTCGGTGGTCGATAATTGCCACAGCAGCCGTTTTCGATGTGCTCGGGCTGGTTCCGCTCGTTGGCTGGCTTATCAACGGTTTGGGGTATGTGGTGATTTACGCTTGGCTGTGGTGCCATGGGCTTAGTCCGGTCGAAGCGTTCCAGAATGTGGAATCAAACTGGCTGTGGCTCTTAGTTGAGTGGGGACTGTATTTTGCCGGCTTTTCGTTTATTCCCGGACTAACGCTGAATGCATACACGAGCGTTAACATGCTTAACATAGAGAACCCAAAAGAAGCAAGCGACACTGAGCTTGATGAGTAATGACCGCTCACATCACTCCAAGAGAAAAAGGGAGCTGTCGGCCGACTCATCTGTAAGTTCGGCGGAGGGGGTGGGATTTCTCTCCAGTCAGCCGCCTGACGGCGGCTGCTTCCGAGCCGGCCCTCGCGGTGCTCGCCTTCTGCTTTCGGCAGAAACTCGCACATCGCTGCGGGCTTCAAATCCCACACGAACGGTACAAACGCACCGTTCTCCCATCCGAAACTTTCACTGTGTTCAAATTTGCGGAGGGGGTGGGATTTGAACCCACGGTGGGTGTAACCCCACAGCGGTTTTCAAGACCGCCACAATAAACCAGGCTCTGTCACCCCTCCCGAATTTGTGAGTTAACACACAACTGAGGCTTATACCATGAACCTCACATGGTTCATGGCTGCCACCCCGCCTTATTTACACATTAAAATAATACTTGTAAAACTGTTACTTTGCAATCAGTCCCTACCTTTTTTATGGTCAAGCTAAGATGAAAAAGGTTGTAAATTCTGCTACTCTTAATTTGTGGCTTTATAATATTTTTATGAAATTTCTTGGAATTGATTACGGCACAAAACGGATTGGTTTAGCCACGGCCGACAGCCAGAACAAGATTGCGACACCACTTAAAGTTATTGATAACGACGGTGATGCGCTAAAGGAGGTTGTCGAGGTTTGTAAGAAAAAGAAAATAGATACGATTGTAATTGGCGAATCAAAAGACCGCTCCGGCAGAGAAAACCCGGTTATGGAACACGCCAAAGAATTTGCGAACGGTCTTATCAACTCTTTGGAAACCAACATTGTGTTTGCCGATGAGTTTGGTAGTTCGGTAGCTGCCAAAAGACAGCCCGGATCGCCAATGCACGTTGACGGTTCGGCCGCCGCAGTCATTTTAAACCGTTACCTAAACCAGCGGGATGAAAAAAACGACGAAAACAGTAACAGCTGAAAATCACGATGTTAGCTTAGAAATTCGGGATAAGGACACCGAAACTGTTTGGGTATTTCTGCACGGCTGGGGTGGCAACAAGTCGGTGTGGGGGCAGGTCTGTAAGCAGCTGCCCCTTACAAGTGTTGCTGTTGATTTGCCTGGGTTTGGTCGGTCAGATGATCTATCAGAGCCGTGGAGTATTGTTGATTACCGAGATGCTGTTTTCAAGATAGTACAAAAACTACAAAAAGATAACATAATACTTGTCGGCCACTCGTTTGGTGGTCAGATTGCCACAGTTGTGGCGGCAAAAAACCCTGAGTGGATCAGTGGGCTGGTACTTGTTGATGCCGCGGTCGTACGAAGCCCCGAGCCGAAACTGCTTTCTTGGCTTGGGCACTGGTTGTCTCCGCTGTTTCAGCTTCCGGGACTACGCAGACTGAAAGGGCCACTGTATGATTGTATCGGTGCTGACCGGCCGCCGGAAAACGAGAATCTGCGAAAAACAATGCAGACGATACTTCGTGAGGACCAAACTCAAAAATTAAGCGATATTTCAATTCCTGTACACATTATCTGGGGCAAGGAGGACACAAAGACACCACCGAAACACGCAGAAATTATTGCTAATAAACCCCCCAAAGCAACGCATACATTACTAGATGGTGGGCATCATGTGTTTATTGACTGTCCAGATGAATTTCTCGATGAGCTATCTGCGTTTAACCAACAATTTGTATGAAAGATATATTTCGGCTACCACTTTTTCATATCTATCTGCTACAATTGGAGAACTTCAATGTTACCCGAACTGTTTCTGCGGCGAAAGAAAAAGGATTGGCTTTACCCCAGTCGTTACACGATAAAATTACGTGGACAGCGAAACTAATCCTTGTTGTCACGCTGGCGTGCTTGCTTACCATTGCCGGAACAGCCGCCCTCTTTTTTCTCTTGCCTGTCGGCATCGCCCGGTGGGCTATAAGCGTTTCAGTGTTTGCGGGGCTGGCTGTCTGGT
>PXPA01000042.1:1199-3853 GCA_003022255.1 Parcubacteria group bacterium SW_6_46_9 | reverse complement strand
GTATTCCTGATGGCCGAGACAGCGTGTATAAAATGAGTGTAGCTTTGAGCATACCCGCAACACAAAGCCCGCCACCAGGAGGAGCCGAAGCTCCTTACAGAGATTTCTCTCTGTAACGCTAGAGACGTCCCGATGACGGGTTTTCTGTCTCTAGCGATTTTTGACCATACTGACAAAGCAGGTTAGGTCGTCGCGTATTCAGTTGTGTTGGGTATTGTAACAAACTACGGAATGTGCAAGCTTAAACCTTCTCCGTAAAAGGCACATGTTTAATACATCGTCAAACGAAATCACCGGTCGGACCTGATCGGATCTAATGCCACCTCAATTTTGCCAAACTCAGCAACTAATTAATTATTACATTTTTAAAAACGTAATAATTGAATGGTAAACACCCGCAAAAACACTGTTTGTTTGCAATAAACGTTTATGCTTTAAACCTGTTGACGGTGTAATTATTTCGTGATGTGAGAACCTGGTTCTTACATAAATAGAAATGCTTTTTGTCAAAAAAACGAATGGTGTCGGTACTTCCTTAACTGAACCGTATTCAGCACGAACTTCGGGGCGTGCTCTAACCGAGTGAACCCAGCTGTACTTTCATTACCCAAAGTTGCAAGTGAAGGACTGTTTATAGAAAGCATATGACCCCCTGTTACTTTTGGGGTTGTAAATGAAAGTACGGCTGGGCAAACGTGTTATAATTTTCGTATGTCAGATTCCCAAAACAACCTAGATAAACTCCGCCACACCCTCGCCCATTTGCTCGCTCGAGCAACCTTAGAACATTACCCTGAAGCCAAACCCACTCTTGGCCCGCCGGTTGATGATGGCTTTTACTATGACATTGATTGTGGTGATACAGAGTTTTCTGAGGATGAGCTGGACAAAATTGAAGGAACGATGAAAGAATTTCTGGATGATTGGGAGCTTTTCCGTTCGTATGATGTTACTGCAGATGAAGCCCGGGAATTTTTTGCTGATAACGAGTACAAACTAGAACTCATTGATGACATTGCGGAAGCCGGTGATGATATAACGCTTTACTACTCCGGGCCGAAGGCAGACGCACCAGAAAAAGCGGATTTACTAGAGTCCGATGATACTATATTTCGCTCTGGATTTGTTGATTTATGTCGTGGCGGCCACGTTGATACCCCAAACAAAGACATTTCCGCTGATTCCTTTACGCTTGATACTGTCGCCGGTGCCTACTGGCGTGGTGATGAAGACAACCAAATGCTCACTCGTATTTACGGCCTTGCTTTTGCAACTGAAGACGATCTTGATGAATTTGTAGTAAACCGCAAAAAAGCCAAAAAGCGCGATCACCGCACGCTTGGACAAGAGCTTGATCTCTTTACTTTTTCCGATAATGTCGGTCCGGGCTTGCCGATGCTTTTGCCCAACGGTGAAATTATCCGCAATGAGCTTGAAACGTATTTAAATAACATCAAAGAAAAACACGATTATCAGTTCGTAAACATCCCCCACATTGCCAAACGCAAGCTTTATGAAAAAAGCGGCCATATGGGCAAATACGACGCCATGATGCCGACGTTTACCGACGACAGCAACACCGAATATGTTATGAAGGCGATGAACTGCCCACACCACTTTGAAATATACAACTCCCGGCAGAAAAGCTACCGTGATCTACCCCTGCGGATTGCCGAAAATACTACCGTGTATCGAAATGAAAAGTCCGGTGAACTGCATGGGTTGACTCGGGTTATTAATCTCATGCAGGATGATGCCCATCATTTCATTCGCCCGGATCAGATTAATGATGAGATTCAGATGATCCTGGATATTATGGAGAACGTGTACGGCACGCTTGGTTTTGGTGATTACGAAATACAGATTTCTGTTCGTGATGCTGATTCGGATCAAAAATATTTCGGTGATGATAAAATCTGGAAGCGTGCCGAGTCAATCCTTGTTGACGCTGTCAACGAACGTGATATTCCCTACGAAAAAGTACCTGGTGAAGCTGCCTTTTATGGGCCCAAAATTGATGTCATGGTCTCTGATGCTCTCGGCCGGCAGTGGCAACTGACAACCGTGCAGCTTGATTTCGTTCAGCCGGATAACTTTGATATGACCTACACCGGCGAAGACGGCGAAGACCATCAGGTTGTCGTTATTCATGCCGCAATCTTAGGTTCGTTTGAGCGGTTTATGGGTGTGCTCATTGAACACACCGGCGGTGACTTTCCGCTGTGGTTGTCACCAACACAGGTCGCCCTGCTTCCTGTTGGTGATGACCACGAAGCAGTTACAGATGATATTGCTAAAAATCTCGAGTCGGCCGGAATCCGTACGGTGATCTACGGACCAGATGAGTCTGTCGGTAAACGCATCCGTAATGTGCATGAGAATAAAGTTCCGCTTTTTGGTGTTGTCGGTGATGATGAGGTGGATGCTGATGAGATCACCGTTGAAAGTCGACGTGATGATATTGATGATATTACAACGGAAATAGATGGTGTGGCAGAACGTATTCAGGAGCTTATTGATAATACCGACAACTAAGTAAGACGGCCAAATACTGCCAATCCTAAAATTGCAACCAGAGAGATAACTGCTGTTATTTTGGTTGTTTTGTTAATCGGCCGCCAGCGGTCGATTGTACCTCGCTGGTAGGAAATACT
>PXPA01000042.1:0-1193 GCA_003022255.1 Parcubacteria group bacterium SW_6_46_9 | reverse complement strand
AATAATGGAGCTGCAAGCCACAACCCAGCGAGCACAAAAGCTTTACGTGCAAGCAGAAACACCAAAAACTCTTCTGCTAACCCGTAATTAAACAACCAGCTTACGGCAGCAGCCAGAACCGTCATAAATACCGGCGCCGTAAGTAACGCCGATATTACTGTGTACCGCCGGTGTCGGTTTTTTAGAATTAACCGCTTTGAGCTCATTGGAAAAGCAGGATTTATCTGCAATAATTAGTATACATTACAATTAACCACATACGTATGGCTCGACGATCAAATGCAAAAGGAGTTGCGTGGGTAGGGCTCGTAATAGCACTAATTGCTCTTATTTTCTCATGGATCGCCTTCACCCGTACCGGCACACAACTCAATGATACTATCGAACAGGCTGTGGAAAAGCAGCTGGAAACAAGCTTCCAAACCCAGCAAGATCCTTCTGCTAACTCAACTAATACTACACCAACCGCGACAAGTTCTGAGGGCGAAACTCAGGCTACTACATCAACTGATGCGTAATTAAATATTTCAACAAAATCTCTAAAATTCACCACTTCAAGATTACTTCAGAGCAAAACTAGCTACAGAAAAAGAAAATGCACCGAACCTGGGAGGTCCGGTGCATTAATTCACGTGCTGGGAGATGTAATGTTTAGCGCTGAAAAGGCCTGCACACCTTACGCTTCAATTCCTGAAAACGGAGCGTGATTGTCCGCTTCTCTTCAGGAAGTGAGTCAAAATCTGGCCCATCACCTTCCCCGTTGCAAGCAAGAGTAGAATAACGGCCTTGCAGCTCTCGCCTTCGCTTCTTTTTCAGCTTCTCCTTCTCTTCCGGAGAGGCCTCAACTGGTTCTTTACTTTGCTCTTCCCCTTGTTTTGTGAACCAGTTAACTGCCGAATCCACGAGTTGGTTTCCAGTCTTTGCTACACCATAAACTATCAGTGGAATTACCACTATCAGACCGGCAGCCAATAGAGTGGAGTACGGAAGCTGCTGCAGTGACGTAACGAGACTGAACAAAACCACAACTCCAACGAAGCTAGCGGTCAGCGTCATTGGGTTCAGCACTTTAATCAGCCAGTGCTGGTCGGGCTTAAAGTAAACAGATTCGTCACTACCTTCTCGCCAAAGCCACTCAATCTCATGCCGGGAGGGCTGAAAAACCGACTTGCCAATCCCAAATGTATTTTCGT
>PXPA01000041.1:2768-4221 GCA_003022255.1 Parcubacteria group bacterium SW_6_46_9 | reverse complement strand
GGAAGTGTGGCCGTAAAGAAGGTAGAAACGGATTACTTCTACCGAGTTGAGAATGAAGGCGTCATGCGTGCTAGCATTGGCATGGGGCAAATTTCGCCGGAACGAATCAGTAAAGCAACTCAAGCGGAAGTAGCTGAACATTTTGAAGAGACCGCTGAAATGTTCTTGGCTGATAAGGCGTATGACGATCAGTCTTACGGACTCACTCTGGCACTCTTTGTGCTGAAAATACTGCTGAGTGTGGGGTCGAGTGTTATTCCGTACTTGCTGTCTATCTTGGCGAAACCGTTGTGGTTTGCCGGACTTGCCGCTGCCGGACTGTTTGTGGTGACGGCATTCATGCAGCCGGCTGCCGGCCAGTCCAATCTGCTGAAAGTTAACACATCAATCCAGGACGGCGACCGTCGGGTTACCCCAGTTTTATTTCGTTTTTGGGATGACGCCTACGGAGTGGCTGCGACCACCGGCTCAGCACTGACGATCGGCGGCGGACCGTCCTGGTCGGTTTCTGATTCGCTGAAAAGTGTCAGTCAGACGTTCCAGGTAAGCGTTTATAATGCGCTTACAGTAACGCACTCCGGCAAACGTTTGGAGAGCGTTAAGTTCTGGAACGTAAGCCGAGGGGCTCTTGGACGGCTTAGTTTCTACTCGAAGTCGTTTGCCAGTTTTCCGACTTGGCAGGCTAAGCCCAGTTTGATCCTGTCGGCGAACCATATTACATATGGTCTGACCGACAAGCTTTCCGTCGGCTGGCGAACCAAGAATGTATTGGTGAAAACGCCGGCCGAGTGGCTGAACAACTGGCGAATGGGACCGGTAGCCAAATTACAGCTCTCAGAAAATGTCTCGGGGCTGTTTCACTACGCCCAGATCGGCAACTCGCCATCAGTTCGAATTGAGTTTAGTGTGATGTTCTAGAGTACTTTGAAGGCATCACGAGAAGGCCCGCTTCGGTTCGATCGGAGCGGGCTTTTTTGTGTGGATCGAGAGACCTGCTATGAGAGTTTATGGTTATTGTTATAATTGCTTTGTAGTATGCTAGACCTGCAAATCATAATATTAGCTGCCGGTGAAGGAACCCGAATGGGTGCAGATAAACCGAAGGTGTTAGTTGATATGAACGATAAACCACTCATAGTGCATTTACTAACCGAACTTAAAAAGACTGATCTAACATACAGCCCGATTATTGTGGTCGGTCATCAAGCGGAAAACGTTCAGAAAACGCTTGGTGACGAATATAAATACGTCTTGCAAACTAACCAACGGGGAACCGCCCACGCTACTTTACAAGCAAAAGATGTTACCCAAAAAAGAGATCCACAAGCGATGCTCGTTTTGTACGGGGATATGCCGCTGGTAAAAAGTGAAACTATAGAAAGCATTTATAATACACACTGTGATAATCAGGACAAAATAACAATGGCAACAACTGATGTTGGTGATTTTTCCG
>PXPA01000041.1:0-2664 GCA_003022255.1 Parcubacteria group bacterium SW_6_46_9 | reverse complement strand
GGTTATGGAGTAATCTTTCTAAAATAGAAGATAATAATTCGCAAGGAGAATACTACCTAACTAGTATCGTTGAAATTCCTAAGAAAAGTGATATAAACATTGGTAATGTCAACATTAATCCGATTGAGGCTCTGGGAGCCAACACTCCAGAAGAATTAACACGGATGGAAGCATTACAAAACAAACAGTAGCTTATGGATATACCGGAAAAATTACGAGTAAAAACCACAGGAGTTCGCGGAGTTTACCCACAGGCTATCAATGACAACGTGGCATATGCCTTTGCCCGATCATTTGCCGAAATATCCGGTGGCGGGCCGTTAGTTGTCGCGCATGATGGCCGTCATTCGGGTCAGGATCTGAAACAATCGGTAACTGCTGGTTTTACGGATGGTGGCTGTAATACGGTGTATGATTTGGATCTCGCACCGTTGCCAACAACCCAGATGGCTGTCTTGGAGTCTGATGCTTCTGGTGCAATAGTTATCACGGCTAGCCACAATCCGGGTTCATACAACGGTCTAAAACTGCTAGATGAAGACGGTGAATTTATAACGGCAGACATCCTGCAGGAAGTGAAAGATACGGTAAGAACAATCGAGACGAAAGATGGTTTTGATGAAGCTTTTGATTATGGTAATGATGTTATTGATAAACAGGATTGGGCGTATCAGTCCCATATTGACGCCGTTTCCAATCTCGCTCAAGCGGGCAGGAGCTTAACTGTCGGCGTTGATGCGGTTAATGCCAGCGCATCGCGGATACTTCCTCGTATGCTAAAAGCAATCAACTGCAGTACTGTTAATCTGGCAACCGACCACAATGAATCATTTCCGCACAAACCAGAACCGCGGCCGGAAAACGTACGCTGGCCAGAAGACAAAGTGTCGGGTTCAGATGTAGACATGTGTGCGGTTACAGATCCGGACGGCGATAGGCTGCTGCTGATTGACGAGAGAGGTAACGTTTTATCCGAAGAGTTGACGCTGCCGTTGGCGCTAAAAGGTGCAGCATTGCAACGTCATGAGATGAGCGGTGGCGTAATGGTAACCAATCTGTCAACGAGTACTAGCGTGGACGATGTGGCAGGCGAATTTAATATTGACGTGCTTCGGTCACGGGTTGGAGAGGTTAATGTAGTCGCAAAAATGAAAGAAACCAGTGCTTGTTTTGGTGGCGAAGGGAATGGGGGCGTCATTGACCCCCAGCTTCATTATGGTCGTGATGCGCTAGCGGGGGTTGTTCATATTGTAAACCTAATACGGTCACAAGATAGCAACTTGTCTGTTTTGGCAGAAGAGATTGACAAGTACACAATGAGTAAAGTTAACGTACCAGCAGAAAACGTTGATGATGAAAGTGTGGTATACAAGCAAGCCCGCCAAAAAATACCGCATGAATCAGCAGACACAACGGATGGTTTGCGACTTCAGTGGCAATCCGGATTTCTGCACCTGCGCCCCTCAACAACAGAGCCATTATTCAGAATTATAGTTGAAGAAAAAAGCAACGACCAGGCTGAGCAGGTAATAGAAAAGATCAGAAATATAATAGAAGAAAGCTAAATAAACGTTATTACTAGAGGTTAATTCCGCCCATCAAGTGCGTGCCGCATTGTGTTGTCATCAATATACTCGAGTTCGGTGCCGGTGGATAAGCCACGGCCTAATGTAGAGATGGTAAATCCAAGATTTTTGGCCGTATCAGCTAAAAAGCGGGTAACGGTATCCCGAATTCGTTCGCCTTCGGGGGTGACGCTGGTGGCAATAATTGCTTCTTCTAAGCCGTCTCCGTAATGCTTTGATATGACTGACTGCAGTTCCTCAAGGTGAAGTGTCTTTTCTAAATCGTCGTCAGTCAGTGACCCCTGACTGCCAAGAACATAATACATCCCGTCATACTCACCGGTTTTTTCAATCGCTTCCAGATCCATATCGGTTTCAACAATTAAAAGACGGGACCAATCACGATCCTCGTCACAAGCTATGGGGCTACGATTCTGGTTAGGGTCTTCCGGGGCAAAGTACTGGTGAGTGATCTCACAGCGAGTTACGCTGTCGTGAAGCTTGGTTATTTGTTTAGCGAACTCACCGGAAAACTTCGGCCCACGGGACAACAGAAAATACACAAACCGCCGGGCCTGACGCGGTCCGATCCCGGGGAAGTGTTTGAATGCTTTTGTTAATCGTTCGCGTGTATCCATAGAGCGTTCATATTACGTGTTTTGTCTGGCACGAGTCGTGTTACCAGCGGTAACACGCTCTCACGTCTCGACTTCACTCCTCAATTATACCAAGTAAAATTGAGACCATGCCCGTTCAGTCTCCGAAGTCCAGACAAAACAGAAATATTCTCAATTTTTGTAAACCACCCCGGGCTAAAGCCAAAAACCGAGCCAGTAACGTTAAGGCAGGCGTGGGGTACATAGTAAACTCCGCGCCCTACAAGTATCAGGTCGTCTACTTAGCAAGCTCAGCAAAGCGAAGAATGAACCGCATTGAGTTTTTTGTTTGTTACGCTTTGGCACTTCCTTAGCTAAATCTGTGTTCATTACAAATTCTGGGCATGTCCTAACCGAGTGAGCACCCCGCTTCTCACGTGCCTCTCGGAGCGAATTTGCATGGTCTTGCTTTAGCAAGAAATTCGCGAGAGTGTCGCAGTGTG
>PXPA01000040.1 GCA_003022255.1 Parcubacteria group bacterium SW_6_46_9 | reverse complement strand
GAGAGCACCAGCACCGGCACTTGTAGTTCTTTGGCAAGAATCTTTAAGTCACGAGAAATTTCCGTAATCTGGAAGACCATCGAATCGGAATTTTTGGCTCGCCCGGTCGGTTGCATCAGCTGCAGGTAATCTACGATAATGAGATCCAGATCCTCTTCGCGTTTCAGTCGGCGGGCGACAGACCGCATGCGGATAATGTTGTTGCCGGGCGTATCATCAATAAACATATTACTTTGTGACAAAGCGCCGAGTGCGTCACGAATATTCTGAAAGTCATCATCAGTCCGAATTTTCCCGGTCCGCATTTTCCAGGCGTCAACACGGCTTTCGGCGGCCAGCATGCGGTCAACCAGCTGTTGTGAGCTCATCTCCATGGAGAACAGGCAGACACTAGCGTCATGTGTAGTTGAGGTCTGGCGAGCGATATCCAAAGCCAGCGACGTCTTACCCATTGACGGGCGAGCGGCTAAAACCACCATGTCACTCGGCTGAAGCCCGGAGAGCTTATTATCAAGCTTGGGAAAGCCGGTGGGAATACCGCGCAGTTCATTGTCGGACTGGTTCAGACGCTCAAGTCGCTCGAACGCCTCCTCAAGCTCACCGGAAAGGGCAACAAAGCTGTTACGGGAGTCCTCATCGGTGACGTCATACAACATTTTCTCAGCCTCATCGAGAACATCTTCAAGCTCACCGTCTTCTTGAAAACCCAGCTGGCTAATCTCATCACCGGCCTGAATGAGCTGCCGGAGAATATACTTTTTGAAGACAATATCAGCGTAATGCTCAATATTGGACGCAGACGGAACGGTATTAACAAGCTCGGTGAGATACTCGCTGTCGCCGATATCTGTTAGCTCATCACGGGCTTCGAGTTTATCCGACAGGCTAAGCAGGTCAATCTGGGTACCATCAGAAAACAGATCAAGCATGCCCTCATAAATCTGGCCGTGCTTGCTGTCATAAAACATCTCCGGTCGAATCTTTTCAATAACATCATGCAAAGCACTTTCTCGAACCATCACCGAGCCTAAAAGCGCCTGCTCGGCGTCGGTGCTGTGCGGGGGAACACGAATGTTTTGGTCGTGTTGCATTGCATACAAAGTACCACATCGGTCGGCTGACAAGTACTGAGATTAGTGTACAGATGAGTGGAGAACGTGTGTACAGGTTGTTCCTACCTGCGTTCGGGCATGTAAGTCATGAACTGAAATAATTTATTTACTGGTTATCAATCCAGGTCGTCAGTTTATCAATTTTCTCTGGTCCCAGGTGAGATCGGAAATAAGATTTTGATATATTTTCCTGGGTAATGATCCATGTCGGTGTTTATTATTAATAAATTCGAAATTTCTTCCTTGAATTTATTTGTAATTTTGCCTGCCTCGACGGTTTCGTCTTGTTGGTTAAGCATTAAAACGTACGGAATATTTTTGAATTCTGGGTCTTTATCATAATTCGCCAACAACTTTGCTGTTTTAAAAAATACCCGGCTATTTATCTCTTCGAAAACAATGTCAAGTTTATCTTGGGGTTGGCCTGATAACACTTTTAAGATGTTCTGGGCGTATTCATTATGCCAGACCTTGTCTGATAGATTATTTTTTTAATATTTCATCAATTAAGTGGCCATATAAAAACTTTTTTATAAATCCTAAATGGAGGTATTTACTATTGAGATACGGTTCGACCGCAATCATTGCTTGGCATTTATTCTCATTAATATCGGCTTGATTGATGACTAAAAAACCAAACGAAATGCCACCCACAATGTAGTTATCCCAATCTAATTTATCTATTTCATCCTCAACGTATTCTGAAAAATGTGATAGTGTTATCTTATTTCCATCATAAGGTGATTCAGCAGTAAAACCGGGAAGATCAATAAAGTGAAGATTAAAATAATCCTCCAGATAATCCACCAAACCGCTTAGTAAAATACTATTTGTGGGAAATGAATGAACTAAAACTAACTTTTCTTCATTTTGAGGGTTCATTACTTAACAATTTTTTGGCCCTCGTCCGTATCACGAACTTCAAAACCCTCGTCTTCAATTAGTTTGCGCAGCTTGTCTGCTTTCTCGTAATTTTCGTTCTCGCGAGCGCGGCGGCGTTTGGCAGCAAGATCTTTGATATCGTCGGGAATTTCATGAGAAGGTGGGTGGGCGAGATCAAGGCCAAGCACATCATCAAAAGCGACAAGACCGGCTGCTTTGTCATTGTCGGTAAGACCATCATCTCGCACCATCTCCCACGTGGCGGCTAAGGCTTGTGAGGTATTCAGATCATCATTGATCGCATTGATAAACTGTGTTGCATAACTATCGTTAACACTACCTTCATCCGGATTTCCCGTACGGACGACTTGGTACAAACGATGTAAGGCATTCTCGGCTGACTCAAGCGCCTCCCAGGAGAAGTCAATTTCTGAGCGGTAATGGGCACCAAGCAGGTGATAGCGGTAGGCAAGGGGAGAGAAACCCTTATCAGTGATGGTTTTCAGATAGATGGTATTGCCAATTGATTTAGAGATCTTCTCATTATCAATTGTCATAAAGTCGTTATGAAGCCAGAAGTTGGCCATATCGGTGCCACACGCTCCTTGGGTTTGCGCAATTTCATTCGTATGGTGGACGGGAATGTGATCAATACCACCGGTGTGAATATCAAAGTAATCACCAAGATACTTGCGGGCCATGACCGAACACTCAATATGCCAACCCGGAAACCCTTGTCCCCACGGGCTGTCCCAGCCAAGCTCATTGTCAAACTTCCAGACGGCAATTCTGGTCATTTTGGACCCGTGACTCAGTGTCCTCATCGGGTTCGATACCACCGGCGAGCTTACCGTAATCATCCAACTTGCTGGTGTCAAAGTACAGACCATCATCGGTTTTATAGGTAAGCCCATTGTTTTCTAAAAGCTGCACGAAAGTAATATCTTCGGCAATGTGCTCAGATGCCTTTGGGAATCTGGTTGGTTTTTTGATATTTAAGGCAGCAAGATCAGACTTGAAGATCGTTGCGTACTTCTCACCGAGCTTTTTCATGTTTTTAAGGGTTATCGGCATACCGGCTTTTTCTAAGCCTTTACTCATTTTGTCTTCGCCAGTATCACCGTCTGAGACCAAGTGGCCGACGTCGGTAATGTTCATTATCTGTTTAACTTCGTGTCCGTTTACTTCCAGTGTGCGGTGTAGGATGTCAACAAATACGTAGGCGCGCAGGTTGCCGATATGCTGGTAATCGTAGACTGTCGGACCGCAGTTGTACATGCGCACCGGACCGTCATCGTTAAGGGGCCTAAATTCCTGCTTTTTGCCCGCAAGCGTGTTGTGCAAACGCAACGGCTGAGTTTCGTTTGTGTTCACAATGTCTTCTATTGCGGGTGTGGGCATACAATTAGTAGTTAACGTACATATCGTACTTTTAAATAATATCAGCAATTGGCGGTAAAACACAATCGGTTTTGATTCTCGGGAATACTGCCATCGCTACACGTTGCATGCTTTTGTCTGGGTGGGTATTTAGTTGCGAGAAACAGATAAATATGGCACACTATAACCAGTGATTATTGCTGGAGACAAGACAAAAAAAGCCATTGGCGCAGTGTTTTTCTCGGCGCTGCTTTTTGGTGCCGGCTTCTACTATGGAAGTGAGCGGGGGCGGAGCCTTGGTAATAATGCCAGCACAGCTTCACCGCAGGTACAGGCGGCAGAGCAGAAAGTTGATATGGACACCTTCTGGCAGGCCTGGGACAAGCTTAACAAAAAGTGGGTACCGCGAAATACCAGCACATCAACCGCAACCACAACGAATGAAGGCGATACGCCGCAAAACCGCGTGTACGGTGCGATAAGCGGCATGGTATCCTCGCTTGGTGATCCCTACACAACCTTTTTACCGCCAACAGAAAATGACGTATTCGAAGGCAACATCGAAGGCGAGTTTGGTGGTGTTGGTATGGAGATTGGCAAACGGGATGGTGTGCTGACAGTCATTTCACCGCTTAAGGACACCCCGGCTGAGTCTGCCGGCCTGCAGCCAGGAGACAAGATTCTCGCTGTTGAAAGCATTACGACCGAAGATATGTCTGTGCAGAAGGCCGTTCAGCGTATTCGTGGTGAGGTTGGTACGGATGTCACCTTAACAATTTTGTCCGAAGGGGACAGTGAGTCACGAGACGTTGAAATTACCCGCTCGACAATTCAGGTACCGACTATTGAGACGAGCCAGAAAGACGGCGCTTATATCATTGCTTTGTATAACTTTTCGGCACAATCAGCGCAGCTTTTTGAGGAGGCGCTGCAGGAGTTTCGTCAGTCCGGGGAGGATGATTTAGTCATTGATTTGCGTGGCAATGCTGGTGGTTTCCTGCAGGCAGCAGTTGATGTCACCAGCCACTTCTTGCCGGAAGGCGAGGTGGTGGTGCGAGAAAATTACGGGGATAAACGCGAACCGCGTATACATCGATCAAGCGGGTACGGCACCGTGCCGGCAAGTACGGACGTCGCCGTTTTGGTAAATGGCGGTAGTGCCTCTGCAGCGGAAATTGTTGCCGGAGCATTACGTGATAACAACACAGCCCAGCTTGTCGGCGAAAAGACGTTCGGAAAGGGGTCTGTCCAGGAGCTTGTTGAGTTAACCGAGGACACGTCGCTGAAAATCACGGTTGCGCGGTGGCTTACGCCCGACGGTGTGTCAATTTCTGAGAATGGATTAACACCGGATGAGGTCGTTGATGCTTCCGAAAATAATACAGACGAAGATCCTGCCAACTCTGTTGATACAAACGATCCGGTTGATGCTCAGCTCAATCGGGCTATTGAGTTAGTAACGAGTAATTAATTCGCTATGCAAATAATACTTCTTGAGGACGTACCGAATGTCGGTAAAAAATACGAAGAACACGAAGTGGCCGACGGTTACGGGACAAACTACCTGCTGCCGAATGGATTAGCGCGGGTAGCAACTGACCGTACACGATCGCAGCTAAAAAAGAAAAAAGCACAAATAGAAAAGAAGCGTCAGCAAAAACGAGAAGAAAAGCTTGAAAAGCTTGCAGAAATTGCCGGGCAGACGGTATCGATCACAGCGAAAACAGGCGACCAAGGTCAGTTGTTTGCCGGTATTTATCCGGAGGATATTGCCGAGGCCCACTGCAAAAAGTCGGCGAGTATGACGTTGCGATAACTATCCTTGAGGAAACAAAAGAGGTTACCGTCAACGTCGAGTCAGAATAAGGCTGGTTTAGATTATAGATCGCCCCTGTTCCGTTATGACATTTTTAAAAACGTGATAATAAAATGATTTTCAAAAGTGGCATGTAATAAAAAATTCGGCATAGGCCGAGTTTTGTTATTTCTCATTTATGATGTAAGGTTTGGAAGTTACGCTTTTTGCGGAAGGACGTCAACAAATTTCTTTTTAATTGTTTTACCATCGTAACGGGTGCGGTTTTTCTCCCGAAACCGAACCGTGCCTTCCGTTTGAGCGAAAAGCGTATGGTCTTTGCCGGTGTCAACGTTTTGGCCGGCCATGATCTTCGTGCCACGTTGGCGAACAATAATAGATCCGGTTTTTGCCTGTTGTCCATCGGAAAGTTTGACTCCCAGATACTGGGCGTTTGAATCATGTAAACTTCCCGCGGTTCCTGCTGATTTGGTCTCTGCCATAGATAATGTATATTATTTACACATGCATAGTGTACGAGAAATTGGTGAAAATATCAAGTCTTGGATTCCCGATGTGCCGATAGTAGTTATCTTCATTGCGACAATCACGGCGGTTGCATTCACGGCGTTTAGTATTGGTTGGATAGCGCGCGGTCAAGCAGAAATATCTCCAATTCCCAAACAAACCATAACACTGCCACCAGCTACCGGAGACAGTAATGGTGCTAATCTGTACGTATCTTCTCAGCACTCGGATGTATTTCACTACCGCTGGTGTTCGGGTGCAAAGCGGATTAATACAGAAAACAAGGTGTATTACCAAAGTTTTAAAGAAGCCGTATCAGACGGTCTTAAGCCGGCCAGTAACTGTCCGGGCCTTGAGGTACGAGAGAATCAATAATTGACAAATAAATAAGTGTTTGTATAATAATACTATATATGGATCTACGTGATGACATAACAAGCGGAGCGGTCATTGGTCTGAAAGCGCTTACCAAGGTGCTTACGGGGTTTATCATTGTTCCGCTAGGCATACTTATTGAGAATGTTAAACCAGAATGGGAGGAGATTGTTGATTAGTTCACACCCACGCTTCTAACATACACACGTCGCAGCAGCCAGCGCTGCTGCGCGACACTCTCGCAGAATTTCCGCTGTCGCGGAACCATGCAATTCTGCTCCGAGAGACATGTGAGAAGCGGTGTTCTCGCTTAGTTAGAGCATGCCCAAAATTTGTGCTGTAATACAATGCAGCTACTAAGGAAGTGCTAAAAGTACATAATTTAGAACCTCCTTGAATTTTTATGTAAGGTTCTGTAAGATACTGGATCTTACAAACCACTAATTACTGCCCGTTGCCAAATGTTTTGACTCCTTGTTCTGTCAAGTGGAGTTGACTTTAATTTGTGATTTTATCTTTTTTTCATCTACAATTTTTCAATCCTTTAAGCCATAAACCTTAAACCGAACGTATTGGAGAGGTGTTTGCTGTTAATTTGCTTGTTATAATTCAGTACATGAATAGCAGTTATAACGGATTTACCCTTATTGAACTTCTGGTAGTAATATCAATCATTTCGTTGCTGTCGTCGGCTGTACTGGCAAGTTTAAGTGGAACAAGAGAGCAGGCGAAAGTCACTGCAGCTGAGTCTGAGCTTAACTCAATTCGGGTTGGCATTCAGCAGTTAATCAATGACACCGGAAAGTGGCCAAACGGCTGTCCGCCCGGTGATACGAATAATCCGGGAGTTTATCTAGACAAACCAAACGCCGGATTGGTAGCAAAGCCTTCTGTTGGACTTGTTGATGGAGGTCCATGCGAGTGGACTAGTGAAGATGTTAATCAAGAATGGAATGGCCCTTACGTAAAAACTGATGACCTGAAAGATCCGTGGGGAAATTCGTACCGATTTGATCCGGATTACTGGCCATACCGGGCGAATTCATGCCCGAAAAATCAGAAGTCGGTGCGTGTTGTAATTGCATCGTTGGGACCGTCTGGAAGCACCTGGTATGGGTGTGATTCGATCTGGGTTAACCTCAATTAACCAACCAGCCGGTATCGTTAGCTATTACTGTTCTGGTGGTACTTACTGTGAATGTCTTTTAGTTTTTTGTTAGTGACGTGGGTATAAATTTGGGTAGCCGTGATTGATTCGTGACCTAAAAATTCCTGCAGGACGCGGATATCGACACCTTGGCTTAAAAGATTTGTAGCAAACGTATGACGAAGGACGTGTGGGGTCGTGTTTTCCGGGAGGCCAGCTTTGACGGCATACTTTTTGACCTTTCTTTGAATTGATCGGTCGGACAGTCGTCGGCTGGCGTCTTTTGGCCCACGGTAGTTTATAAAAAGCGGATCCAGATCATCGTCGCGAGTATTGAGATATTTTTTCAGCCACTTGGTCGCACGTCGTGACAAGTACACCGTCCGCGTTTTATTACCCTTACCGGTGACAGACAACTCAAGACTCCTGCTTTTGTCATTATTTTTAATGACGCTGGTGATCTGGTTTTTATCTAGGCCCGTAAGTTCGGAGATACGCAAACCGGTTGCGTATA
>PXPA01000039.1:3939-9777 GCA_003022255.1 Parcubacteria group bacterium SW_6_46_9 | reverse complement strand
CCGCTATGAGGGTGTGCGGGCGGCGGTATACTACGGTCCGCCAGCTGAAGATACATCTGAAGAGGGGATAATTGAGCTTAGCCGTCAGCACAATGATGCCAATGTATTAAGCATTGGCGCCGGTTTTGTTACTGACAACCAAGCAATTAATGCCGTTGACGAGTGGTTGAGTACCGAATTTACTGAAGCCACGCGCCATAAGCGCCGAATCAAAAAAATTGATAACTATAGCAATGGATAAAGCTAAGGTATGACGAACCTGAATGACATTTTTGCATTTGACGATATGCTCCATAAGCTGCACTTGGTGAAGCGGAGCGAACTTGCTCGCGGTAAGGATCGCAGAGAAAATGATTGGGAGCATGGCTATCAAATGGCAATGTTGTGTTGGTACTTAGCAGACTCGAGTGAGGAATTAAATCTAAACCTTAAAAAAGTTATTGCGTATGCATTAGCGCATGATGTAGTTGAAGTCTATGCGGGGGATACGCCGTTTCATCAAACTGATGAAAAAAAAACAAGTTAAAGAGCGTGAGGCAATGCGAAGACTATCTGACGAGTTCGGTGAGTTTGTCGATTTACACGAAAGTATTGAAAATTACGAAAATCAGGCTGATGAGGAAGCTAAATTTGTGTATGCAGTTGATAAACTAATATCCATGATTAATGTATATCAGGACAATGGTCGATCACTTCGTAAGGATAATGTTAGTTTGGAAACTGTGAAGAGACTTAAGTCTGGTGAATTCGAGGGTGTACCAGAGGTTAAGAAATTATATGAAGACCTAATAGAGGTTTTTGCTGAGGAAAAAGATAGGTTATTTAACAAAAATACTTCTGGCGAATAATTTACAATCTCTTGTATTCTATGATCAATGTCACTCCGGCGATAATTCCGAAAACGTATCAGCTGCTCCGCGAGGAGATGGAGACTGTTTCCAAGCTTGTTGATCGGGTGCAGGTGGATATTATGGACGGTCATTTTGCACCAGAAGCCACTTGGCCATACAGCGGCGGCCGAGAGCAAGCGCGATTTGATGAAATTGTTGCCCAAGAGCGTGGCTTCCCGCACTGGCGAGATGTGCAATTTGAAATTGATCTGATGGTGCAAAATCCAAAAGATGTCATTGATGACTGGATTAAAAGTGGAGCAAGCACAATTATAGTTCATTTTGACAGCACACGTAAATTTTCCGCGATTGCCTCACGGCTCAAGGATCGCGGTGTTGCAGTTGGAATGGCAATCCTGCCGTCAAACCGCAATACGGTTGTCGAAAAACACCGCAAAGAAATTGATTTTCTGCAGGTAATGGGTAATGACAAGATCGGTTATCACGGCGTCCAGCTGGATCCGCTGGTGTATGACAAACTGGAGGACTTACGCGACCGCTTTCCTGATTTACCGATTGGAGTTGATATTGGCGTTGATTTCAGTACGGCACCAAAGCTTGTGGAGGCTGGGGCAACACGGCTGGTGAGTGGGTCCGCTATATTTGAAGCCGAAGATCCAAAATATGCAATAGAGAAGTTACGAAATGTTGATAGTTGGTAAGGATGGTTTGGTATAATGAAAACATAAAGTGGGGGAAAAATAAGGGATTAAAGTTTGTCCATTAATCTTTTCTCTTTAATCCTTTAACTAATTTTTATGAACATAACCGATGACAAAGTACAAGAGCTTGAAGAAATCGCCATGGACGTCCGTGAGACGATCGTACGTATGTTGGCAGAAGCCGGCTCCGGACACTTGGCCGGTCCGCTGGGTATGGCCGATATGATGACGGCGTTTTACTTTCATGTGCTTGAGCACAAACCGGATGAGCCGATGTGGGATGATCGTGATCGGTTAATACTTTCTAACGGCCATACGGTTCCGGTTCGGTATGCAGTTATGGCCCATGCTGGGTACTTTCCGATTGAAGATATAGAAAATAATTTGCGTAAGCTTGGCAGTCCGTATCAAGGCCATCCGGAAAGGACAGAAATTCCCGCGCTGGAGACAACCTCCGGTCCGCTTGGTTCCGGGCTCGGCCAGGCGGCCGGCATTGCCTACGGTGCCCAGATGGATGATCGTGATTTTCATGTGTACTGTCAGATGAGTGACGGCGAGCAGGATGCCGGTAATATCTGGGAGTCGGCAATGTTTGCCGGCGCAAATCAGCTAGGTAATCTAACGGGCGTTATTGACCGGAATAATATTCAGATTAACGGCCACACGGAAGATGTTATGCCCTTAGAAGAGCTGGTTGACAAGTACGAGGCGTTTGGCTGGCATGTGATTGAAGTTGACGGCCATAATATTGAGCACTTTGTTGACGCCTGCGAACAAGCAAAAGCAATTTATGAAGATCCAACGCTAATTTTAGCTCACACGATACCTGGCAAAGGAATTGACGAGATTGAGTTTGATCCCGGCTGGCACGGCAAACCACCAGAAAAAGGCGCACAAGAGAAAGCATTTCTGCAAGAACTTCGTACGTTAGAAGGCAAGATTGAAGCAAGTCATTTAGATTAATCATGAGTTTTGAATCCCCAAAACTTTCGGGTGAAGAAAAAAGCCAAAGCAGAAAGCTGCTTGATCGTCTTGAGAAAATTAAAACGCGTCTTGAGAATCAAGAGTCAGATAAAAGTGACGAAGTCGAGTCTATTAAGGAGAAGATAAAAAGCGTTCAGGCTGAGCTACAGCAGAGCGCAGAACCGGAGCAATCAACTATGTCGGAGAAAGAGTATGAAAAAGAACTTGAACAGTCTGAAGACATAAAATCAACAGAAGAAACTGAACTGCCTCCAGAAGAAGAGAGGACGAAGGCAATGAAGCTGTTGGACTTGAAGAGTCTTTTATTGATATATCTTCGGAAAATATAATCAGTAGTTTATCGAAGAAGCAAGTGAAGTTAATACGAAGATACCCGGACCTTTTTACGGAGCTGAACCAGGCCCAAACACCGAGAGAGCGTAGTGATATTTTTGACCGCTACCAGAAAGCGCAGGGTTTCTCAAAGCACGACAGTGATCAAAGAAGATTATATGACTTGGTTGTACAACTAAAAGAAAAATATAGCTAATTATGATCAAAGAAAACCAACACCTACATTCGGACATTTTTGCTGATGAGCCTTCTGTAGAATACACCCGTAATGGCTACGGCCGTGGACTTGTGGAGGTTGGCAGAGAAAACGAGGATGTCGTGGCGGTGTGTGCCGATCTGGCCGGCTCGACCCGCACACACTTTTTTAAACAAGAGTTTCCGGATCGGTATATTGAAGTTGGGGTTGCTGAGCAAAATTTGGCGACTGTCGGCAGTGGGTTGGCAAAGTATGGTAAAATTCCGTTTATCTCCAGTTATGCTGCCTTCAATCCGGGCCGGAACAACGAGCAAATTCGGACGACTATAGCCTTAAATGACGTGCCGGTTAAAATCCTCGGTGCCCATGCCGGTGTGTCCGTTGGTCCTGATGGGGCAACGCATCAACAGCTTGAGGATATAGCTTTAATGCGAGCTCAGCCGAACATGAAAGTGATTGTGCCGGCCGACTTCCAAGAAGCCAAGAAGACGGTACATGTAGCCTACAAGCAAGACGGGCCGGTATACTTCCGTGTCGCTCGGGAAAAAACCCCGGAAATTACCACCGAAGACTCCCCGTTTGAATTTGGTGTAGCGAATACACTTTGGGAATCGGACAGCCCTGATGTGGCAATTATCGGTTGTGGATGGCTTGTTCACAAAGCGTTGGTCGCGGCCAAACAGCTGAAAAAACACGAGGATATTGATACGTTGGTCATTAACAACCACACGATCAAGCCGATGGATGAGCAAGCGGTGATCCAGGCGGGGAAACGAGCTGGTGCCGTTGTGACCGTGGAAGAACATCAGGTATCAGCCGGTATGGGTTCGGCAGTTGCCGAAATTCTTGCCCAAAACGTACCAACACCACAGGAGTTTATCGGCGTCCACGATCAGTTTGGTGAGTCCGGTCCACCGATGGAGCTTGTCGAAAAGTACGGCATGGGCGTTGATGCAATTATCGAGGCGGTCAAGCGTGTTAAAAACCGAAAATAGAAAAAGTGTTTTAATGCAATATGATATGACAGCAACTAGCGTTATTGACCAGCAAAAATTTTTGGTAACAGCCTTAGCTTCTTTCTTTTTACCAGCTTTTTTTGTGGCTGCAGCTCCACTGCCGAGCACAAACAATATTGTAGTCAATGAAAAAGCGGGATTGTGTACTGTTGACGATGAGCTTCCTGGTGATGAGTGTAAAAGTTGGCCGCTAAAACCGAACTGGGAAATCCGTAAAGATAGGCGGTCTCAGGCCGGCAGAAGAGAAGCGAAGCAGTACTGTAAAAGACAAGGGTATGAGTTTGTTCGTGATGTAGATGTGCGACAACAAACCGGTGTTAAAGCTCGTAATGCACCTGATTACTGCACAAACAGGGCGGGTGAAGATAGCAGATTAACCCAACCAAAAGAAGCGGTTTCCACCCTGCTCGATAAACTTACGAGCTGGTTGCAGGCAATGTTGCTTACAGTCGAACAACAGAAGCAGTAAGTTAGCACTTTTTAGAATGGATCCAACAAGTAGTACAGACGGCTTAAACAAGTTTTTTATTTATTTCAATAATAAACAAAGGGTATCTATCTAATTTCGCCTTAAATGAATCTCTTTGGTGATACAAAATCATCTGGCTTCACATTAGTAGAGCTGCTTGTTGTAATAGCTATCATTAGTCTTTTGTCATCCGTTGTCTTGACTAGTTTGTCGGGCGCACGGGCAAATGCCCGTGATTCACGTCGGGCAAGTGATTTTGATCAACTCCGTAAAGCAGTGCAAGCCTATATAACTGACAATACAGCGTATCCTGGTTTAGGTGATAACGCTGGAGTTCGAGTCAGTCGTGATTGTTCAATGACAAATATTTATACTGATTTGGTTGATGCCGGGTACTTACAGAAGATGCCAACCGACCCTGTTGATGACCCGCAAACCTGTGGTCGAAACATTGATGGGGATCGGCTGCCAGAAGACGGGTATTTTTATGGGTGGGACTCCAGCAATCCGGGTGGTGATAATACAGTTTTTTGTTTTGGTATTAATAGGTTTGAGGGTGGAAGTGTGCCAGAACCCTTACAAGATTTAAACTGGCAAAACGACAATGATTTTGGCCCGGATGCTAATCTTGATGAAGCAGCATTTGTATATTGCTTTACAAATACGGACTCAACATTCAGTCCTCTATAATTTAGCTAATTTGGGCTGACCTTGTCTAGCAAAGTCAAGGCAAACATGTAAGTTATACCCCAGAGAATTGTTTATTCGCGGGTTGATTCCCTACTGTGCCACACCAATTGTGGCACCAAAGTTTTTTAATCTTGAATCCGGGAGCTTGAAAATCCTGGTCACGACAAAACAGGCTGCCATTGTCCGTGCTCCTGGGCAACGGCGTTTTTCTTTTGTGAATAAATTGCGGGACTTAATTAAGATCGTTGAACACATTTCGTAATTCCTCACCAGTTTCTTGCGGGTCAGTAATCTGTACTGCTTTTTTGCCGACTTTTTCGAATGCTTTGTAGATATTCGGGTTGTCCTCCAAAAGATATGATGATGACAGATCACCGCCAACTTTATCCGCTAAATCATTGAAGAAAGACCGGCCGTTTTCAAGTTTTGTCTTTTTTAGATTATACGAATTATAGATACCATCAAAATTCGAAAGAGCGGGGCTGTTTGGTACGACGAATTCATCAAAGCAGTTGAAATTATCAGTTGCTAAAATCAGCGGAATATCTGAATTGTTCTTCTGTAAAAAGATTTTTACGTCAGGATCAATTGATACTGT
>PXPA01000039.1:0-3780 GCA_003022255.1 Parcubacteria group bacterium SW_6_46_9 | reverse complement strand
CCTGATAATCAGTATCTCGCGTCTGATAGGTTATCGAATTGAGGGTAACACCAATTCAGCTATCATTATACAATGAAGTCGCGTGGCTTATTAGTTAACCAGTAATACATATGCCGAAGACAATCTATAAAGTATCAGTTGTGGTGTTTATTCTTTCCGTTATCGCTTTGACGTTTTTTGCTGTGTTGTCTATCTGGGATGTGTTTGGTGAGGACGTGTTTTGGAAATCAATAGCTACGGTGGCAACAATTGGCGGCGCTTCCGGGTTGGTAATGGGTGCGGCAAAGTTTCTTGATGGCCGTTATGGAGATAAGACGGAAGCAAGTGAAAGCCGGGTTGAAAGCGAGCAAGGTGATTACTAAGTTGTAACTTCTTGGATCTAAATCAAATAAAAAACCGCCCAATTTTGGGCGGTTTTTTCGTGGGGTGCTCTACCAACTGTGTAATACTTCGTGTTGCACAATCAAATTAATCAATGTTAACTGGTTTTGGCACTTCCTTAGCAAAGCCAGTTTACACCACAAATCGTGGACATGCCCTAACCGAGTGAACCCCGTACCAGAGAACCTGGCTCACAAGCTCGCCAGAACCACGCCATTAGGCAGGCACCCCGAACTCATGCCACCTTGAACCATCCTATCATTGTGGTAATACTTTTGGAGCGAATCCCGCTAAAGCGGGATGAGCGACAACTGATGTGAGCACGTCTTTCTTGGAACACTTCGCAGGGTGAGCGGGCATGGTAAATTGACCATCAGTCAATTTGAGCGAACCCGAGACTTGAGCGTTGGCACCCGCTGGGTGCAAAACGCGTGGTTCCAAGAAAGCGGGTGCGAACGCTAGATTTCTTCCGGCTCGTAGTCGTCCGGTGCGTTGGCAAGATGTTTTTCAAACTCACTGCGCTCAAACAGTCCGGCTTGGGCGCCAATCTCCTGGACAACACCCATTGAGTTGACCGGTCCCCACCGGAGAGCTGTCGGGATATCGTGGCCCTCAGCGAGTGCTGCGGTGAAGGTAGAGGAGAAGGCGTCACCAGCACCCGTGCGGTCAACCGGTGGCTTTGGATCTGGGTACATCGGCATATGCCAGCCAGTGTCTCCATCAAACGCGTACGCTCCATCACGGCCATCAGTGATAACAGCAATATCCGGACCGCACTTGTGCATTTTCTCCAGCAGTACTTTCATATCAGTTTCGTCGGTTTCTAACACACGCTGTGCTTCTTCTTTGTTAGAGAAGTAGATGTGTGTAGCTTCATACAAATCCTGCAGCTTATCATACCCCATTTTCATCTGGAAGGTGCCCGGCTGGAAAGCCAGCTTAGTTTCGTTGTTGCTTACGTACTCGGCGATCTCCATGTGGTGATCAAAGGAGTTTTCACCGACTGAGGACATGTATATAAACCGCGGCGGCTGATCAAAGTCTGGCAGCTTGTAGTCATAATCGTAATGTTTTACCAGTATGGTCCGCTCTGCACCGTGACGAAGCACGTAATGATAATTGGACTGCTTGCCCTCGTGCATACGAACGTAATCCAGATTGATTCCTTCTTTTTCCAGTTGCTCCATATTCCCCTTACCGACCATATCGTCGCCAAAGTTCGTTCGTAAGGCTGCATTGAGACCAAGCCGGTGGGCGGATACACCGGCGTTGGGAGCATTACCGACAGCCGGAATGACGTCATGATCATCATACTCGATTTTGTCACCAAAGCGGAAACACATTTCATCAAGCCCCTCATCACTTTCGTGCTTTCCGGTATCAATACGGACGCTTGAGCCTAGGGCTCAAGCCGGGTTGTGGTGCTGGTTTGTGAGGATCTGAAAAAAGACCTGTTCTACATTTTGAGATTTTGATAGGAGACTGTTAATTTTTCTCTCCAATTTGTTAAAGTTAGAAACCTTCGAGTCGATTATTGAGCGATCCGATTCCAATTCAATCAGTATGTCAGTCATGTTTTCAGCATCGTTGTTTCTGACCAGAACCCATACCGTTACTTGCTGGTTGCAGGATAGGATCGAGAAAAATTTCTCAACTGCTTCAAGGTATTCTTCCTTGTTATACACGTCAGGGAAGGAAAGCTCAGTCTGCATGGCTACGTTTTCGTGATGTGAAGAACAATACCTAACTGTAATATACGTAATTGATTCGATAGATTCAAGTTTTACTTGTATTTTCTTTTGTTTACGGTAAGATAATCCATGATGAATTCTCTTACAGTTACAACTCGCGATACAGATACGGACACCGACAGTCTCCGTGAAGACGGTCAGATGCCGGCGGTGCTTTACGGGCGTGATACCGACTCAACACCAGTACAGCTGCGTACTGCTGAGTTTCTAAAGCTTTGGCAGGAAGTGGGCGGCTCATCGATTTTTAAGCTTGAGTGGGATGATGACACAAAGCCGGCACTTATACAAGATGTCGATCTGCATCCGGTCACCGACCAGCCAATCCATGCTGATTTTCTTGTTTTAGAAGAAGGGCAGAAGGTGACCGTTGACGTTCCGGTGGAAACGGCCGGTACTGCTCCGGCCGTCAAAAACTTGGGTGGGTTGCTCGTGCAGGTTATGCGTACGGTTGAAATTGAAGCCGACCCGGAAAACTTGCCGGATGTTGTTGAGGTAGATGTAACCGACTTAGAAGAATTCGGTGATCAGGCAACCGTTGATGACATAACGTCTCCGGATGGTGTCTCCATTCTTGAGGACAAAAAAGACGTTGTTGTGCTTATTGAAGAACCCGAAGAGCTTGAGGAGCTTGAACCCGAAGAAGACGAGGAAGAGCTTGACTTCGAAGACATTGAGGTTGAAGGCGAAAAAGACGAAGACGAACTTGAAGGTGAAGGTGGGGAGGGCGAAAGTGAAGGCGAGGAGGCTGCCGAAGGTCAAGAGGATCGAGGGCAGGAAACAGGTGAGTAGTACCAGCTCCGTGGTATAATTAATCCTGTATGTATAGTCGTTTACAAGCTCCGCTCGCAGCTTTCATCACCGTTTTGGTTTTTCTTGGCGGTGCTAGCCTTGTAGTACATGCACAATCCGGCGGGCAATCAGTAGATAAGTCGGAACGACGCCAAAAGCTTCGTTCAGAACTTGATAAGGTGCAAGAAGAGATTAACCAGCAGGAGCAAAAACTGAATCAAAAACGACAAGAGCGGCGGTCCTTAGAGCGTGATGTGGAAATTCTTGAAGGAGAAATTGAGAAGGCCAAATTAAATATTCGCCAGAAGGATATCCGGATTGACAACTTAGAAGGAGAAATTTCCCAAAAAGAAGGCCGAATCGAAAATCTCAGTGGTCGTATTGATAACTTAAAAGAGTCGCTAGCTGAACTGGTCCGCCGACGTGCCCGAGTTGATGATATGTCTCTGGTCGCGATGGCGTTTTCCAACCAGAGTGTGTCGGAGTTTTTTAGTGACATTGATGCCGTCCAGTCGCTTAATGACTCCATTCAAACCCAGTTTGCTGATTTGCGCTCAACGCAAAACAATCTGACTGCAGAAAAAGAAAGTCTTGCGGAAAGGAAATCTGAGGTTGCCAGTATTCGCCAGTCACTGGCAGCCGAGAAACGAAAAATTGAGAAAAAAGAGGACGAAAAAGCCGAACTGCTTTCAGTTGCTCGCAGCGAGGAGCGGACGTATCAGGATGTCTTGAACACAAAGCAAAAACGAGCACAAAAGATACGTAACGAGCTTTTTGCCTTGCGCGATTCAAGCGCAATTCCGTTTGGCCGAGCACTTTCGTACGCTCGTCAATCATCGAGTCAAACCGGTGTTGATCC
>PXPA01000038.1:3190-6454 GCA_003022255.1 Parcubacteria group bacterium SW_6_46_9 | reverse complement strand
GGGTGTTCGCTGAGCGGGTTTACCTTTGTTGTCACGAAGATCATCGAGCACGTTTTTTACCTTGCTTTTTTTGATGCCAAATTTGGTGAGAATTTTTTTCGCATCGGAGTCATTTGATAGCACGGATAACAACAGATGCTCGGTGGAAACGTACTCGTCATCCATATTCTGGGCAATCCGGGTGGAGGCCTCAAGCGTTTTTGCTAACTCCGGCGTAAGATAAATTTGGTACGACGGTGAGCCGTCTTGCAGGGACTCTTTGGGGTCTGATAGCGTACTGGCTAACTCATTTGATAACTGGCTGATATCAACATCAAGCTTTTGCAGCAGAGAAATGACGATGCTGTCATCCTGCTGAATTAACGCCGATAGTAGGTGTTGGGGGTTTACGTGATCTTCCTGGCGTTCAACCGCCATCCGGTGCGCATCACGGATTGCTTCGCGTGCTTTGGCGGTAAAGCGATTAAACGGTGGTTGGTTTTCTTTGGGTGTTGGCATTGAAGTGTGTATATTACCGTAAGTAACATATCTTCGCCGGTACGTGCGATTGCAACGAACAAGCCATACAAGCAGAAATATATCCAATCGTGCTATTATTATACGTTAAAATACCTTACTGTTCAATCAGTTTTCTGTATGTTTTCCAGGGTGTCTACTAGCCGTCTGATTGCGGCTCTGTTTGTATCCCTCCCCAGCGAAATTCTAAGTGCTGAATTAGACCTGCTTGGTAATGCCTTTATTGTCGTAGACCCGGACTGACCCGATTGGCACGCACTGGCAGTTGAGACAATCACTCCTTGCTTGTCAAGTTTGGTTGCCAGATAGTCATGATCTACCGCCGGAAAGCTAACATTAATGTTGTTCGCCACCCGGTGCTCAACACTGCCGTTGATGACAATTTCGGGGAATGTTTTCTGAAGCTCTGTTAGGGCAAAATCACGCACTGCCGATACCTGTTTTGCTCGCTTTTGAAAATTCTTCTGCGCTAATTCCAATGCTTTGGCAAAACCAACAATCAGCGGCACCGGCAGAGTGCCTGGCCGCAAAGTTTGGTAATCACCAACTACCTGATCTTTTTTTGTCGGCAGTAAACTGGTCATTGGGGTTCCCGAGCGCACCCAAAGCAGGCCGACACCTTTTGGCCCATAGAGCTTATGGCTGTTTGTCGTCATCATGTCAGCACCGGTATCCTCAGGACGAACTGATAGATACAATACCTCACTGTTCACGTACGGTATTGAAATTAGATCGTTATCTGACACAACAGCTGATGTCACTTGATCAGGTACCAGCCGACCCTCATCCTTTCCGACCAGTAACTCTTTTTGTGTCTTGATCCCTGCGTCCGCATGCCGTTGTGAGCTGTGGGCAGTTTGTGTAGTAATCAAGCGCCGCCAATTTTCATCTAGCGTTTTCAAATATCCCTGCACAGCTAAGGCATTGGCTTCGGTTGCCCCGGAGGTAAAAACGATCTCAGACGGTTGTACTGACAGCATGTTTGCTATCGTCTCGCGGGCATCGGTAACTGCAGCCCGGGCCTCTTTCCCGGAAGAATGTTGTGATTGCGGGTTCGCAAACACATCCGACCAGTATGGCTCCATAGCCTTTTTAACTCCATCCCTGACCGGGGTTGATGATGCGTAATCTAAGTAGACTGTATCTGCGTCAGCAGTTGACATTACCCGCATTATACCGACGAGCCGGCCGCAAACCAACCAATTTATAATTAAAAAAACGTGTTGTCCCACCTCGTGTTCAACAAATTATGCAAGGTTCAACCTTACACATAAAAAGTACATTTTAAATACATCGTCAAACTAATTCACAGACTGGACCTGTGAATAGATAAAATATTAAAAGCATTTGTCAACCAATTGCGGTTACCAGTGGACATGTAAGCAGTATAGGGTAGTTACTGCACTTACTTAGCAAAATCGGTTTATAGCACAAACTCCAGACATGCTCTAACCAAGTGAGCACCTTGCTTCTGTGCGGCCTTCGCAGGCCGAGCGGGCATGGTTTCAATTCTGCTCTGCAGACTTGAGGAGCGAGGCCGAGACTGGAGAGTAGCCGTCCGCTGGACGGCTAACTCGTGTTGCACAGAAGCGCGGGTGCGAACGCCCTTTTACATACCCCTTGAATAAGGTATAATTAACACGATATATGACCGACCCAATTACAACACGTCCACCGATAATCTCCGTCATGGGGCATATCGATCACGGCAAATCAACGCTGCTTGATACGATACGGAAAACCAATACTACTGAGTCCGAGACTGGCGGTATAACTCAGCATACGTCTGCCTATGAAATCACCCATGAGAGCGAAAGCGGTGAAAGCAGGATTACGTTTCTTGATACCCCCGGACACGAAGCGTTTACAGCTATGCGTGAGCGTGGGGCAACCGTTGCTGACATTGTGATTCTTGTTGTTGCCGCTGACGAGGGTGTCGAAGCACAAACCGAAGAGACAATTCGGGCAATCCAGGAACACGATACTCCCTACATTATCGCGATCAACAAAATTGACAAAGAAACCGCTGATCCGGAATCAGTCGTGCAGTCTTTGGCCGAACACGAAGTGTACGTTGAAGGGTACGGCGGTGATGGACCTGATAACAGTTCAAGCCGAGCTGCTTGAGCTTGCTACCAACACTAGCGAAAATGCAGGCGGGATTGTTATCGAATCATCGGTTGATTCACGCCGTGGCACCCAAGCGACACTCGTTATTAAAGACGGAACCTTAAAGAAAGGCATGCATGTCCACGCCGACGGTTGTGTCTCCCCTGTTCGAATTTTGGAAGATTTCCGCGGAGATAACATTGATAAAGCACAGGCAAGTTCTCCGGTTCAAGTTGTCGGCTTTGACAATGAGCCTACAATTGGAAGTCAGTTTACAAGCTTTGATAAAAAAGCCGACGCCAAAAAAGCCGCGGAAGACTTCCAAGCCAAACAAAAAGAGCCTGCAAGCAAGAGTGGTGATGCAAGCGATACGTTCACAATTCCGGCATTAGTAAAAGCTGATGTGGCCGGAACGATTGATGCGGTAATCCATGAGATAAACAAGCTCCACAGCGACCAGGCCGCTTTGGACGTAGTTCATACCGGGGTTGGTAATATTACCGAGGATGATATTCGTGCCGTTGCTTCCAATGATAAATCAGCACTCGCTGTTGGTTTTAATGTGAAAGCTACACGATCGGCACAGACTGTTGCTGAACGCCGTAATGTTGAGGTAAAGACCGCGCCGGTTATTTATGA
>PXPA01000038.1:0-3173 GCA_003022255.1 Parcubacteria group bacterium SW_6_46_9 | reverse complement strand
ATGATTTGATAGAGTGGCTAGAACCGGCAGTTGCAAAGCGCACACCGACCATAACAACCCGAGAGGTTCGCGGTAAGGCACGAATCCTGAAAAACTTCTCAAGTAAGCGTGACATGCAGGTTGTTGGTGGTGAGGTCTTTTCTGGTACGATCTATGGCTCTGCGGGTGTAACAATTTATCGAAACGAGTCCGAGCTGGCCGACGGTGAGATTATTGAATTACAGCAACAACGAGCAGAGACAGATAAAGTGCAGTCCGGTCAGGAGTTTGGCGCCAACATTCGCAGCCGGGTTGATATTGCGCCCGGTGATATTATTGAGTCTTTTGAGATGATAGAGCAGTAGCTCACACCCCGTGTTTTGTTTCGGTACGAAAAATCTCCGGCGTAGATTTTTCTCAGTCCTCGGTTCGCTCTCCCCCACTACGCATGTAGTAGGGAATCCATGCCCGCTCACCTGCGGAGCCCGAACAAAACAGGGGTGTTCGCTCGGTTAATCATACCTAGAGTCTGTATTGTATACAGCTTTGCTAAGGAAGTGCTAATATCAAACTGCAGCTTTCGACTTTTGACTTTAATCTTTCGACTCATCACATGGCTAAAAAAGAACGCCGGCGACAAGTAAAAAAAGCTGCACAAAAAATTGCTGGTCAGTTTTTCAGTGAGTATAACCCACAAGGCCAGCTTGTTACTGTTTGTTCGGTTGAAACTAACGACAAGCTGTCCTATCTTGAGTTTTTCGTCAGTATCATGCCGGAAACAACTGAAAAAGAAGATCTTGAGCGCCTGGAAGACAAGCTACCACAACTGCGGAAACGAATCGGCGATGCGATCAGTTTCCGCAAAGTACCAGAAGTACGCTTGTCGTTTGCTCAGCGCATAGATGCCCAAAAGCGAGTTGAGCAAATTTTAGACAAAGCGAAAGATGGCGAGTAAGCTAGATAGATGTACAAACAAGCTCTTGTCAGGCATAATAATGGTAGGGTATGGAAATTAGGATATAGGATATTGGATATAGGAGATCGGATGTAAGCCCTTCTTCGCACGAAGCTACGAAGGGTGAGATCAAAGATAAAAGTCTAAAGTCGAAAGCCAAAAAGAACCAGCACGATTCAGGTCATGAGTCCGATCTAATAAAAAACTCGTGATGAGCGTGTTCTCAATTTCAGCAATTCCTTAACAAAGTTAGTGTGAATCACAGATCTCGGACATGTCTTAACCAAGTGAGCACCCCGCTTCTGAAGTGACTCCGCAGCGAAAATGCATGGTCTATGATTTTCGTAAGGACTGAGCGAGAATCACGCTGGGATTTGAGCGTGCGCTTCAGAAGCGTGGGTGCGAACAACCGTGGCCCGGTGGCGAAGTTAGTCTAACGCAGAGGACTGCAAATCCTCTATTCCGTCGGTGCAAATCCGATCCGGGCCTCACTATAGAGTCTAGAGCTTGGTGAATGGAGTCTGGAGAACGCAGGGCAAACAATTATGTTCGATCAACCAAGGATTGAATTTGCACGAGGAAAAGCGAAGAAAAACGTGAGTTTTTCTTATCTGGAAGCAGTCCAGCCGTAAAAAGATAAGCTTTTTATGGCTGGACGTTGAAACCGCCCGGTTTCAAAGCGCAGTGTGCCTTAGGCACACGAGCAGTAAAATTCCGATCCGGGCCTCAATTTACTCGGAGAGAAAAACCCTTTCTTGGCGCTTTTCTCTTCCGACGTTCGCTCACAAGTTCACTCACTGCCTCTTTTTTCGAACGCTCAGCTCTTTCGCACTTATGAGTTAAGCACGAAAGAGCTGTCTTTCATTTAATGCAACTTAAATGTCCGTTTTAGTGCTGGAAAAAGATAGGCTTGCGAGCGTTGAAAACCGTGGATTTCCGAGACGCAATCCTGCTTTAGCGGGATGAGTAGATTTGGGCCTTAATTTACTCGGAGAAGAAAACCTTTTACATGGGGGCTTTCTTCTTCCGACGCTCACTTCGTTCACTGCCTCTTTTTTCACTTATTGTCAATACATTATTTATTACGTATAATTTACATGTTAGTTAATTGATGCCCGGGTGGAGGAACTGGTAGACTCGGGGGATTTAAGATCCTCTGCTTTAGAGCGTGTGGGTTCGAATCCCACCCCGGGCACAAGTAAGCGAAGCGCACGCCATGCCCCGGAGAACGGTGCGTTTGCACCGTTCGTGTAGGACTCGAAGGCCGCAGCGATGTGCGAGTTTATTCTGTTGCTAAAATATCTTATTTGCAACAAAATAAGGCGAGCACCGCGAGGGGCAGCCTACGAGATTTTCACGTCAGTGAAAATACTTGTAGGCGAATCTCACCCCGGGCACATCACAACCAGCTTCCGTGCTCTAATCAGTCAACAATTTAATTTCCGGCTTAATCTTTTTAAGCATCTTTCTGTGCCCTTTTGCACTTGGGTGGAGCCCATCTAGCAAATCTTCTTTCGGTACAATTTCCTTCATTGAAATGTAATTTAACCTTTTGTCCTGGCATAAAACCTCTATCATTTCATCATACCGGCTAATGTGTTCATTGATATATGATTTATTTTTATTTCTTGCGAGTGGTCTCGTCTTTGCTTCATCAACCCGGGTAAGACCAACAAAGATGATTTCATTTGTGAATTCTGTTGCTATATGAAGAATATCGGAAAGATTGTTCTGAAAATCTTCTCGAGGTGTTTGCAGACCATTTTTTGCATGAAGATACTGTGCATCGTTAATGCCGATTGCAAATATAATTACATCGAGATTACGAATTTTGGATTCAATTTCTAGTCTCTCAAGTAAACCCGTAGTTGTGTCACCAGAAATGCTTAGATTATAAATATTAACGTCATTGTTTACATCAGTATATTTAGAATGTAAACGCGAGACCCAGCCTCCGCCCTCCTGATCATACGCTCCCCACGCAATGCTGTCACCAAACACTAATATTCTCATAATTTTGAGTTCTTAACTGTTTAAATCAGTTGTTAATGCTATACGTATCGGCTCAGCTGATTCTTAGATACTAGACAAAGCGATTCCCTGTAACTGTAGTTATGATATCATTTGCAATGGTCAAACGCTTACGATGAGATCTTTTTGCACCACCGTCCGTAGCTCAGACTGGTAGAGCAGCTGCCTCTTAAGCAGACGGTCGTAGGTTCAAATCCTGCCGGACGGA
>PXPA01000037.1 GCA_003022255.1 Parcubacteria group bacterium SW_6_46_9 | reverse complement strand
CGGCCAGCTTATTGAGCTTAGCCCTGACGGCAATCAGATAGCCGCCAATGAAATTGATTCGGTTGCACCGCGTGGTGAGGGCGGACTTTTGGGTATAGCGTTACATCCTGATTTTGCGAATAACCGCTGGTTGTATCTGTACGAGACCTACGGTGCGGAAGACGGAACACGCAACCGCGTTGTCCGGTATCAGTACCGAAATGGCGAAATTGCTAACCGGTCGGTAATTATTGATGGTATTCCCGGTGCCGCTTATCATGATGGTGGCCGGATTGCTTTCGGTCCTGAAAACACATATCTTTTCGTTGGGGCCGGTGATGCCGGCAGTTCACGGGAGGCTCAATCAACAAGCACGCTTAACGGCAAAATTTTACGCTTGAATCCAGACGGGTCAATTCCGGAAACCAATCCATTCGGCAATGCGATTTATTCGTTCGGCCATCGTAATCCGCAAGGGCTGGCGTGGGACAGGTTGGGTCGGCTGCGGTCAACAGAGCACGGTCGGTCTGGAGTGCGGAGTGGTTTAGACGAGATAAATCTAATAAAACGAGGCGCAAATTACGGCTGGCCGTATCTTGAAGGCGATGAGACCTGCCAAAATGACCGGATGTACTCACCGGCCGTACCGGATAAAACGCAGTCAAACTGCTCCATGCTGCCACCGGTGATCCACTCCGGTCCGGATATTACCTGGGCTCCGGCCAGTGCTGCAATTTATGATAAGACCCTTTACTTTGGCGGACTGCGCGGACAAGCGATATATACCGTTCAAATTAAAAAAAGCGGGGTGGAGGTTGGACTCGGCGAAGTCAAAGCACACTTCAAAAAACGCTTTGGTCGTATCCGGACGGTCAAGGTGGGCCCTAATAACCAGTATCTTTACGTAACTACATCAAATACCGACGGCCGCGGCAATCCGGAAGCGAGTGATGACAGGTTAATCCGTATTAAATTGCGCGCGTTTGATTTCTAAATTTAAAGCCTTTGAATTAAAAACTCGTGTGATGGTATGCTGTTACTATAACAAGAATAATTGAAGTTAATATTGATACAATTTCTTGGATATTTCTAATTGAGAGTCTTTGCAAAGAATGAATCAATCACTCAAAACAGCCGGGCAGGTAATAATCGTATACGGATTCTACTGGTTGGGTGTGGGTGTTATCGAGACCCTAACGGGTGGATTTGGTTCCATTTGTTCGGTTCCATCTTCCGGTAATATTGGCTGTAGCGCCGTTCAGTTTATTGTAGATTTTGCCCCCTATATCAGTGGGGTAATTCTGGCTTTGCTTATATATTTTGCCTGTAAGAATTATGATTTTTCTCGTTTAGTCTTAATAGTTGCTGGATTTTTTGGCTTAATTGTCTTGTTGTTTGTGGTCCAGGGTGTAATCTCAGTTTCTCAAAATTATAGCATCAGAAACACTAATATTCCTCAGTTAGGAAAAGTTAATTTTGTAATTAACGGCTTTAAAGATGAGCCTCCACGCGCTGTAGTCAACGGAGACTTTCGGGATCTTCCGCATGCTGAAGTGACGGAAGCACTTCCGAGGTACGGACTGTTTGTTGGTTGTGGCCGTGAAGGGGTTTACAAGTATGATGTTGCAGCAAAATCGTTGTCATTTTTGAACCGACATAGAAATTTACAGTGTGAGAGCCTGGAAAAAGAAAATAAGAACTTGAGAATAGACAGAGTCAGCTCTAACGGAGATACAGAAAAAATGAGTCTTGATTTGGGTAAACCCGCGGTTAAAGAGAGTGCCAAGTCTTATAGGTTGAAAGATGCAGCTAAAAATGACAAGGGCTCTTACGCCTTTTCCACTCCCGCCAAGTTTTATTCTCAACCTCAACTTTGCAATCAATCAAAAGATTGTGTGCAACTGCGTGAAGGCAAAACTATTCTCAAGCAATCTTTCGGAACAAATAAAGGTCTTGGACTCAAAAACGTTACAGCCATACTACATTTACAAGAAAATCTGCTCTTCTTCTATAGTCAAGACTTAGGAACAAGAAGCCCGGTTACCTTTCTACCCAAAGCTGAAGCTGTAGTGAGAACAGATTCGTTTTACGTGTATGATCTAAATAACAATAAACTAAAGGCTTTAGCTACCAACAGCCGAAATCACGGATTCCTACTTTATCCAAAATATAACAACAATGATTAAGCTTTATAAAAAAAACTTTTCAAACGCTTTACCGATCTGGTGTAATACTTTTTGTTAGCGGTCGGACCTCTGACATTAGGCAATCCGTAAGATAGTGACGACAAATTGATACAAATAAACTTTCGGCAGTTTAAGTAGGTGAACACAAATGGCTGAGTTAATTTTTGTGAACTGGTAAAATAAGATTGTAGGTATGCGAGATGGATACGACATCAATAGAATATCTGGTGATGGATATCTGGTTCTTCCGCTATCAATGATCCGACTTTCGCACGGCCAGGACCCGGAAACATGCTACAAAATTTTTAATTACTTTGCGGAGAAACTCGAGGAGTACTCGAGTGATATTGTCCTTCTTTACACCAGTGGACTCTACTTTAATTCGGAAGAGCCGGCGTACAAAATACGCCAAAATACAAACGAGCAAATTCTCAACCATGCTGGTGAATTAAGAAACCTTATTCAAAAAAGAAAGGACTATATGCCTCGAGCATTTCATTACTTACAGCTGGATTACGTTTTGATTAATTCTCCTCAGTATCAAAGTTATCTTGCTAAACTAAAAAAGCTTGAGAAAGAAGATGAAGAGTTTCGAAACTGTATTGAAGATGATATAGGAGACAGAGAATATAACGAAGCGAATGTGCGATTTATTTTGGAGGAAGTGGTTACTGCTCATATTATTCGGCAAAAATTAGTAAGGTTTCCACAAACACTCGTGCGCAGCGATGACTGGCGACTGATCGTGTATCCTGGTGGTTACATACATGCGGATGTGTACCAGTGGAAACATGATGTGTTACCAAAACCGGACGACTCTAATCAGTTTACCGGAACTCAGTATAACTTTGATGAAAAAGAAATACGTACCTTCTCTGCAATTGATGAAATCTGATCATACAAGTAAAAGCCAAAAAACAGCATTAATAATCGGCCCCGGTGGCTTGCGCGGAGCCTATAATGCCGGCGTTGCTGTCGGCTTGGGTAGAGCGTTAGGAACTGATTGGGTGGACGGTGTTTACGCGTCCTCGGTTGGTGTGTACATGGCGGCATTTTTTGCGGCTAAACAATTTCATCCAATTGAGCATGTGTGGCGTAATCTTGTACACGGCGACCAGTTGGTTGATATTACAAAGCTCAGCCAAGGGCGGAACTGGCTTGACCTTGAGTATCTTATGCAGGTGCTTAATCAAGAAGACAAAAATACACGCTTAGATGTTTCTGAAGTCATTAGTTCATCAGTAGCCGTTACTTTCACGCTAACCAGGAAGCGAGACGGTGAGTCCGTGTACGTGCAACCAGAAGAAGATAATCTTTTCCCGTTAATGACCGCTTCGTGTGCTGTGCCGTGGATGCACCCGCCGGTGAAAATTGATGGTGAGCGGTACATTGATGGCGGGCTTTCTGATCCGCTTTCTGTCGACAAGGCGTTTGCAGACGGCTACGACAAGCTTATTGTCGTCGATGAAACTCCGGTTGGCTCACTGCCAAGTACGTATACCATGTGGTGGTTGTCATTTTTGTTTGCGTCACCACTTTCCAAAAAAGTTGCTAATTACGGACACCGGAACCAATCAATAAAAAGGCAGGCTGCTGAGAATAACTCTGTTATATTTATCCGACCAAAAGATGAGCTTCCCATGAACTCATTTATGGATACAAGCGAAAAGCGCATTAATGCTACATTTGACCGCGGACTAATGGATGCGCAAAGAAAATCTGATGAGATCAAAGATATAAAGTGATTAAAGCAACTGCTCAAACGCTTTACCGATCTCGTACAATATTTTTTGATAGCGGTCGGTGTGCTAATGATTAAGTTTTGTTTATTGATTAGCTTATTTCCGGTAGTGGTGCTCTGCGATGGAGAACACGCCACCTGCCGATACGATCCGGTTAGAACTATCTTTCTGCTATCTTGAAAACTACTATCGGGTTCACCCAAAAGAGGGGTATAACGTACTCATGATAAATGTTAAAGACCGAATACACTAGTGAAGCTTAACCAGGTTATAAAACTATATTCGAACGCTTCACACATATAGTCTTGAAGATATTCTTTGATTTGCTTGCTCACATCCTTGAGCATCAAATGCTTGCAGCTTAATCAACACGATGCGGATTGAGGTAAGGTAACAACCAAACCGGTAACGTTATCCACAATTATTAGACCGCACACTACTGAAATAGCTGCTACAATTTGAATAAGTTGTTTGTTTTTTTAGTTACTAATTAATTTCTCAATTATGGATTCAATAATGTCAGTGCTAGGAACGTTGCTGCCTCTGGCAATAACCATTGCAGTTATTGCTGGCTTATGGAGGGTTTTTACGAAAGCCGGAGAGCAAGGCTGGAAAGTCCTCATCCCAATCTACAATGCCTATATTATCCTGCAAATAGTTGGTCGTCCCGGCTGGTGGCTAGTGCTTTATCTCATTCCCCTTGTAAACGTTATCGTGGTCATCGTCGTTAATAATGACTTGTCGAAATCATTTGGGAAAGGCACCGGGTTTACGATCGGCTTGCTTTTTCTTCCGTTTATCTTCGCGCCAATTCTTGGTTTTGGAGATGCGCAGTATGTTGGTCCTGCGGCCCAAGAGGATTTCGGCACTCGTTCAGCTAATGGACCCAATCAACAGCCGCCGCAACCGGAACGGTAGTGCCATGATACAGCCCTCGTCTTTTTTATCTGCTTACAAAGTCGCCTGTTTGGGCGGCTTTTTTAGTAAAATCCTATGTAGCGGCTGCCACTTTAGTATATTACCTAGTACAATATTTCGTTGACTTGCTATAATTAAATACAGATTAATTAGGTTTATACTAAGCCAGTGAGAATATGTCTAAGTAATTATATGAAAACTACTAATCCAATAATTATGATAGTATCGGTTGTTCTGGCAGTAGCAACGGCTAGTATTCTTTTAATAACGAACCGCGATAATACTACTTCTGAGCAGAACCCAGCTCAGCCCACAACCACTGCACCAGATACAGCAGCCGGCAGTAAAACCAACACTCCCGATATTACGCCACCAAGCGATAAAGAGGCTCTAAAGAGGGCGTTTGGTGATGGCAAATGGGTAGAGGACATACAAAAGTATCTGGTATGGACACCAACCGATCCGGATGCAAAAGAGGTGTGGGGTAATTGGCATAAGGGTAAATACCCCCTGAATTCCCGGGTGCTTGCCAGCACGACAGTCCGAACTGAATCCGCAAACGATAAACACATTATTCTGACACGAACTGGCTGGAGTGATCCTCCCCTGAGTGCTACTCAACCTTTTGGCCGGCGAAAGATAGGTACCTTCACGTTTCAGTACGACGATACCGGATGGGGGCCGACTTACTCAGAGCCTGTGGTCGAATCAACTTACGATGGTATTTATGGTAGCTCTGTGACCTCAATTGGATCAAAAGACAATCAGTTTGCGTTCGTTATCAAAATTGGGACTTCTCCGAACGCAACGAACTCCGGCGGTTACTTGTTCTTAGCTTACGTTGATGGGGAGGTAAAAAGCATTTTGAATACGAGAGATGGTAATCCGGAGTGGAGTAATGGGGTGATAGCGAATGATGGCAAAATTTATGAGTTTGACTACGATACCAACTTCGAATTTGCTGAAAGTGATACGTCTCAGTTTTACGATATGATAGCGACAAAGGAGGGTATTAAAGTAGACAGGCAAACGTACGACACAACGACGACGGCTGATGACACCATCTCTACGACCACCGTTTTTGAGCGGACTCGATACCAATTTGACAATAGTCGGTATCAGACCGGATCTTCATCAACCGACCCCGCAAAGACCGACTGGACTAACCTTAGCTTAAAGCCTCTAGAAAATGGTAGTTTTTCTAATGAACATGGTTTGTTTGCCACCACAGAAAACGGCGAGGTTATGATCAAAGGAGGTTTTGATTACAGATCAACAGTCGAAGATTACGGGCAGGGACTAAAGGCGGTGATAACAAGTTGTGGTAATCCGTGTAGCCTTACTACCTTCATTGATCTCAAGAGTGATAGGATATCAAAAACAGACTACCAGTCTGTTATCGCGGTGGACGCCCAAAATAAGCGTGTGGCTACGGTAAAAAAGAACGGTGTCGCAATTTATGATATTTTCACAGACGATCGGATTGTCTTTGATCAAAACCGTGATTTTGCTCCAACAGCCGCGCCGGTTTCCGCTATTGACGAGGCTCGGTTTACCGATGAGGGCAACCTGTTCATACGCTATCAGTTGGGTGAAGACTTTGAAACAAAATCGGACACCATTGAGGTTGGCGGTGACGATGTTACAGATACTGACTTTGACGCTAAAATGACATTCAGCTGCGAAAGCGGCGGGACTACCGCGGAGCTAAACAGAACCGTGAAAAGCCCGCAAACATGGCTCGGCACGTGGAAATACTTTGAAGGACACGAAATGGAGAACGGTATACCGGGCGGTTCATGGATATATGAGCTTGAAGTCCATAGCAAAGATAATCGGCTAGTTGGTGATCTTGATGTTAGTGGCAAACAAACACAAGCACGCATGCGTGTTCAGATTACACCGATTGTAAAACGTGGTTCGGTGGGCGTTGTATTCAGAGAGTTCAAGGATGGGAAAAGATTAGGAGTTTCTGATTTCCAGCGAAATGATCTTCTATTTACTCTGAGCAGAAAAGACCAAAAGCACGCTGCCATTAACTGGTGCGGTCTTGATTCTCATGAACTTGATTATGAGTCAGGCGGAACTTCTCGCACAGAATATAATCAGCAACCTGCTTTCAAACTTCAAACCGGCAAGGACAGTAAAAAAGCTGGCGTGGGAACGAAAGAAATTCGTGGAGCTTCTTGTCAAAGTAACATTACGAACACACAAAGTAATAAAAGCATAGAAAACCCACAGTTTTGGCAAGGTGAGTGGTTTTACAGTCAAGATTGGGTACGAGAGAAGTATCATGGCGGCTACTGGAATGCTAAACTTAATGTCGGTTTAGAGAATAATGATTTAACTGGCGACTTATTAGTTCGCGATGATAGAACGGACGCACGTATCAAAGTAAAGTTGACACCGATCGAAAATAGCGATTCACTTGGTGTGATATTTCAAGAGTTCGTCTCGGAGGATTGGTATGGTGTTGATAGTGAGCAAGGAGATTTACTATTTACGCTCAAAAAAGCGGATGAAAACAGTGTTATTGTAAGCTGGTGTGGGCTTGAACCTCCCAGGATTGATCTTGAATCTAACGATACAACACGCACAGAATACAACCAGCAACCCGCGTTTGAGTTGAATGAGTAGTTGAGGGCATTGCTGGGTTTGTATACGACCTAGTTTTTAATAATATGGACAAAACATATGCAATATCGGTCAGACTGACGATGATGTAAATATTGAGTTGATTTCCTTGGATGATGTCAGGCTAGAAGACGAAGACTTCGAGGGCATCGATCTGCCGTATGAAATTAATTTGAATTCTTAATTTAGTGTGGGGTTGAAGTTTAACTACATGGTTTTAGTCTCTGGAGTCGTCCTATGCACATTAGGGCATGGTAGTTGATTATGTAATACAATGGAAGTATGCCACTTGCCGATACAATTCGGCCGGAGACTCTTGATGGTTTCGTTGGCCAAACACATTTGGTTGGTGAGGGGAACGCTTCGGCTGGGCTCAGCGCAGGGCCCTTACGGAAGGCAATAGAGGCAGGCCATGCAATGAGCTTTATGCTCTGGGGTCCGCCCGGTACCGGTAAAACTACGATTGCTCGGATTTATGCCAATGCGTTAGATGCGGATCTGCATCAGTTGAGTGCCGTTGATGCCGGTAAGGATGACCTGCGTGATGTCGTTGAGGCCGCCCAGATGTCCGGCAAGCAGACGGTCCTCTTTTTAGATGAGATTCATCGCTTTAACACATCCCAGCAGGATTTTCTTTTGCCTTACGTTGAGGACGGAACCCTCGTGCTTATCGGGGCGACCACCGAAAACCCCAGTTTTGAAGTGAATTCAGCCTTGCTTTCCCGGACTCGAGTTTTTTCTTTCAAACCGCTTTCTGAAGACGAGATAGCAGAAATTCTGGACCGAGCTGATATCGAAATGAGCAAAAAAGTGCGCCACAAAGCAGCGAAGGTAGCCAACGGTGATGCACGCCAAGCAATAGCGCTCATAGAGGCGGCTGACCGACTGTATGATGCGGTGACCGTTGAAACGCTGAAGAAAGCTGCGGCCGACAAACACGTACGCTTTGATCAAGACGGAGAAGAACATTACAACACCATCAGTGCATTCATCAAAAGCATGCGCGCTAGCCAACCCGATGCAGCCCTCTATTATCTGGCGCGGATGATCGAGGGCGGTGAGGATCCGAAATTTATCGCCCGACGGATGGTGATATTTGCCTCCGAAGACATTGGCCAAGCGGTCCCGACTGCGCTGGTGGTAGCAAATGCAGCATTTAAGGCAGTCCAAAAGGTGGGCTTACCGGAAGCGGAGATAAATCTCGCTGACGCAACCGTGTATCTTGCCAACTGCAAAAAGTCCCGAGCAAGTTATAACGCCTATCGGAAAGCGCAAAAAGATGTAAACGAATACGGCAATCTAGAGATACCCAAACGCATTCGTAACGCCCCAACCGAACTAATGGCTCGCCGCGGGTACGCAGATGGGTATGAGAAATACGATGATAAGGACATGCGACCCGATAAGTTGCACGGTAGGAAATACTATGGTTAGGAGGAATAATTCAGGCATGTATTACCATGTACCACATTACAAGGCAGGCAAGCAATCAGGGTGGGGCAGCAAATAGTATTACAATTGACAAGCCATAAAGATTAATTATACTTAAGGGTAGGTTCTAATTTAGCACTTTACGCGTCCCTTTTTCACAAACCGCCCACTTTGTCATGTGGCCGATTTACCCAGTACTTGCTACTGTATCTGAAGGTGGTCGCTCTGACATACACATGCATGCGTTGATTGTAATGTCAGAGGTTTGCCATGATTCTCTACCTTTTAGCAAAGAGGATGCGCTTCGTAAGGAGCTGAAATCTCAGTATCCCGACTTAGATGATCCACAGATACATGCTTGGAAGCACTTACATCCAAACAACCTCCCGGAAGAGATTGCTTCTTGTATGGATGAGTTTAATTCCATATACAGAAGTATGAGTCAGGAAGAGCAAAAAACCATGAGAAGCGTATTGAGCTGGTTGGTTACTTATGCGTTGGCGGAAAAAGAGGAAGCAGAAATTGTCGCCACCACCCATGACGACAAACCCAACCTTGAAACTGGCCGGCTTGGTCAAATGCTTAGAACGGTGGCAACACACAACATTCTTGGCGCCTCACACACTTTGAGGGATTGATGAAGGCGAGTCACCGATAAACCCCTGCTTGGTTGCTTATCTTGACCGAGTGGGGGTTTTCTTTTGCTACAATACATTAGAGATATGAAAATACTTGTTACTCACTCAAGCAACTTTGATTTTGAAGAAAAATTATACAAGCCGATAAAAAATTCTCGATTATATCAAGAACATGAAATTATTCTTCCTCAGGATGGTGGTGAAAGGAAAGAGATCACACCTGAAATTATTAAGTCGCGGGGTTTGATCCTTTCCGAGGTTTCGTTGCCCTCTACTGGTCAAGGTATCGAGCTGGGCCAAGCACAAATTTTTGACGTACCGGTTATATGCGTGCACGAAGAAGGGGCTGATATATCTGCTTCACTTGATAAAGTTGCTGATACCTATGTTTCTTATAAAAATTTTGATGATATGCTCAGCAAGATTACAAAAGAATTGCCCAGCTAAGCGTTAGAAGATGAATATGAAATACAATGATACAACACAAGCAATAATCGATCGGCTCGATGAAAATAACATCGATTACAGGATTTTCGAGCACGAGCCGGTAACAACTAGGGAGGAGGCGGCGGACGTTCGGGAGAACTTTTCGGTGGACCAAGGACTGAAAGCGCTGATTATCAAAACGTACGGTGGTAGTGAAGAACACGCAATGATTGTACTGCCTGGTGATAGAAAGTTTGCGCAAAAGAAGGTTGAGAACGCACTTGGGGTTGATGATTTTCGGCTGGCCGATCCGGAGGTGATTGAAGTCATTACTGACGGCGTGGAGATCGGCGGTATACCTCCGTTTGGTAGTTTGGTTGCTTTGCAAACATATGCGGACGAGCAGGTAGAAGATATGGGCGAAGTTGTATTCAACGCCGGCGACAGACGGGTATCAATCAGCATTTCCCCAGAGGATTATCTTACCGTAGAACAACCAACGGTTGCTGATATAATTATCTAAAAATTGATTTATTCTGAAAGTTCACTATAATTAGTACTGGCTAGCTCGTTATCTTTCGAACAACAGAAAACGTTCTGATATGAACTCACGAAAGAAGGTCTACGAAAAGCACTTACCATGGCAAGGCGCTCCCGTTCGTACGTACTGGAATCTAGCGCGAACAGCTGTGGTATTGCATCTTGTGGCTACCCTGCTTCACCTACTCATTTGGGGCCCTGTGTTGCTGTGGACCGGAGGGGTTCCGTGGCCTGAATGGTATATCACAATTTATTCACTGCCATTTGTTTTTGGTTTGGTGGATATAGCCTGGATAAGCTGGTGTGCTAACCGGTCCGGCCGCTTGTCGTTCTGGCATGCTTTCAAGTTATTCATTTGTCGTGGATATGGATGGAGAGATTCTAGAGACTTTGCAGGCTTGATGCGTCAAAGAAAGCAGGATGGTGATGAGCTTGTCCGCATGACAAGAAAATACATCAGCAAACAAGATAAACGAGATTGGATAATTGATCAGGTAAAGCGGATGAATCTCCGCAAAGCTGAGGAGGTTTTTAAGGCTGCACTTGATAACGAGGCAAGGCAACACCAAAAACTTGAAGCCAAGTGGAGTGAAGTCGAAGAAATGGGGTTGGAAGATTTTGTTGAAAGCAAACTTAAAGAAGTAAGTAAACCCCCTTTTGATGCCGAAGTGATTATGTCCCGAATTGACAAAATTTTGGCACGAGCAAGGAAAATTCTCAGCAAGGCTCAGCCACTTGATGTCGAAAGCAGAGTGAGAGAAGCACTTTCTGACGAGGGTTTTGGTTTAGCTCAAGAAATCGTTGAGAACGCACGCAAAAAACAAGAGCACCGAAAAGAGGTTGATAATTTTGCGGAAAGAATCAGGCGTCTACCTCGTCGAGCAAACAAAGGCGAGCTACGAAGCTTGCTCGAAACGTTTGCTGATACCGAAAAGAACTCCCGTCAGTATCGCAAGGTTCGGTATGAACTCGAAGAACTATTAGAAAAGACGGAAAACCGATTAGAGTAAGTGGGTGATCTCCCTATGTCTTCCTTCGTCAAACTTACATCAAACGTAATCCGCCCTTCCGAAGCTCAGGGAGGGCGGTTTTATACTGATGACCGGTGGGTACCAATCGGCATTTCCACACGGAGTTATATCAAAGCAGAGCAACCTACAGTAGTCCAAATCGTTAACTAAAGTTGATTTTTTAATAAAATTTATATCATTACAGATGGACTCTCTTCACAATACACTCACAAAAGAACAATGAGCCGCAATGCGACTTGCACTAGGAGTGATATTGGCAGCAGTTGTTTCGTATTTATGTATAGAAAATCCGCAAGAGTTTACTCAACTTGGCTTAAACCCGAAAGCGATTAGTTTCGCTGGAACAATGACATTTGCAGTTTTAGGTAGTTGGGGACTGATAGATCAGTTTGACAGAATAAGTAATAAAAAATCTGGTGATTCAGTGTCAGTACCGTGGTTTGAGGTGCAGACAGCATCATTCTGCTCCTTTCTTATTTATGGAAACTCAGTAGCGAGCTTCGCTGTTTTCTATCAAGGAATTATTCGTTCTCTGTTTCTTGTCCCGATACTGTACCTGCTATGGATATACGAGGAAATGACCAGATGGCAGGTAGTGTTGCTTTGGATGCTTGCGCTCATACTGATAGCAAACTACTTACTTCCCTACAACGGAGCATTCTTTGTAGGATTCGCCTTTGCGAATCTTATGTTTTTAGTGTCTCAGCCCTTGGAGCTATGGATCGAAAAGTCTCCTGGTGATTTATCGATCCGACTTATTATCGTGTATGGGCTGAGCTCGCTTTTCTGGGCAGGATACGGCTTTGCATTTGACGATACTCCTATCACTCTGCTTGGGACGGGTTACTCGTTGCTATACATCGTGACAGCAGGGTTGTGGTTTTATTATGATCTGCAGGCAACAACGAAAATTCGTTGGTAAGCTATTGTGGGTCAGAACATTGTGCCATGAGGCCGCCTCTCGGTCACGATGAGGGGCGGCTTTTCTTTTAAGGGGGCTGAATGATAGCTTTTGGTCGGTTTAAGTGGTGAAGCCAAAACTGCAATTAAATCTGTTATATAACAGAAAATATTTTGTTATATAACAACCTATCCTCCTATATTATTTGGCTTCAATGAGATACAATATGTTTAGCTACCTATGACGCAGAAAGATGCGCCCACCACAGCTGGTTTAGGGGTTTTCTGTTTTTAAAGATACAATGCTCGTAACTCTTTTTTTTAATTAGCCATGAAGTAGAAACTAGCACTTGACCCAGCCGGTTATCAACCGGGCTGGACTTCGCTCGTTCATTAGTTTATTTGGATAAGGTACAATGCATCATGTCGATATCTTAATTACTTATGACGCAAAAAGACGCACTCAAAATACTAAAACGCGGATTGCCTACCTACATCACCGGTCCGGCCGGGTCGGGAAAAACGCATCTTCTCAATCAGTACATTGACTGGTGCGAAGACGAAAATTTGGAAGTGGCCGTGACTGCCTCAACCGGCATCGCGGCAACCCACATCGGTGGGCGGACAATTCACTCCTGGAGCGGGATGGGCATCCAAGACTCGATGGACGAAAAAGAGCTGGATGAACTAGCCCAAAAGGAGTATTTGCATAAACGCTACGCCAATACTGATGTGCTGATTATTGATGAGGTCAGCATGCTTTCTGCTGATCAGCTGGATCTACTTGATCAGATTGCCCGCAAACTGCGGCGGGGGAATGCGCCTTTCGGTGGACTGCAGGTGGTAATGAGTGGTGATCTTTTTCAGCTGCCGCCAATTACAGATCGAAACAGTCCGCAGTATATTACCGAGGCGGAGGTGTGGCAAAAGGCGGATCTGGCGATTTGTTATCTGACCGAACAGTTCCGGCAGGAAGATCCGGAGTTTGAGAGTCTGCTTGCTGATATTCGTTCCGGTAACGTAACTGGCGGTACGAAGGATACGCTCAAAAGTCGCCGGCATGAAGATGATGATTTGACAGATATCACACGACTCTATACACACAACAAGGACGTGGATGAAATTAACCACGATCGTCTCGAGCAGATTGATGCGGATCTGCATGTGTACGATATGCGCACGTCCGGGCCAAAAAAGAAAACCGACCAGCTAAGAAAGAGCACGCTGGCACCAGACAAGCTCAAACTCAAGGAGGGTGCACAGGTGATGTTCGTAAAAAATGACCCCACCGACGAGTTTGTGAACGGTACACGTGGAGAAGTTGACCGGTTTGAAAGCGGCAAGCCAGTAATTGAGACCGCTGACGGTCGGGAGGTGCGGCCGAGCCGTCTGCGTTGGAGCCGTTCTCGGATTGACAGCTCCGATGCCTACATTTCCCAACTACCGCTACGGCTTGCTTGGGCAGTAACAGTCCATAAAAGCCAGGGCATGACCTTAGATGAGGCCGCTATTGATTTATCAAAAACCTTCGTAGAGGGTCAAGGATACGTCGCATTATCACGCCTGCGAACACTTTCGGGCCTGCATTTACTTGGCCTGAACGACCTAGCACTTGAGGTTGATCCGTATGTCAGAAAAAAGGAAGCGCGGTTTAAAAAGATCTCCGATCAAATTAAGAAAGAAGTTTTAGAAGGTAGTGGGTAGAACGTAGAAGGCAGTTTAGATTGTCAAGGTGCGGCCCTGAGAGTTTCTTGACAAGTATATAATTTATGTTAAATTAAAATTGGATTTGTACCAAGTAGTCATTCATTACACCAAGAATTTTCTTTGTTCTGCCGCCATGATCAACCTAGCTGAAGCAAGTCCTCGTGAAATTGGCGATGTTCGTGTCCATTGCAGCAACTGTGGCGAGAGCTTCAAACCTGCTTTCGGTACGTCTCTGTGGTGGAAGTTGAAACAATACTTGGAGCGTAATGAGCAGGAGAGATCGGTGCCTGCGCTAATCATCGTTGAGCGCTCGGATCTTGTATCCAATCCAAGCCACTGCACGTGTGAAAAAACATGGCAGTCCGAAGCCCCTTACCGAGTAACTGGCTATGACATGACGTGCCGGGATTTTGACATTCCCTGCCACACGTTTGTGCAGGCAGTGACCGTGTACTTTTTTAAGCGGGCGATCGGACATATCGCCTTCTTGCACGGGGTGTCTCGAGAGGTGACGAAAAAGATAGATACGGAATTGACCATGAAAAAGCCCCACCCATATAAGGGTTAAGGGTGAACAAGGAAATCAAAGCGCCGCGACCCAGAACTCGGGTCGGGGCGTTTTTTCACAGCTGATTTGGCAACCAAGCTGGACATCGCTTGCTTCTGCTCGCTCAACTTTCTATCCACTGCTTACAACTCACTATTCACTAATTCTCTTGGTACAATAAACCCGATGCAGCCGTTCAAAAAAATCAGAGTGAAATTCCTACGCTGGGCAAAAGAGAAGAAGTCTGGTGAAAATGACAGCATAAAAGAGGCCTTCAAGGGTGTGGTCTATGGATACGCTTTATACTACGGCAGCTGGCTTGTGTTAGTGTTGGCTGGGCTGGCAGTACTTTCCTTTACCACCTGGCTGGGTGGTCCGTACGTGGCCGCGCAAGTGATATTTTTTCTGATTGCCGGTACGGTATCAATTGTAGCCGTCAATATTTTCTGGCTGTGGCGGGCTATCAAAAACGGAGTAAGTAACTTTGATACCAAATCCAGTGATGAAATTCGTGACGTCTCAGCTACAGATAAAGCCGGCTCGGAGGTGCATGAAATCGAGGTAACTGATACAACTAATGGCTAATACTCGAGACACATCACCGGATTTGCACGACGGTGATTGAAAAAAGCCGCAAAACTTTCGGGGGGCTTATTTTCAACAAGCTGAGTAATGCAGACAAGCTTTGGGGGTGATATAATCAAAGTGTAGATACATTACTCATTGAATTTCCTATCTATGAAAAAATTAATTACTACTAGTGTTTTCGCGTTTGCAATTTTTGTGGTTTTCGGTACTGGCATTGTGTATGCCCAAAATAATGACCGCATACAAACGCTCATTGATAGGGTTCAGACACTACAGAGCCAGGTTTTTGAACAAGGGGCTAACTCGAATGATGGCTCTGCTTTGGATGTGCAAACAGCCACGTGTCCGGATTTAGATAAAGATTTGTCAATAGGTGATACGGGAGAGTCCGTTCGTAAACTACAAAAGTTTTTGAATAACCACGGGTTTACGGTAGCCGGCAGCGGGCCCGGGTCTTCTGGTCAAGAAACAACGTATTTTGGTCCGGCTACCCAGCAAGCGGTACGTCAGTTTCAAAAACAATATTCAGAAGTAGTGCTAGCTCCGTTAGGTTTGTCTGGCCCTACCGGAGTTTGGGGTAATTCCTCCCAATCAAAAGCTGAGGATGTATGCAAGAGCGGCAACAAAACCGACACGGAAGTAAGCACGAAAACGAGTGGTGAACTATCAAGCTTTTCATCTGCGGAAGACTTCAGATCATACATCGAGAACAGTCGAGGTGGGCATAGTGCTAGTTTTGGCGCCAGCTCATTTTCACCAAGTAGATCTGTTGGGGCAACTGGTAATGACATGGAAACCACCGCATTACAGAGTCAGTCGTTAAGTGATGCTGCTGGTGATGCCGAGAGTGGTGACCGGCCGGATCGGTTTTCACAAACAAACGTTCAAGAGCAGGGGATTGATGAGCCGGATATCCTGAAAACCGACGGTGAGCATATTTTCTTCTCGGATGCAGTAAATGACCGTACGCCTGACCGGCGGCGAATGTCGCCAACTGCCGGGGAAGATGCTAATCCGGATATACAACCGCCGAATCAGGAGAAACTAAGAATTATCGATGCGTTGCCGCCAGAAAACGCCCAGGAAATTGCCAACATAAAAGAGACCGGTGATCTGCTTTTGTCGGACAATACTTTGGTCGTACTTGCGGATGATCAACTAATCGGGATTGATGTAACCGAGCAGTCTAATCCGGCGATCAGCTGGCGCGAGGATCTCGCCGACGATCAGCGGGTGCATACGGCTCGCTTGAAAGACGGTCAGATTCAGCTTGTCACTAAAACTAATACGGATCGTTCTAACCCCTGCCCGATTCCTCTGCAGGACGGGCTGACGGTTGGATGTACGGACGTGCTTCACCCGGAGTACCCGGTGAATGCCGAGGTTACCTACCATGTATCAGTTGTATCGCCGGGAAACGGTGAGATCAGTCACAAGCTATCCCTTGTTGGTGCTCGGGACGCAACGATCTATGTGTCTGATTCCGGTATGTATGTCGGGTACACCAAGCATGCCGACAGAAAAGAGCTCGTGCTGTCAGTGCTTTCAGAAAGTGATGTTGTCGATGACAGTCTCGTCCGCCGCCTTAAAAAAGTCACACGTCTTAATATCAGCGAAAAAGCCAAGCAAAAGACTGCATTTGCCAACTACATCAAAGAGAACAAGCGCGAGCTTACCACTACTCATCTGGTAAAGATTGATGTGTCGGCCGGTGTAGTAGCGGAAAGCGGGGAGGGGCCCGGCGAACTTTTGAATCAGTTCTCGCTTGATGCGTCCGATGGCAATCTGCGGGTAGCGACAACAGTCGGCGAGCTGTTTGGCCAGGCCCAATCAGCGAATGATGTGTACGTACTTGATGAGAGCCTGGAGATCACCGGCAGTGTCAAAGACCTCGGGCTTACCGAGCGTATCTACTCGGTACGGTTTATGGAGGACACAGCCTATGTGGTGACCTTCCGCCAGATTGATCCGTTCTATGTGCTTGATCTTTCCGACCCGCAAGATCCGGAAATGCGCGGTGAGGTAAAACTGCCCGGCTACTCCTCGTATCTGCACCCACTGCCGAATGACCGGGTTGTCGGTATCGGCGAGGAAGACGGGCAGGTGAAAGCCACGCTTTTTGACGTGAGCAACAAAGACAATCCGTCGGTGCTTTCTAGCTACATTCTGGATGAGTACCGGTCCGATGCGGTTGAAAATCACCACGCGTTTTTAGCCGACCGCGAGCATGAGGTAATTTTTGTGCCCGGCCAGAAGGGTGGGTACATTCTCTCGTATGCAGGAAGTGAGCTCACACTGAAAAAGTCGGTCGCGGATGTGCAGGCACGGCGAGCGCTTTATATCAACGACACCCTCTATGTGGTTGGTGATGACAAAATTGTGGCCGTTGACGAAACTGACTGGACGCGAACCAGGACACTCGAGTTTTAATTCCGGATCGTGTGTATGCCAAAACCTTCGGACGTCCCGACACTCCTGTTTGACGGTGACTGCGGATTCTGCCGGACGTGGGTCCGGCGATGGAAAAAGAACGTGGATGATCAGGTGTCCTTTCGCCCGTACCAGAAAGCGGTTGATGACTTTCCAGAGGTTACGAAAACCCAAGCTCGCCAGGCGGTGCAGTTTATCGAGCCGGATGGTGAGGTAACGTCCGGTGCTGAGGCGGTTTTTGTTCTGTTATCGTATGGCGAATCCGGATGGTGGCGGTGGATGTATGAGCATGTGCCCGGCTTTCCGGCTTTCAGTGAGTCGGTGTATCG
>PXPA01000036.1 GCA_003022255.1 Parcubacteria group bacterium SW_6_46_9 | reverse complement strand
GAAAGAAGAGCTTCTGTATACACGCACTAACATGAGTAGTTCCTAATACGTATGCGCAAACTGATTTACCCAATCTTATTTCTTTTGCTCACTGGCTTTGGTTTTTTCTGGTACCTGAAGCCGACATACGCTGATATTCAGGATTTGCAAAGCCAGGTAAGTGAGTACGATAAAACGCTATCACAGGTAAACGAGCTACAAGCACAGCTTGGTGATAAGCTGGAAAAACGAGACAAAATAACCAACGATCAGCTGTCTCGGCTTGATCGTATTCTGCCGGAAACAGTTGACACGGTGCGGTTTTTGATCGAACTCGATCAGATAGCTGCTCAGCACGGTATGAGTGTCGAGGGCGTATCCTTCAGTGGGGCGCCGGAGGCATTCGGCGGGTCGGGAGGCAGTGAGAACACTACGAATTACAATACACTGACTGCATCGTTTTCGGTGGCCGGGTCTTACGAAGATATTCAGGATTTTCTTAGTGATATTGAGCGCTCTTCTCGGCTGATGGATATTACTGAGTTTACCCTTAAGTCGGCCGTTGAGCCGTCTTCAGAAGACAACGAGACGAATCTAGGCACCGGAATTAATGAGTACAGTATTAGTCTGCAAACGTACTGGCGTAATCAGGATTCATCATGAATAGTGTCTACCAAATAACTGCCGGAGTTGTTTTGCTCGCCGTGTTGGCTGTTGGGGGGTATGTTTTCTATACGCAATCAGATAGTAATATCGGCGAACTAACACGTAATGTATCCGGATCATTACAAGCAACAACGACGCTTGATGCCGACCAAAGCCAAACACTGCAGCGGCTCAACGAGCTTGAGGATATCACCATTGATACCGAGTTTCTTCGCTCTGATGCGTTTCGTAGCTTAAAGAACTTTGGTATCGCCATCGAGCCGAAATCGGTCGGACGGCCGAATCCGTTTGCGCCGGCTGGAGTTGTTGATCCGGCAGATGTTTCAAAAATAGACGCAAATATGGATATAGATCTGTCTGACCCTCAAGATTCGGCCACAAGTTCTCAGGGTACAACATCAGTTGATCAGCTACTGGAAGCCGGCAATCAAGATCAAGGATCGGCAACAAGCTCAACCAACGAGGGTAGCTAGCATAAAATAAAAATTTTTGGTTTCGTATGAAGCTTCTTGATACGTTACAAAAAACGGGCCAGATAACCGAGGATGAGGCGTTACGGATTCGCGAAAAGGCCCAACATGACCAAGCATCGAAGACAAAAATACTGGCCGAACACGGGGTATCAATCGAGGATATTCTGGAGGCTAAAAGCGAGGTGTCTGGTGTGCCGTATCGGGATTTACGTGACGAAAAAATATCGTCTCAGGTCATTAACATGATCCCGCAAAACTCAATCGAGCAGTACCAGGTACTGCCGTTGGGGCTTAAGGACGACACTCTGGAGGTGGGATTTGTTGATCCTGGTGATATTGAGGCTCGTGATGCCGTTCAGTTTGTGGCCTCCAAGCATGACCGGCCGTTCAAGATGTATGTAATTGCCGAGAAGCATTTTGACGAGCTGAAAGCCGGCGGGGGCAGTTTGTCCGGTGAGGTTGGCGGAGCAATTTCGGCGTTGGAATCGGAGCTTTCTGATAAAGAGGAGGAGATATCTGAAGAAGTAGAAAATGTTGGCGAGGACACCGGAGCCAATGAGGTGATTGAAGATGCACCGGTCACGAAAATTGTAGCGACTATTTTGCGGTATGCTACAGAAGGTGGGGCCTCAGATGTCCATATTGAACCGGTCGGAAGCAAAATCCGCGTTCGCTTTCGGGTTGACGGCCAACTACACACCAGCCTGACACTGCCGATGAGCGTACTGTCGGCGGTTGTTGCCCGAATTAAGATTCTTTCCGAGATGAAGTTGGACGAAAAACGCAAACCCCAGGACGGACGGTTCAGCGCGCATATCAATGACCGTAAAATTGATTTCCGCGTTTCTACGTTTCCGACGTATTACGGAGAAAAAATCGTTCTGCGGATTCTTGACCCGGAGAAGGGTATTATTGGCTTAGAAGATGTTGGGCTAACAAAAGATAACCGAGAGAAGATCACTGATGCAATTCACAGTCCGTACGGCATGATTCTTATTTCCGGCCCGACCGGATCCGGTAAAACGACAACGTTGTACTCAATGTTGCAAAAGATCGACACCGGTAGCCTGAATGTTTTGTCGCTTGAGGATCCGGTTGAGTATAATTTGGATGGCATTAACCAGTCACAGGTGCAGCCGGAAATTGGCTACACATTTGCTAACGGACTGCGCACAACACTACGACAGGATCCGGATGTCATCATGGTCGGTGAGATTCGTGACGAAGAAACCGCTCGGCTGGCTGTGCGGGCCGCCCTTACCGGCCATCTTGTGTTTTCGACAATCCATACAAACAGTGCCACCGGCGTGATCCCGCGCCTGGTTGATATGGGTATCGACCCGTATCTGATAGCACCGACGCTCATTCTGGCAATTGCTCAACGATTAGTGCGGACGCTTTGTGACGGGGCGGGTAAACCAAAGCCGATCGAGGGCAGTATTAAACGAATGATAGAAGATCAGTTTAATGATCTACCGGAAACGTACCGCAAAGATATAACAGTACCGGATCACGTGTACGAACCCCAGGCCACTGAGGACTGTCCAACTGGCCTTTCCGGCCGGACTGCCGTGTTTGAACTGCTGGAGGTTAACGACGAGATAGAGCGAGTTGTACTTGATGGTGCTGATGAAGCAGAGATTACCGATGCTGCACGAGCTAACGGCATGCTGACGATGAAAGAGGATGCTTTGCTGAAAGCGTTTGACGGCACAGTGCCGTTTGAGGAGGTCGGTAAGTTATAATAGAACTGTGTTATGTCGGAAGATAACAAACCGGAAAATATACTGCTTGTTGACGATGACGAATTTATTCGGGATATTTACTCAACTAAATTTTCCGAATCGGGAATTGACGTCACACCAGCAGAAAACGGCACAGCGGCTCTTGCGATGTTGGCAGAAAAAGACTTTGATGTTGTTCTTGTAGACATGATTATGCCGGAAATGGACGGTGCTAAGTTTCTTGAGCAGTTTTATGAAAACCATGATCAGGAAAGTGTGGTTATCATTCTCAGCAACCAAGGGCAGCCGGAGGATGTTGATAAAGCACAAGTATTCGATATCGATGGGTATATAATAAAGGCTAACAACGTACCGTCAGAGGTTCTCCACGAGATTACTCGTATTTACAATCAATAATATGGCCAATAGCGAACAAATAATTGACGCAGTAATACAAAAAGCGTTAGATCGTAACGCATCGGATATCCACCTTAGTACTGACCGGCGGCCAATCATCCGTATTGCCGACAAGCTATCGCCGATACAGGATCAGTCACAACTGTCGGCGAGATTATCAACGAAATACTTTCTGATGATGAAATGAACCGCTTTACCCGCGAGCGTAGCCTCGACTTTTCCTTTACGTTTAGCGAGAAGATACGGTTTCGTTGTAATGCGTACTACCAGCGTGGCGTGCCGGCGCTGGCGATGCGGTTGATTCCGCCGGAAGTGCGAACCTTAGATGAGCTGAACCTGCCTGACATACTGAAGCGATTCACCACTCAAAAGCAGGGCTTCTTTTTGGTAGTTGGCCCGGTCGGGCAAGGCAAGACGACAACCTTAGCTTCAATGATTGACCGTATAAACCGCAACCGCGCTGAACACATTGTGACAATCGAGGATCCGATTGAGTACATGTACGAAGAAGATAAGTCGTTTATCGATCAGCGGGAAGTCCGTATTGATACTCCTGACTTCAACTCAGCACTTAACAGCGTCTTCCGGCAGGATCTGGACGTGGTTATGATCGGTGAGATGCGTGGCCGGGAGACAATGTCGGCAGCGGTAACAGCCGGTGAGACTGGCCATATGGTCTTCTCAACTCTACACACAAACGATGCCGCCCAGACTATTGACCGCATAATTGATACCTTTCCGGCCACACAACAAGAGCAAATTCGCGCTCAACTGGCCTCAAGCCTGTCGGGGATCCTTTCTCAGCGGTTAGTTCCACGAATTAGTGGTGGACGCATTCCGGCCTATGAGCTTTTGATCAACAACACAGCGGTGGCCAACTTGATTCGTGAAGGGCGAACCCATGAGATTGACACGGTAATTGAGACGAGTGCCGATTCGGGTATGGTCAGCATGAACCAGTCACTGGCGAACCTTATCCGAGCAGAGGAGGTAACTGTCGAGGAGGCCCGCCGGTGGACGCTTAAGCCACGTCAGCTAGAGCGAATGATCTAACGAAATCCTAACCAACCATGCGTTTTGTCTTTAAAGCAGTAAACAGCGAAGGTGAAGAAAAAAGTGGCACGATAGAGGCGTTCAACGAGGACGCGGCAATTAGCACGTTGCAGCGGCGCGATCTAACGATCCTGAATATTGAAAAAGAAGAGGATACTGTGCCGATCTGGGAGCGGCGCATTAAGTTCTTTGAGAGTGTCTCCAACCGCGAGGTGGTGATTTTGTCCCGGCAGATCGCGACTTTATTTCAGGCCGATGTGTCCGCGCTTGAGGTGTTTCGACTGCTTAGCAATGCAACCGACAACCCCAAACTCCGGGACGCCTTACAGGATGTTGTCTCCGATCTCAAAGGCGGAAGCAGTATTTCTGATGCGATGGCAAAGCATGAAGATATTTTCTCGGAGTTTTACGTCAACATGGTCAAGTCCGGTGAGGAGACCGGAAAACTTTCGGAGACGTTTTTGTATTTGGCCGATTACCTTGATCGGAATTATGAACTGATCAATAAAACCAAAAACGCCCTAATTTATCCGGCGTTTGTAGTCCTCACCTTTATCGGGGTTATGGTGCTGATGCTGACAACGATTATCCCCAATATTACCCAGATTATCGAAGCGTCAGACCAGACACCGCCGGTGTACACACAGGTAGTTATGGGCATGTCTGACTTTCTTGTTGCCTACGGGCTGTACTTGCTTGTCTTCCTTGCGTTGGCCGGATACGGGCTCTGGTACTACGTTACCGAAACTGAAGACGGAAAGCGTTTGCTTTCCGAGCTGAAGATTGAAATTCCTTACATCGGTAATTTGTACCGCAAGCTCTACTTGTCTCGCATAACCGATAACATGAACACCATGCTGGCATCCGGCATCCCGATGACCCGCGGCTTAGAAATAACGGCTGACATCATGGAAAATGATGTGTATGAGGACATTCTCAGGCAAGCGGTCGCAGACATCAAAAGCGGCTTATCAATCGCCGAGGCGCTTGATGGCCACAAAGAGATACCTGGTATTATGGTTCAGATGGTCCGGATTGGTGAGGAAACCGGAGAGCTGAGAAATATTCTTGAGACGCTTTCGGATTTCTATCGTCGCGAGGTTGAAAACGCCGTCGACTCGCTGGTTGGCTTAATTGAACCGGCATTGATACTGCTTTTGGGTCTTGGTGTTGGTGGACTGCTGGCATCCGTTCTCATGCCGATATACAATATTTCTTCCGGAATCTAACGGGCGTTTGCACCCGCGCTTCTGAAGTGCACGCAAAAATTCCCGGCGTGAATTTTTGCTCAGTCCTCACGAAAATCATAGTCCATGCATTTTTCGTTGCGGAGTCACTTCAGAAGCGGGGTGCTCACTCGGTTAGAGCATGCCCGGAATTTGTGCTGTATACAGTTTTGCTAAGGAAGTGCCAGAATTATATTAATCGAAAAAAATAGAC
>PXPA01000035.1:19130-20121 GCA_003022255.1 Parcubacteria group bacterium SW_6_46_9 | reverse complement strand
GCTGACGCTTTTGGGTTCAACACAACAGACGATCCGGAAATCACTCAGTCCACCTCGACTGACAATGGTGCAACTGCTACTACCACGGATAACACCCAATCAACATCTACTGACCAAAATACAACCGACAGCAATCAGCAGGCAGATGCTCGCCGCCAGGATCAGCTGCGAATAAATGACCTACAGCAGCTGCGGGTGGCGCTGCAATCGTACACGAACGAGACCGGAAGCTATCCGGCGAATTTAAACGAGCTTGCCAGCAGTCAAAGCGATATTTTATCGGGACTACCAACCGATCCGCAGACAAATAATCCGTACGCGTATGCGGTCAATCAAGCCCAGACAGTGTACCACCTGGGGGCAACGCTGAACACATTATCCAGCCAGCAGGCACCGGATGATGCCGATTACAACTCAACAACCGGTAGCTTCCGGAGCGGATTTGACGGATCAGGAGCTGTCTGCCACGCAAACTCACAATCAAGCGGGTCTACCTGCTATGATCTGCGCGGTACAGTCTCTGCTTCAGCAAACTAATATCAGCCTAGATTCCAAGCGACGGAAAGCGGGGAGTACTGTATAATACGGATATGGAATCGACAGAAGAAATTGAAAAGCGGCTTGAGAAGCTGCGGGAGGAAATGAACCAGCCGGACTTTTGGACTGATAAAGAATCAGCAAAAAAGACAGTTGCTGAGTACGAACGCTTGAAAGAAAAAAAGCAATTTGTCGGTTCGTTTGGCAAGCGCAATGCGGTACTGTCAGTCGTGTCCGGAGCCGGCGGGCTCGATGCTGAAGACTTTGCGCGCAAGCTTGTTGAGATGTATAAGGCGTACTGCAAGCGCCAGGGCTGGAAGATGAAGATTGTCAGCCAAAGCAGAAACGATCGTAATGGCTTGAAAAAATTAACGGCTGACATTGTCGGTGACGGTGTGTACGGAAAGTTACAGTATGAATCCGGAGTGCATCGGCTCGTTCGCCAGTCACCGTT